>MGNL01000173.1 GCA_001796785.1 Chloroflexi bacterium RBG_16_51_16 | reverse complement strand
CATTGGACTTAGAAATTTCACTTTCGCTGCATATTCGAGTTTGGAAGAGTCACTTGAATTAATAGGCGCTTCCCTGCTCATTTATACCTTATTGCGATACATTGAGGAAAAATTCGGAGAGTTCCGTGTCATTGTAATTCGCAACAAATCCTAAGGCTTCCAAGTCTGTTGTAAATCGTAAGTCAATGTTGATCTCCTTGTATTAAAGTGACTTTAATCGGTGTATGGAGAAAATATGATCTCCCCAAGAAAAGCGATTATTTTCAAGCAATTTGAGTTTAATAAATGGGAAGCTCATGACGCAGAGACCATAGTCGAAACCCCCGTCGCTGTGACTGTCAACGGCAAAGTATGGTTAACTTTCATGTGTACACCAGTCGAATCCGAGGCAATGGCTGTCGGCTTTCTATATAACGAATCGGTGATTGACAATTTCGACGAGGTTGCGGATGTGAGGGTATGCGAGCATGGGGACAATGTCGATGTATGGTTGAAGCACGAGGTGGAACAACCCAGCTCTTGGAGACGAACGTCAGGTTGTTCAGGAGGCATGACCGCAGTGGATAGCCTGGCAAAATCAGACATCTCATTTTCTGAAGTTGGACCCATACTGCCTCCTGATCAAATCGGTGACTTGGTGGAACAGCTTTTTGAATCCCAAACGCTTTACCGCGAAACAGGTGGAGTGCATACATCCGCACTAAGTGACGGTAAGCGGATCCTACTCTCAGCAGAAGACATAGGAAGGCACAATACATTAGACAAGATAGCTGGCCTGTGCCTGATGAAACAAATCTGGCCAGAAACAAGAATTTTGATCACAACCGGCCGGATCAGCTCGGAAATGTTGCAGAAAGCAGCACGGCTTCGATCTACCATTCTTATTTCACGCACATCCCCCAGCTCCTTATCGATCGAAATGGCTGAAAAGTATGGTATAACTTTGATCGGGTACGCTCGTAGGCATAGATTTAATGTTTATTCCTGCCCCGAGCGGGTAGGGGGATAACAATGGAGCTACAACAAGGATAAAATTCGCCCGAAAACAGGGTAAAAGTAACTGCCAAAGGATGTGAGGTTTGGAGATAATTATTCTGGACCTCAGCTTTGTCGCGTCTTTCGGTCCGCTTAACCATTCGCACTATTTGAGGATCTATGACGAAAAATTTGGCAGCCCACAACTCCGTATCTGCTGAAATTCTCGAGCTGGCAGTCAAGCACGGCAACAATCACGAATCCTTGCTTGAAATACTGACAGACCTACAGCGAACACACGGTGCGCTCTCAGAAGAATTCATTACGGGAACCGCCCAGGCTCTTGATATGGCTTCCAGTCATGTTTACGGAGTCTCAACGTTCTATTCGATGCTCTCTCAAGTGGAACGAAAAAATATCATGCGGGTATGCGACGGACCGGTTTGCTGGATGAATGAGTCCGCAAAAACCAGGGAAGCCTTGGAAAAAAATTCCACGGGTTGGTCTGTGGAAAGGACTTCCTGTCTCGGATTATGTGATCGAGCTCCGGCCGTTCTTATGAATGATGAACAAGCAGGCCCGGTTTTCCCGGAGGATGGAAAAAAAGTCCATCAAGGATGGCGGGGCACTTCAGCAGATTATTCGTCGCCTCGTTCCGGTGAAACCCGCGTACTTCTGGCGAACATTGCAAACCTCGATCCCGATTCGATCGAATCCGCGTTGAAATATGGGGCTTATGAAGGGTTGCGTAAAACCCTCAGTCAAAAACCTGAAGCGGTGATTGAGTTAATAGAAAAATCAGGGTTGCAAGGTCGAGGAGGAGCTGGTTTTCCGGTTGGCAGGAAGTGGCAGTTCGTAGCCGGTGCAAAACGAACACCAAAATATATTCTATGCAATGCCGACGAGTCAGAACCTCTTATTTTCAAGGACCGGGTCTTGATCGATTCGAATCCTCACCAACTATTGGAAGGGATATTGATTGCAGGTTATGCATGCGGGGCTTCGGAGGCCTGGATCTACATCCGCGGGGAATATGAACCACAAGCTGCCCGCCTGGAACGCGCTATCGAGCTTGCTCAACAGAAAAGCTTCCTGGGAGAGAGAATTCTAGGAAGTGAATTCAATTTCAATATACATATCCATCGGGGAGCCGGAGCGTATATCTGTGGCGAAGAAACAGCCTTAATTGAATCGCTTGAAGGTAAACGTGGCGAGCCCAGAATTAGGCCGCCCTACCCACCCAGCTATGGTTTTCGCGGACAGCCAACCGCGGTTAATAATGTCGAGACGTTAAGTGCTGTCCCTCCAATTGTGAGAAATGGCGAAGAATGGTGGCGCTCCTTATCTAATTACACAACCCCCGGTACAAAATTATATATGGTGTTGGGACGGGTAAAAACACCAGGGCTCTTCGAGGCACCCTTTGGTATCACCTTGAGACAGGTGATCGAAGGTTTCGGTGGTGGAATGCTTGATGGTTCCAAATTTCAAATAGCACTTTCCGGTGGTGCAGCCGGCACAATTGTGAATGAAAATCAACTCGACATCCCTCTCGATTATGGTTCCGCTCAAAAAGGTATTTCCATTGGTGCGGGATCATTTCTGATCTGCGATCAAAGTGTATCGCCCGTAGCGTTGTTACGCGAACTCCTGCATTTCTTTTCTTCAGAATCTTGTGGTAAATGCACACCCTGCCGAGTAGGAACCTGGCGCGCCTTCGAAATCCTGAAAGGCATGGCTGGCAACGACGGTAAAACCGGTACCGTTGCGGAATTAAGGTCGATTTCTGACCAATTACTTGCCAGTTCCTTCTGCGGACTTGGCCAGTCTGTTTCCATTCCTATCAATTCCGCTCTGAAAAATTTTGGCGAAGCGTTTGTCCGTGGTGAAGAAAGGGTTAGGTCATGATTATGGAATTCATCATTGACGGCAAAACGATTAAAACCACAACCACTCAAACAATCCTTGACGCAGCCCGGCAGCACGATATCGATATCCCAACTCTTTGTTATCACAAGGATCTTTCCCCTTCGGGAAACTGCCGTATGTGTGTCGTCGAGGTAAAGGGCAACCGCTTCCTCCAGGCGGCGTGTGTAACGCAGGCAACGGATGGGATGGAGATATTCACACATAGTGATAAGGTCATTCAATCCAGGAAGCAGTCGCTTGAATTCATGCTGGCAAACCACCCCGCTTTTTGTTCGACCTGTGATGTCAGCGGGGAATGCGAGGTTCAAGACCTCGCTTATGATTATCAAGTAGAACCGCCTGTTTGGGGATTCAAAGGTACGCGTTACCTACCCGATAGTGATCCAAATCCATTCATTAGAGTGGATCTAAACAAATGTATTCTCTGCCGGCGATGCGTGGCAGCTTGTGCAGAGATCCAGGTGCGAAATGTGTGGGGAATCGCCCAGAGGGGATTCGCCGAAGAAATTTCAGCCGGTGCTGGAACTCAATTGCTCGAGGCACGCTGTGAATCCTGCGGTCAGTGTGTAGCCTACTGCCCGACTGGAGCATTATCCAATAAATTGAATTACGGCATGGGCATGGCGCGTGCCCACCAGATTCGAAAAATCACAACCACCTGCGCTTATTGTGGAGTGGGCTGCCAATTCGACCTGGTTGTGAGACGCGGCAAAATTATTGGTGTTACCTCGAATCCCGACGCGCCAGTTAATGGCATGGCCTTATGCGTAAAGGGTCGCTATGGATATGATTATATTCAGCACCCGGATCGTTTAATGAAGCCAAGGGTTCGTCGTTATTTATTAGATGGGGATGCCAAACAGGAGATCAATCTCAAGGACCGTAAAAAGAATCCAAAGATGGAATGGGTTGAAACGGATTGGGATACGGCCCTGGACATAGCTGCGGATAAATTAAGGACTACCCGGGATACGAAGGGGGCGGATAGTATCGGAATCTTGACCTCGGCGAAGTGTCTCAATGAAGAAAATTACCTGATGAATAAATTTGCCCGACAAGTGATCGGTACGAATAATATTGATCACTGTGCCAGGTTGTGCCACGCGAGTACAGTTGCCGGTCTCGCATCATCTTTCGGATCAGGTGCAATGTCCAACAGTATGGATGATTTGGCCCGTAATTCAGCGCTTTTCTTTGTCATCGGGTCAAACACGACGGAACAGCATCCCGTCTTCGGTACCATGATCCGGAGGGCTGTAAGATTCAGAGGCGCCAAACTTATCGTTGCTGATCCGCGCAAGATCGACCTTGTTGAATTTGCGAACCTCCATATTCAACAAAAACCCGGTACGGACATTGCACTGCTGAATGGCTTGATGTATCTCATCCTCGAAAAAGGTTTGGAGGATAAAAAGTTCATCAAGCAGAGAACGGAAGATTTCGAAGATTTCAAACAAGGTGTAATGCAGTACACGCCTGAAAAAGTTAGCGCTATCACAGGTGTTCCAGTCGAGCACCTGTACCAGGCCGTTGAATTGCTCACCGAGCATAAACCGGCGTCAGTTATCTGGGCTATGGGTATCACCCAGCATGTGGTCGGCGTCAACAATGTCATGGACTTGGCTAATTTACAAATGCTGCTCGGGAATATGGGGGTTCCAGGAGGGGGTGTCAATCCTTTGCGTGGCCAAAATAATGTCCAAGGCGCGTGTGACATGGGTGGTCTTCCAAACGTATTCCCCGGTTATCAGGCGGTACAGGATGACACGATCCGGGAAAAATTCGCAACTGCCTGGGGTTTGGAGAAATCTAGCACGACCAGGATGGAAGCGAAAGATTTCGTCCTTCAAAGGTTTTCCGTCCATCTACCAGATGAGATCGGGATGACGGTCACGGAAATGATCCCATCGATTTTGAAGGACAAGATTCAGGCGCTTTACATACTCGGTGAAAATCCTGTCATGACTGATCCGGATACAACACAGGTAAAAAAATGCCTTGAGAACGTCGACCTGCTTATCCTTCAGGACATCTTCCCCACGGAAACTGCCGAATATGCAGATATCTTGCTACCTGGTGTTTCTTTCGCGGAGAAGTCAGGTACATTTACAAATACCGAGCGGCGAGTCCAGATGGTCAGGCAGGCGATCAGACCGATAGGTGAGGCTAAACCCGATTGGGAGATCATTGCACTTTTGGCTATGCGCATCATAAACGCTGCTCCTGAGCGGATAAATGCGACAGCGAAGTATGCGAACTGGAATTACGAAAATACAAACCAGATCATGAGTGAGATCAACGCGTTGACTCCCTCATATGCGGGGATTACCCATGAGCGGCTCGAGAAAGGCGATCGATTGCAGTGGCCTTGCCCTGCTCCAGACCACCCGGGCACTCCGATATTGCATACGAAACAATTTACGCGAGGTCTGGGGCGATTCGCTTCAGTAGAGCATATCCCACCAGCTGAATTACCCAATGATGAGTTTCCAATGCTTCTAAGCACAGGGCGGGTACTCTACCATTGGCATGGTGGAGAGCTGACCCGCCGTGCAAAAGCATTAATGAAAATCTACGGAGAAGCATTGGTGGAAATAAATCCACTGGACGCGGAAAAATTGGGGGTCAATGGTAACCATAGATTACGGATCGCCTCCCGCCGCGGCAGCATCCAGGCTAAAGCCTGGGTAACCGACCGGGTTCCACAGGGTATGATCTATGCTAATTTCCATTTTCCAGAATCCTCCGCCAATATCTTGACCGGTCATTTCCTTGATCCGGTGGCAAAGATTCCTGAATACAAATTAACTGCAGTAAAGGTTGAATCCATACCCGAATAGCCCGAACATCCATCTTTACTTAATCTAAGAGCTGGTCTCTTCGAGATA
Organism: Chloroflexi bacterium RBG_16_51_16; assembly: GCA_001796785.1. Classification (GTDB taxonomy): domain Bacteria; phylum Chloroflexota; class Anaerolineae; order Anaerolineales; family Villigracilaceae; genus RBG-16-51-16. The sequence goes on along the minus strand of MGNL01000173.1, from coordinate 7,895 downwards.
GTCATGGAGAGACCGGTTCTTTATATGGCGCTCTTTGGAAGTTCATCATGGATACCCAAATTTACATGACGCCCGATAAAGGTATAGTTATTATGAAATTATCAATCAACACTTGTATTGGAAAAGTCGAAATACGACTGCAATTCATATATTTAGTGAAGATTCCTGGGTGGTCATTCTAATGACTGGATGGTCATTATTATCCTTCCCGACCAGGGATATCCGATTAAAATTAATTCAAGCGGTAGACACACATCATCGTACGCGTTCTCGCGCGTGAATGATCCGGTTCGAAACTTTTACCGGAGATATATTTCCAAGTTTGGTAAAATCATCCGAATGCGAATACACGTTCTATTGATGATTATTTTTACAATAATACTCAGCGCTTGCATGCCTGTTCAAATCACTGCCTATCCTCAAGCAACCTATGATCCTTTCGAACCCATTGCTCCGAACGAAAATCAAGTGATCAAAAACGAAGTCATTTCAACCTACCAACCGACCAACACGCCAAGCGGACCAACTCCTACCCGCGTGCCGGTTGAACCAACACTTCGCCTCACGGCAGATCCAAACCAGCCGTTAGAAACACCAACCCCAGATCTACCTCATATCCAACCAACACCCCGAAGATCTGATGAACACTATACAGTCCGTCCGGGAGACACACTCGGTGCGATCGCGGAATATTATGGATTAAATCTGGATACCCTCATTGAAGCCAATAACATTCTGGATCCGAGTTCGCTTGAAGTTAACACTGACTTAATCATCCCTGCGCCTGAGCCCGGTATCCAAGGCCCTGGATTTAAGATCATCCCTGATTCCGAGCTTGTCTTCAGCCCATCGAACGCACTATTTGATATGCAAGATTTTATTGCGAGTCAACCCGGCTATTTATCGACCTACTCAGAAAATGTAAATGGTGAGGTCCTCACCGGATCAGAGATCGTTGAGCGGGTTGCCCAAAACTATTCCCTCAATCCCAGGCTGCTGCTTTCGATCCTGGAGCACCAAGGTAAATGGGTAACTAATCCCGAACCTGATGATGTATTATTCCCCATGGGGAAGGTCGATTCATTCCGGACGGGTTTATACCTGCAGCTAACCTGGGCGGCAAATACGTTAAATCGTGGCTATTACCTGTGGCGGGTTAATGGGTTATCCGGCTGGTCTTTCTCAGATGGAAAATATGCGACACCAAACCCCAACCTGAATGCCGGCACTGCCGCGGTGCAAAATTTCTTCGCCGATATCGATGATAGTAAAAAGTGGGCTACGGATGTTAGCGGTGTCGGTTTATTCCTGAGCTATTGGGTGCTTTTTGGAAATCCGTTCAACTATACCTATGAACCGCTTCTTCCCGTGAAATTGGATCAACCGACCATGCATCTACCGTTTGAGGTAGATGAAATTTGGTCTTTCACAGGAGGTCCACATGGAGGCTGGGATTCGGGGTCGGGATGGGCGGCCCTGGATTTCGCTCCGCCGGGAGACACCTCCACTTGCCTGCCGAGTGAATCATGGGTTACCGCAGTGGTAGATGGATTGATCCTGCGCGCAACCAATGGCGCTGTCCTGCAAGATCTTGACAATGATGGTTACGAACAAACCGGTTGGACAGTACTATATATGCATATCGATAGCGATAATCGTGTCGAGCCAAGTCAATACGTTTATGCTGGAGATCGAATTGGACACCCTTCATGTGAGGGAGGTTTGGCTAATGGAACTCATGTCCATCTGGCCCGCCGATATAACGGTGAATGGATCCCAGCTGATGGTGCCATACCGTTTGAAATGGATGGCTGGGTATCTGAAGGTAACGGAATTGAATACGATGGATATCTGAAGAGGGATTTGGAAATGGTTGAAGCCTGGGATGGTGTGCTAGAGGCGAATCAAATCGCCCGGTAATTCGGTCGTGATTGATAAAAATGTACAGAGTGAAAAAAATAGCGACAAGTTATCCAAGAGCGATCTCCATTTTGATTCTAGGAATCCTAGGAAGCTCTGCATGCGCACCAACACCAGGCTTGTGGGGTATACCATTAACCCCAACACCGTTCGCCTCCGGTCAGGGGAATTCCTTTAGCAATACCTATCCAGCCCTCCCTATCCAAGCCACACCACTCCCTACTCAAACGCTAATTCCTCCAACAGTAGCTCTTCCCATCGAATCCATAACTCCTTTCCCTGAGCCGCCATTGCAGGAAATTACTCCCCTCGCAAGTTCGGAAGATTCAGCGGTTCTATATTACTCACAAAGCGGCGATTCCTTATCAAGTGTTGCCATACGCTTTGGAGTTGAGGAATCTGAGATAACTTCGAGCATTTCTCTTCCACAGGATGGAATGATCGACTCTGGGACACTCCTGGTGATTCCTGACAGAATAGACGAACCAACCACACCTAACATTCAGATCCTTCCTGACAGCGAATTAATTTTTTCAGCAACCTCGCTTGATTTTAATATTTCAGATTATATTAACGAACAAAATGGATATCTATCAACCTTTCGAGATTACGTAGGATCAATTGGGTGGCTGCAAGGGGACGAAGCTATTCGTCGGATATCGTACGATAATTCGGTAAACCCGCGGTTGCTGTTGGCACTCCTTGAATATGAAAGCCGTTGGGTGAGAGGACAACCGGTCAACACCATTCAAACCGATTATCCAATGGGGTATCAGGATTATCGAGCCAAAGGTCGTCTGACCATACAAATGAATTGGGCAATCACTCAATTATTCCACGGATATTATGGATGGCGCACAGGTAAATTAACCCATTTGAAGTTCGAAGATGGTACTCAATTACGGATCGATCCCGAGTTGAACGCCGGAACCGTGGCAATTCAATATCTTTTCTCGAAATTGAACAGCCAATCAAAATGGTCTCAAATCATCGACGAACATTCTGGATTTCCGGCACTTTATTCGGAAATGTTCGGTGATCCATGGACGCGCGCCGACCTCGTCAATCCAATATTTCCCCCGGGATTGAGTCAGCCGCCAATGGTACTACCTTTTGAACCGAAAGTTGAATGGAATCTGATCAGCGGTCCCCATGGTGCCTGGATCGGCCAGGAACGGGATGACTTGGGAGTGTTCGTTCCAGTTGATATCAACCTTGCCGCATTGGATTTTGGACCCTCCACTGCCCACGGAGGTTGCGAGGTGACACCAACTTGGGTGGTAGCTGCGATGAGCGGCCTTGTCGTCCGATCGGCAAATGGTGTCGTTATGATCGATGCAGATGGTGACGGGCATGAACAAACTGGTTGGAACCTGATGTATTTACATATCGCCACCAAGGATCGGATCAAGCTCGGCACGTGGGTGGATGTGGACACACGCATCGGGCATGCTTCCTGTGAGGGCGGTGTTTCGAAGGGGACCCATACCCATATCGCCAGGAAGTACAACGGTGAGTGGATCTCTGCAGACGGACCCGTTCCGTTCGTATTGAGCGGTTGGCGGGCGATTGGAACAGATCAGCCTTACCAGGGTAAACTTGTCAAAGGCGATGATGTAGTTGTAGCTTCCAGTGTTGGTGAAAAATGGTCAAATATATTCCGAGAATCAGGAGAACAAGAAAATACAGTCATCCCTTAATAGGAATTTATCAACTCTCGTTTTAGTATGCCTAGCGATTCAGGCTTGCATTCCTAAGGTAAACGAACCACAACCAAAAAGACTGACTCCTATTCCGGGCAATCCTGTTTTTATCCCGGAATTTACAGCGGAAGCTTTAACACCTCTCCCCACCAGACCAAACTTCAAACCCGGCGAGTTGGTGGAGTACACCGCACAATCCGGAGATACACTTCCCGCCCTGGCTGCACGGTTTAATACCAGTCTCGAGGAGATAATGGATTCCAATCCCGACATCCCGCCGGATGCAACAACGATGCCGCCAGGCATGCCGATGATGATACCTATCTATTATCGTGCTTTATGGAGCAGTTCTTTTAAAATTTTCCCTGATACCGCGTTTGTCAATGGACCAGAGGTTGTTGGTTTCAATACCCCTGCATTTGTGGCTTCTTATCCAGGCTGGCTGAACATTTATTATGACTTTCCTTCAGAATTGGGAGCAACACGCTCGCGAGCTAAACTATCTGGGGCAGAAATCATTGATTACCTCGCGACCACTTACAGTGTGAATCCCCGCCTGCTCTTGGCAATCTTGGAATTTCAGGCTGGAGCTTTATCTCAGTCACAGGCACCTTCTTACAAGAGAATCCTTGGATTCTCCAGGCTGTACTATGACACTCCTTATCTGCAACTCGTCCTGGCAGCCAATACTTTGAATAATGGTTATTACAGCTGGCGTTCAGGCCAATTGACCGAGTTCGAATTGCCCGACGGCAGCTTGATCAGACCCGATCCCTGGCAAAACGCAGGATCGGTGGCAATGCAATATTATTTTTCAAAAATCTACTCAGGAATCACCTATTCTTTTGCAACAGGTCCTTCGGGAATTTATAGGACATATTCCGATCTTTTTGGAGACCCCTGGACAGGAAACCCTAATCTTTTTCCCGGAAGCCTCCAACAACCCGAACTGAGTCTGCCATTTCAAGGCGACCACATTTGGACTTTGACAGGAGGGCCACATACGGGATTTGGTTCTGGTGAACCCTTCGCCGCGCTTGATTTTGCCCCACCATCAGATCGGTCCGGTTGTTTTATACCCCATGAGTCTGACTTCGCCACCGCATTAGCCGATGGCCTGGTGGTGCGATCCGACGTAACTGGGTTGGCGCTCGATCTTGATAAGGATGGTAACGAACGCACCGGTTGGGTGATTTATTATCTTCACCTCGCAGCAGTTGGACGCGCACCCGTCGGAGCGACCCTGTCCAGGGGAGAGCCTATCGGGTATCCCTCGTGCGAAAGCGGCCATTCAACCGGTACGCATGTTCATATTTCTCGGAAATATAATGGCGAATGGATCCTGGCGGACGGTCCCATCGGATTCGATTTAAATGGTTGGGCCGCGCACCGAGGAGCTCAACCATATTTAGGTACATTGACAAAAGGGGGGTTGACGGTCACTGCTTGCGAATGCTCGGATAAATACAGCCAGATTTGGCTTGGGATGGCTGAATAGTATATTTGCTATTCAATTGGTTGAGTCCATTCGCCTGAACTTTTCAACTGCTTAAACTCATCAAATACTGAATATCGAAGTTGAATTGGAAATACCTTGCTGAGCATGGAATGGGCTGGGCAGTATTTTGTTGCCGACAATTCTATCGATCGAACGAGCTCTTGCTGGACGATATCTCGACCGTACAAAATAAATTCAATGACTGCATTTGTGAAGACTTTTGGATGATCCGCAGACCGGTCCAGATGAGCTTTGATATTAAAATCGGTTACCTGCTGTTGTTTTTTCTTCATGATCGAGATAATATCCATCGCCATGCATCCAGCCAAACCCAGCGCGATCAACTCCATCGGCCTGGCAGCGCTGTCATTACCACCGACTGATTTATCCGAATCCAATTGGACGAGATATCCAGAATTACCCATGCCTTCGAATGCCAGCCCACTCTTCCAAGTCATATTGATATCCATCTTCACTCCAATATCATGGGGGATACGTACTTTTCGAGTGTGCCCAAGTCAACTGCTCCAAACCACATCAGCCGGACTCTACCAACCTTATCAATCACATAACTACTGGGCAGGCTGATGGTTCCAAATGCTTTTTCTGCCTTGTAATCAGGATCCAACCATATCAGAAACTCCAGTTGAAGGTCTTCAACGAAATTTCTGACAAGCACTTCTGGCTCGCCGTCGTTAATACCGACAATCAAAAATCCATTAGAACTATTCTCCAAAAAATATTCGTTCAATGCAGGCATCTCCGCTTTACATGGAGGACACCAGGTTGCCCATAAATTTACCAATACAACTTTTCCTCTCAGAGATGCCAGGGTATTGAGTTCTCCACCCAGATCGAAGAGGGAAAGGTCAGGTGCAGGAAAATCGGTAGAAACCGGGACCGTCTGGGATCTCGTTGCGGTGGTTCCAGGGACCAAGGCAAACCATAATGCGCTACCCAGAACAATCAATCCGGCCCCAATGAATATCCAACTGATAAAATTTTTCGAATGCTTATGGGACATTGCTTATCGAATTTCTGATTAAGGCAAGAGTCCTACAGAAGGGATCCGTTGATCAGCCTTGGGGAGTATAACGCAACCACGCATGTAACCAAATCGAGGGGATATTTGTCTGTGTAAATAAGGTATTTTTGATACTGGAATTCACCTGGTCACAGGATTAATATCAGACAAATGTTCGAATTGCTTAATTCTGTGCCGATTTTTAATGGGATTGAAGCGGTCCACCTAGAAGTCCTCAAACCGCGTTTTGAATTCTTCAATTGTTCTCCAGGGCAGGTAATATTTAACCAGGGTGATCCGGCTGTTTACCTTTACATTATCTTGCACGGCATCATGGTTATCCGCTATAAACCTTATGATGGGCCAGAGATGACCTTAACCCAACTCCACGAAGGCAGCGCCTGCGGATGGTCTTCAGTAATCGGCAATCCCAGTTACACTACCACGGTGATCAGCAAGGGAAGTTTGGAAACGATCAGGATTAAAGGCGAAGAGTTAAGAGATATTTGCAAAAAATATCCCGAAACCGGGGAGGTCGTGCTTGATAGGTTAGCCCATAGTGTTTCCAAAAGATGGAAGGACGCGAACTTGCAGATCAGGCAAATTCTCGACAGCGAAAACACTCAAAATGCAAAAATCAGAGCCAAGGTCAAAGTCTAAACTGGATTATTATCTTCTGGTTCGGTTTTTTTCTTTACCCGAAATGTCCGTATGATCAACCAGACACCGATGAGGGTGATCAAGATCGCTGGAAATATATAACCGAATATCTCCAAACCCCCAAACCAGGTAGCGAACACTAGGAATAATACACCGCTGATTACAATCAATCGTAAGCCACGTTTTAAATTGAAGAACCGATTCTCACCAAGTAGTCCAGCGAGTCCAGACCCAATACCCACAAGGCCTGGTATTAATGTCCACAAGTACGACCATGAAGCGTAATCGTCAATTCTTTTTTGGTATAGAAAAATACCTCCGATCCCGGCTATGATCGTCGCAGGCACTGCCATACCCGGTACACCCATAAATAATCCGATTACCAGGACAAGCGCGCCGATACCCACCAGGTTTGCTGGCCAAACGGTGAATCTGGCGAACACCTCATGAATCTCCGGAAATTGTCGGTCTGCAAAAAATCCTATTCCAAGAAGAATAAGGAGCATTCCCAATGCGAGTTGAATTCGGTTCCGTCGGTTCATAGTTCACTCCAATTGATCGAATCCATCTGGATCATTCAAGAATCCAGCGTAGTACAATTATGTTCATTTTACCCTCCTGCAGGTGAAATTTGAATTCATCCTCGTTTGAAGGTTGGACCTGTCCAGTCCCTTTACAAAACTATCCCAAAATTGTCATGGGACATGGGGGGGGTGGAAAATTAATGAGCGACCTCATTACGCATCTGTTCGCGCAGGATCTCAAGAATGAGTTGTTGGATCAGATGGGTGATTCGACGATTTTGCCATCTGACCTAGCCGCTGGCCGGCTTGCATTCTCGACCGATTCCTATGTGATCAATCCATTATTCTTTCCTGGCGGGGATATTGGTGAGCTCGCTGTCAACGGAACAGTGAACGACCTTGCCATGAGCGGAGCCAAACCTTTATTTCTTTCCTGCGGCTTCATCCTTGAGGAAGGTTTGGAAATGAAGACATTGGGGCTCATCGTTAAATCCATGGCACAAGCCTGCCGGATTGCAAAGGTATTAATGGTGGCAGGCGATACCAAGGTAGTTAATAAAGGTCAT
>MGNL01000172.1:37561-47216 GCA_001796785.1 Chloroflexi bacterium RBG_16_51_16 | reverse complement strand
CTAAAGCCTCGCCCAGCATTTATTTGGTCCCTTGCAGTGATTAAACAGGCAGCTGCTGAAGTCCATCGTGATCTGGGATTATTGGATAAATCGGTCGCGGATGCAATCATCGCTGCCGCCGCTGAGGTGGCATCAGGAAAATGGAACGATCAGTTTGTAGTGGACCCGTTCCAGGCTGGAGCAGGCACCAGCCAGAATATGAACATGAATGAGGTGATCGCCAACCGGGCTACTCAGATCCTGGGCGGCCAGCTTGGTGAATATCGTGTTCACCCAAATGACCATGTGAACATGTCGCAATCCACCAACGATGCGATTCCTACTGCTATCCGGTTAGGGTGCCTATGGCGGTTGGACGAATTGCTTAAGGCACTTGAAGATCTTTCATCTGAATTTTCCCACAAGGCGAAAGAGTTCGATGACGTCCTCAAATCGGGGCGCACCCATTTGCAGGATGCCGTTCCGATTCGGTTGGGTCAAGAGTTTGGTGGCTACGCGAAAAGCGTCCAAAGGGATGCAGATCGCATTCGAGCAGCTGCGGATGGTCTGCGGAGATTGGGGATTGGCGGAACGGCTGTAGGAACGGGGCTCAATGCTCACCCAGAATACCACCCCAGAATGATCGAAAAATTAACGCAAATCACACGACTGAAATTATCCGGTTCGGAAAATCTGTTTGAGTCTATGCAATCCATGGCGGATGCCGTGGGTTTCTCGGCTTCATTACGGACCGTCGCGTTGACCATGATCCGCATTTCCAATGATCTTCGCCTGCTCACTTCCGGACCCGCGACCGGTCTGGACGAAATTCAGCTGCCTCCCCTCCAACCCGGCTCGAGCATCATGCCGGGGAAAGTCAATCCTGTGTCGGCCGAAATGGTGGGCATGACCATGATGCATATCGTTGGTTGTGACTCGGTTGTCGCTCTGGCAGCCCAGGCCGGGCAACTCGAACTGAACGTGATGATGCCGGTCATTGCCTTTGAACTGTTTGAGATGATGCACCTATTGATATCTTCCATGCAGACATTCTCTACAAAAGCCGTCCATGGTATTCGAGCAAACCGGGAAAAAGCTGCGGGATGGCTGGAGAGAAATGCCATCATCGTTACTGCTTTGAACCCACTCATCGGTTACGAACAAGGTGCTGCTCTTGTTAAGGAAGCCGTTGCAAAAAATATGTCGATTGTCAACCTGGCCGTGGAAAAAGCAGAACGGGGTGAGATCATCCACCGGGATAAAAACACCAAGGTCAAACCGGATGAAATTCTCGCTGCACTTGGGGACCTCCGAAAAATGACCGGACCCGGGTAAGACCAGAGTAGGGGTTGTTGGTAAAGTTCTAATGGGGGTATAGTGAAAGTCCAAATCAAGACGCTTAAATTCTTTAATGTTATGGCCCTAATGACCCGAATCGCTTTCAGACGGACGGGGGGAGTACTCGGTCCTGACGTCGACCTCACCCTGGATTTCGAAGGATTACCGTATAAAGACGCGCAGCACCTCGAAGACCTGGTCATCAACGCACATTTTTTTAACCTGCCGGAAAATCTGGTCGCCCTTACTACCAGCCGGGAATTTCAATATACGGTGACCATTCAAGGAAGCACCGATAAACACACGGTCCATCTTTCGGATACATCCGCACCCAATTCTCTGCGGGACCTTGTGGATGAACTGATCATCCTCGCGGTTTCAAAAAAATTCGGTTTACTTTAACCGGATACCCTATTCGCTCGGGACGATGATCCACATCAAGCCGTACACAAGCAGTCCGGGTATGCCGCCCGGTATCAAGGCGATAAGAAACGCCAGCCTGAACCAGAAAACACTTACGCCAAAGAATTCAGCCAGGCCTCCACATACACCGGCCACAATCCTATCCTTTCGGGATCGGCGTAATTTTAGTCGTTGAGTATTCATATCTGCAGCTCCATTCGGATATTTATTCTAGTTAAGTTTTGTTGACTCACCTAATGATATACGTTTGAAGAATGAAAAAGATTTACCATCAGACCGATTCATAAAGTTGAAAGCGACAAACCAGGCTCCGTTGCTCACCGATCTTGGCGGTTTGTCTGGCAAACCCGCCTACCAAATCCTCGAGCAGATACTGATCCATTTTACAAAGTTCAGGATGGCGCCTGATGATTGATGCATATGGACATCGGCCAAATAGAACCTGTGGGCCTTCGGCGCCGGCTTCCCACCGCGCTTGATAGTGATTTGTACTCAACTTGTCGATCAAATGGTGCAATCGGCTCGAGGGAGGTCGGCTGGGGTCGATACTGCCCATTTTCGATCTTATTCTTTGCCCGAGCGATCGTAAGAATCTCTCCACCTCATGATCACTCCTGCTTGTTAGCAATATTTCCATAAGGCTGTTTGAAAGCAAGTCAAGGTTGTCACCGCGCATCCTGTCATTTAGGCCGAATAATTTTTCCGGCCTGCCCCGTCCCTGTCTTTTTAACCTCCCATGGACATCTATAAGACCCTCCCTGCCGAGAACTGCAAGGTGATGCCGGACGTTAGCCTCAGTCATAGCCAACTTCCGGGAAATTTGCCTGGTAGAAAGAGGTGAACTTTGTTTTAGAAGATCTAAAACCTTCTGGCGAGAGAAAATGGCTGCCATAAATGTGATTATAATCACTTTCTTAATTATGCAAATATATATTTATATAATTCAAGCCCACTTCCCAAATGACTGTTATAATCTTGGTCGTAATTTATCGAAAAAATCAACGTAGTCCTGAATACAAATTTTTGATGTCCTTAACTTGGGAGTCGACTTACGCAATTGCCATGGAACTGCGCCGTTTACACCCGGATATCGATTTTCAAGGTCTCAGTTTGAAGCAGATCTTCGACTGGACCGTTCAGCTCAAAGAGTTTGACGACGATCCATCCATGGCAAACGACGAAATTCTTTATGCGATCTATCAAGATTGGTTCGAGGAGAACATCCATGACAAATGAAAACTTGAATAGCCCTGGTTATGAAATCCCTGCGGAGATGTCCAATTTGGTGGCGATCACCACGCTTGACCGCCTGTACAACTGGGGTAGGCGTTCTTCTGTATGGCCGCTCATGTTCGGCCTGGCATGCTGTGCCATTGAGATGATCGTGGCTCAAACGGCACGGTATGACCTGGCCAGGTTTGGAATGGAAGTCATGCGCCCCACTCCACGTCAAAGTGACCTGATGATCGTGTCTGGAACCGTGACCAAAAAAATGATTCCGGCCATCGTCCGCCTGTACAACCAGATGCCGGAACCTAAATATGTGGTTGCCATGGGCGCGTGTGCCTCAGGTGGTGGTCCTTTTAAAGAGGGTTATAACGTGGTTGCCGGGGTCGATAAATTCCTTCCCGTGGATATCTACATCCCAGGCTGTCCTCCCACGCCCCAGGCGCTCATTGCAGGATTGATCAAGTTGCAGCAAAAAATCGACAAGGAATCCATCCGCACCGTCCGCTGGTATCGCAAAGGACCCGATTCAGTGAACATTCCAATCCCGATCCTTGGCCCTGATTTGATCGATCCACGCAGGAATGCCGAGCTTCGCCAAATTAGTTCCGGAATAGAAACCGATAAGGTTTAAAGGATGAATATGGCTGCTACCCCTCTTCAGACCCAGACGGTTGATCTGGCTGCCCGTTTTCCCAGTGCAGTTTCGGTTGATGCCCGCAACGGTTACACGGGATGGCTGGTTGAAAAAGATAAATTACTCGAGATAGCCCGGTCGATAAAGGAGGAGCTCGGCTATGACTTGCTCACCTCCGTAACGGGCGTGGATTACCTCCCTGAAGAAAAGATGGAGGTTGTCTATCATGCTTATAAGACAACCGGTGGACCAGGTTTGATATTCAAAGTCCAGGTCCCGCGTCAGGATCCGATCGAAATTCCTTCTGTTACCCCTCTGTGGCCGGGTGTTGATTTCCAGGAACGTGAAATCTGGGATCTGCTAGGGATCAAGTTTACCGGCCACCCGGACTTGAGACGCATCCTGCTATGGGAGGGATTCGCCGGACACCCACTCAGAAAGGATTGGAAGGAAGGCTTCTACGAGGAAGACGCCAAGCCTTTCAAGAGCCGCTGGCCGGAAGGAAATTATGTCTCCTCGGAGGAAAAGAATCCGTACAAGGATAATCTTTCCTTTCCGAAGAATTTCGACCCGGAAAAATGGATTCCCGAAGGAGAAGCAGCGCTCTATGGAGCACTGGCGAGGTATACCGAGACCGATGAACAAGGGATTAAATCCGATCGGATCGTAGTCAACATGGGTCCCCAACATCCGTCGACTCATGGTGTCTTCAGAGCCGTGGTCACGGTCGAGGGAGAAACCATCCTCAGTTTAAAACCTGTGGTGGGGTACCTGCATCGCAACCATGAAAAAATTGGGGAACGCAACACGTTCCTGCTCAACATGCCGTACACCGACCGGCTCGATTACTTCAATTCGATGAGTAATAATTTCGGATACGCGCTGGCGGTTGAAAAATTAATGAACATCCCGGTTGCGGAGCGCGCCGATTACATCCGCATCATTATGGCCGAACTCAGCCGCGTTCAAAATCACCTTGTGCTGGTGGGAATGCTGTTGAACGATCTGGGCGCCATGTATACACCCGCACTTTACATCTTTGAGGAACGCGAACTCATCCTGGATATTTTCGAGGCCGTGTCCGGCTCGCGGATGATGTGCAACTATTTCCGCTTCGGAGGTGTGGCCCGTGATATCCCAGAAGACGTACTCCAGAAAATAAAAGATCTGGTGTTTAAAAGACTGCCTGCCAAGACGGATGAAATGGACCGCTTCTTGAGCGAAAACGAAGTGCTGGTCTCCCGGCTGAAAGGTATACCGGTGATCGATGGGCCATCCGCAGTGCAGTACTCCATCACCGGTCCAGTGCTGCGTGCTGCCGGGATACCTTACGATATCAGGCGGGCCGACCCGTATGGAATCTATGACCGTTTCGAATTTGATGTGGCCATGCGCACCCATGGCGACCTGATGGACAACTACCTAATCCGATTGGATGAGATCCGACAGTCCATCCGAATCCTTGAACAAGCTGTCTCCAAGATACCCAGCGGACCCATCAATTCCCAGAAGCCGCAGTACCAGGTTCGCGTACCCGCAGGTGAGGCTTACGGCCGTATCGAAGCACCGAAAGGCGAACTCGGTTATTACGTGATATCGAATGGTAAACCCAACCCATGGCGTTACCATGTACGTGCACCTTCCTTTATCAATATCACCGGCCTCGAAAAAATGTGTGTTGGCAAGAAAATTGCCGATTTCATCGCAATCCTGGGTGTGCTTGATATTGTTCTGGGCGAACTCGACCGCTAACGGAGATCAACATGTACGGAAAAGGCATAATCAAAGGTCTTAGCGTCACCTTAAAACGCTTCTGGTACACATACTGGGACGATTTCGTCTGGTTCATCCGTAGTTTCACCACCGGCAAGCGGCGATACTACTCGGAGGAAGGCATCAAGTACCGCTCAAGTAGTTCTACCCGCGGCATATTCACGATCCAGTATCCTGAAGAGAAACTGATCCTTCCGGAAGAATTCCGATACGTCCCATTCCTTGTCTATGATGAAAAGGACGACGGCACCAAGGACGTCCGTTGTACTTCCTGTGGGATTTGCGCCAAAGTCTGCCCGCCCCAGTGCATTTGGATCGTTCGGACGAACGATCCTCAAACCGGCAAACCCGTCCCGGTCCCGGCTGAGTTTTACATCGACATGGACATTTGCATGAACTGCGGCTTTTGCTCCGAATACTGCCCGTTCGATGCGATCAAAATGGACCATGAATTTGACATCGCATCCCTTCATCGAAACGTTTACAACATGGAAAAATTACTCAAACCCGCTTCCTATTATTCAAATATCCGGCCGAAGAATTTCCAGCTCGAAGAAGAAGCACGCCGGGCTAAGGAAGTCATCAAGGCCGCAAAAGCAGGAGCAGCTTCATCTCCATCCTAAAGGGTTGCATTTTTTAGCATCACAGATTAATTGGTGACCGAATGTCGAAAACTTTATCAACTGAAAACGTACTGGCCGCATTAAGTAAGGTCCAGGAGCCTGAATTAAATAACGACCTGGTCACCTTGAACATGATCCGCGATCTTGAGATCAAGGGTGACAAGGTTTCCTTCACCATCGTGCTGACAACCCCAGCTTGCCCGTTGCGAGGTCAGATCGAACACGAAGCCAGGCAGGCTGTCATGGGTATCTCCGGGGTGGCCGCAATCGACATCAAGTGGGATTCGAACGTTCCAAACGATGGCCGAATGCGGGGATTGGTCAACACGCCTATTCGTAATGCGATCGCGGTAGGATCCGGTAAAGGCGGTGTAGGTAAAAGCACCATCGCGGTGAACCTTGCCATCGTACTTGCCAACAGCGGAGCAAGGGTGGGACTGATGGACGCGGATATCTATGGCCCGAATATCCCCACCATGCTTGGCGTGGAAAAATTACCGCCACCCCAGGGTAACAAGTTGATTCCGGCACTGGCATACGGTGTGAAGATGATCTCGATGGGTTTGCTGGTGAAGCCGGGCCAACCGCTGATCTGGCGCGGTCCAATGTTGAATTCCGCCATCCGGCAGTTCCTGGCGGATGTTGAATGGGGAGAACTCGATTATCTTGTTGTCGACCTTCCCCCGGGAACGGGAGACGCAGCTCTCAGCCTGGCCCAATCTCTACCCCTGAGCGGCGCGATCATCGTTACCATGCCTCAGTTGGTATCGCTGGAAGATGCCAGTCGCGGATTACAAATGTTCAAAACCCTGGAGGTGCCGATCTTAGGAATCATCGAAAACATGTCCTACCTTGATCTGCCGGATGGAACCAGGATGGACATCTTCGGTTCGGGCGGAGGTGAGCAGCTGGCTGGTTCCACAGCTACACCTTTCCTGGGAAAGGTGCCCATCGATCCTAACATCCGCGAGGGAGGCGATTCGGGCAAACCCATTGTGGTATTAAAACCTGAGTCAGCAGCCGCCGTTGCCATGAAGGAAATTACCGAAAAAGTTGCCGCTCGAATTTCAGTCGAAGCTTTAGGCGGCGCTAACGAACTTCCCATTAATATTATCGGTTGAATTTCCAACCCGCGAAAGAATTCAAAAACCCGACTTCATTATTCTCCAACGCGAACTCGTCCCTTAGGGTTACGGTATAATTTAATTGATGCAAACAAATATTATCGGTGTTCGTTTTTCCCCGATCGGAAAGATCTATCATTTCGATTCCACACAGGTTCCAAATATTCAATTAGGTGAGCGTGTCATCGTTGATACAGCGCGCGGCAGACACCTCGGTGAGGTTGTCCAATTCCTGCCGCAGAAACCCTCCCCTCCCGAAGGCGGTTGGAAATTTGTGGAACGGCGTGCAACTCCTCGCGATCTCCTGCTCCAACAGACCTGGCAGGCCAAACAGACCGAAGCGATGATCAACTGCCGCGCCAGGGCGGCCGAGCTTGGTCTGCAACAACTCAAGATCGTGGCCGCTGAATATAACTACGACGGATCGCGTTTGACCTTTATGTACAGCACAGAAACGGATGAAAAAGCCGAACTGAAATCCCTCAAAAAGGACATGCAGGACCTCTATTCTAAAACACACATCGAGGTCAGACAGATTGGACCGCGGGATGTCGCCAAACTTTTAGGTGGTATGGGTGCCTGCGGCCTCGAAACTCGCTGCTGTTCCAAGTTCCTGACCGAGTTCAGCCCAATTTCAATCAAGATGGCCAAGGAGCAGGGGATCTCGCTCACACCCTCTGAAATTACAGGAATGTGCGGTCGATTGAGGTGCTGTCTCATCTATGAATTCGAACAATACGTTGAAGCGCGAAAGCAGCTGCCCAAACGAAATAAACGTGTGATCACACCCCGGGGTGAAGGGAAAGTCTTGGATGTACTTCCGATGGAGAATAAGGTCATGGTCCTTCTGGATGCCGAAAGCGAGGAAGGGCGTCAAATCATGACCACTTTCGAACGCGATGACCTTCAACCCTGGGATGAATTGGAAGCTCTCCGCCGTAAATCCCAGGCGCCCTGTGATCGGCATGAGGGTGGTGGTTGTACCTGCGGAAAATCTAATTAAATATTCCTCTCATTCCGGAAATTATCAATTCAACCTTTCGAACATTCCAGGAAAAGCCAATGACCCTGCAGCCGGAAAACTGGGAGAAACCGCAAAACATCCTGGTGATCCTGGCTCACCCCGATGACCCGGAGTTCTTCTGCGGTGCAACACTCGCCCGGTGGACGGCTGACGGACATACGGTAAGTTATCAATTGCTCTGCTGTGGGGATAAGGGTTGGAATCCGAAATCTCCAGCAGGGTTGACATCGGATGAGCTGTGTGGTTTGAGGCGGGCGGAACAAACCAACGCCGGCAGGGTTCTGGGTATAAAAGAGATCCATTTTCTTGATTATCAGGATGGCTTACTCGTCCCGGATTTAAACCTTCGCAAGGAAATTGTTCGAATCATCCGCAAGTTCAAACCAGATATCCTGGTCACCTGCGACCCTCAGAATTTATTTGCAACCTACGGACTGAATCACCCCGATCATCGCGCCGCAGGCCAGGCGGTTCTGGATGCCGTCTTCCCTGCGGCAGGTAACCTCTTCTATTACCCCGATCTCCTGGTCGAAGGCTATGAGCCGCATTCCGTGAAGGAAGTTTGGGTTTCCTTAACCAATCAGCCTGACGTCACGCTGGAAGTCACGGAATATTGGGAGACCAAAATAAAAGCTGTTCTCCAACACACAACCCAGGTCCAGGATGAAACTGAGCTCGTAAAACGCCTGAGATCACGCAGGACTCCGGACAGCTCCGATGAAAATCCTCGTTATGTAGAAAAATTCAAACGCATCAATTATTCGTAATTTTGGAGTGTGTCGGCTTCAAGGCTGATCATCCAGTTAGAAACAGACCCACGGTTTTACTCACGAAAAATATTAGAGGTTTCCATGCCCAGTAATTCCTATGATACAAAAATTGAAATTTTCATCCCTGCAGACCATGTGATCAGTATGCGGGATGAACTGTCGAAAGTCGGCGTCGGTCACATTGGGAATTATGATCACTGCATTGCCGTAACCGATGTCCGGGGATACTTCCGTCCTTTGGAAGGTGCTAATCCTTTTAAAGGCAGGGTGGGTATGCTAAGCGAGGTTAAAGAATGTAAAATTGAAGTGAGCTGTGAGCGGCGAAAGGTTGCGGATGCGCTCGAAGTGATCAGAAAATATCACCCGTATGAAGAACCTTTGGTAAATATTATTCCATTATTGAACCCTGATTATCCGTCATGATTGATTTTCTGAAGGAAGCAGAAGGCGAATTTGATACAGCGCGAGCAAACCGGCGTGACTTGCACGCGCATCCGGAACTTGGTTTTAAGGAGATACGCACAGCAGGATTGGTGGCAAAAGAGCTTGAAAGCCTGGGAATAGAAGTCACCAAGGGTGTAGCCCAAACTGGTGTGATTGGATTACTCGAAGGTGCAAAACCCGGGCCTACCTTGCTTCTCCGGTTTGACATGGATGCCCTGCCTATCGTCGAAGAGACTGGCGCAGAATATGCATCCCAAATTAATGGAGTAATGCATGGCTGTGGACATGATGGT
>MGNL01000172.1:37443-37548 GCA_001796785.1 Chloroflexi bacterium RBG_16_51_16 | reverse complement strand
GTTTATCCGTTGCCAGGATCCTGACTTCTCATAAGGATGAGCTATCAGGCACGATCAAATTCTGTTTTCAACCCTCGGAAGAAAGCAACAACGCAGACGGAATTG
>MGNL01000172.1:37123-37386 GCA_001796785.1 Chloroflexi bacterium RBG_16_51_16 | reverse complement strand
GCCTGGCGATGCACGTGTGGAATGAAAAACCTGTTGGATGGCTTGGTATCGCCAAGGGTCCGGTCATGGCCGGAGCAGAGCAGTTCAAGATCAAATTAACTGGTAAAGGCGGCCATGGTGCCCTTCCTGAGGTTACCGTGGATCCCATAACGGCCGCGGCAACGCTGGTTACTGCCTTGCAAACCATAGTCTCGCGGAACGTAGCCCCACTTGAGACTGCGGTTGTGAGTGTGACCATGATCCATGCAGGCACAGCGTATAAC
>MGNL01000172.1:11261-37089 GCA_001796785.1 Chloroflexi bacterium RBG_16_51_16 | reverse complement strand
TCCGCACTTTTAATCCATTGGTGAGGGAGAAAGTCTTAAAGCGCTTCGAGGAAATCGTCAAGAATGTTTCCCATGCCATGGCATGCCAATCCGAACTCATTTTGCATAAGTTAACACCTGCACTTATCAATTACGATCGGATCACCGAGAAGGTCCAGCATACTGCCGCTCGATTGCTCCCTGGATTGGAACTGGATACACAGGCATATATAACCATGGGCGCTGAGGACATGGCTTTCATGCATGAAATGATCCCAGGCTGCTTCATTTTCGTAGGATCTGCGAACAAGGAACGCGGCCTGGATTATGGGCATCACCATCCCAAATTTGATTTCGACGAACAAGCTCTATCCAATGGTGTTGCTCTGATGACCGCTGCAGCTTTCGACCTGTTGAAATGAAACAGAATTGGATACCCCGATTCATCCCTTGGATCATTTTCCTGACGGGGTTTGTGATCCAGGAATGCAGCGTGATCCCGGATTACATCCGAACTCAAATTCCATCGGCAACCTTCACTCCATTAGTTAATCCACCCTCCACCGCGACAGAGGATGTTTGTGGTTTCGTTTGGGCATACAAAGACCTGCCGGACCTGTCCAAGCTTTTTCAAAAAAAGGTACAAGCATATCAATTGGACGCAAATGCCAGGGCACAGGCGTTCGGTGAAGATTGCGTTTATTCAAACGGCAAGTCCGAATTCCACGCTCTTGAAACGGATTTTTATGTGACTTTGATGGTTGATGATTTGTCTGATGAGGATGAACTGGGAGATTGGATATCCAGGATCATGCCGGAATTGGAAAAAATCCCGCGTGACAAACTGATGGGTCCCCAGGAAGGATTTTGCGAATTCAAGTTCACTCAGAACGATGATGAGTTCGTTATCGTCAGGGTTCCCCTGGATAAGTATCAGACGGAAGCAAATAGGCTTAAAGGGGCGGAGCTGTACCGATTGTTTTCGGAAAAACCTTAATGAAAATTGCGGTCACAGGCGCGTTCTCCTACTCCGGAAAGTACATCACCCACCGTTTGCTTGCACAAGGGTATGAAGTTATCACTCTAACGAATCATCCCGAACGTGGAGATCCCTTCGGCAGCAAAGTCGAGGTACGCCCGCTTAATTTCAATGCGCGGGATTCAATAACCGAAAGCCTGCAATCGGCTGTGATCCTGATCAATACCTATTGGGTTCGTTTTGATAAGGGACAAAACACCCAGTCGCGTGCGGTGGAAAATACACGAATTTTGATCGATTCGGCGGTGCAAGCCGGTGTGAAGAAGGTCATTCATATCAGCATAACCAACCCATCCCTGGATTCACCTCTCCCTTATTTTTCCGGCAAGGCTGCCAATGAAAGGACGGTGATGGGTTCTGGCATGAGCTATACCATCCTGCGACCAACCGTTCTTTTCGGTAAGGAAGATATCTTAATAAATAATATCGCGTGGATCCTACGCCGGTTTCCCCTCATGCTGATCCCTGGCGATGGCTCTTCTCGACTTCAACCTGTCTATGTCGATGACCTGGCCCAATTGGTAGTTGAGGCTTGTGGAAAATTCGACAATCAAATCCTGGATGCCGTTGGACCTGACATTTTTTCCTTCCGGGAAATGGTGGAATTGATCGGGACAACCATCGGTATAGAAAGGCCTCTCGTCTCCTGTCCATCATGGATGGCGTTATCGGGTGCACGCCTCATCGGCTTGTTTGTCGGTGACGTTGTGCTGACGCGTGAAGAAGTACTGGGGTTAATGGCAAACCTATTGGTCTCAAACGCGCCTCCCCGGTGCAATAGCCGTCTTGTTGACTGGCTTCAATTAAATAGAGACAAAGTTGGCAGAAATTACGCTTCTGAATTGTCCCGTCATTATTTTTAGATCAAGATATCCGTCGTAAATCTACTCACGCAGTAGATCGATAAGCTTCTGTTTAAGCAGCTGGCTGCATGCCAATGCTTCTCCATACATGTGTCCTTCAGCGCCTTTCCAACTCCCAAAAAAACCTCCAGCCTCCCTGAGAATTACCGGGAATGGACCACAATCCCAGATTTTCATTTCGGGATCCAAACACGCTTCCGCCCTCCCGGTAGCAACAGCGAAAAAACCATAAGCGTCTGACCAGCCGCGGGTCATGTATACCGACCGCGAAAGTTGGTTCCAAATTCCAGGATTTCGATCGATCAGGTGCTGAACACTTGTATAACAAATACAAGCCTGGTCAAGCCGATCCACCTGTGATACATGCACCCTGCGACCATTACACCAGGCTCCGGTCCCCTCGGCTGCGCTGAGCATCATGTCTAACGCAGGAAAATACACCGAGCCAACCTTGATCCGACTTTCAATTTCAAGGCCGATCAAAACGGCGTACAAAGGCACACCGCGCACGAACGACTTTGTTCCGTCGATGGGATCGATGATCCAACGATTCGGGTTACCAGGATGCGAGCTTTCACCAAATTCCTCACCGACAATTGCATCCCTTGGGTAAGTTTTTTCGATCTGACTGCGAATGAATTCCTCCGCTGCACGGTCGGCAGCAGTAACAGGTGTTTGATCCTGCTTATAGTCAGCCTGCAGACCAGTATCGAAATATCCCAGGGTGATCCTGCCTGCCTCGTACGCAATTTGAGTTGTAAAATCTAAATACTCTGCCAGGTTCATTTGATCAACTTCTCCAGCAATTGTCGTTCCTGGGTTGGGCTTGAGATTTCACCATCCAACCAGGCTGATCGGAGTCTTTTAAGAAGGAGCGAGTACTTTTTTCCCGGTTTAATACCTAGGTCTTTCAATTTATGACCGGTTGTATGCGGTTTGATGTATCTCCAGCTGACCAGAAAATTGTGTATTGCCTTCCTGGTGACCTTATTTTTATCAGCCAAATAAACTGCCAGCACAGCCAGGTCAGGTATTTTTTCCAATATCTCAAACCACTGGCTGGGTTTTAATCTTTTGGGTACTCTGATCTTTTTCCACAGATTCGATGCAGTGATCATTGTTCGATAAAGAGAAGCATCGAAATGCAGCCGGGTGTTCAGACTGGTGAGCTCCGCATGAGTCGCTGTGAGCATCCAAAGTACCCAGCGAATCCTGGATAAAGAAAAATCGGACAGTATCATGAGATCGTCTGTACCTTCAAATTCAAAGCGCTCAGAGATAGATTTGTTCCAACGGAGAGAGGCGTGCACGGGACTGAGTAAATGATTCTCAGCTAATCGGGCAAGAATGGCAGAGGCTGTGGGCTCTTCGAGGATCAGATCCAATTCGTGGCGAATGCGTTCGGGTGTCAGGATGGCAATATATTTTCGCCCTGCAGGGATCAGCTTGAGGCTCTCGTCTGCGAGAGAATAATTGAATCTCTGCTCGTAACGAAAGGCTCTAAATATCCGGGTGGGATCATCAACAAATGAAATCGCATGCAGAACCCGGATGAACCGCTTGCTTAGATCCGCTTGACCTCCCAATGGGTCCAGCAGTGAACCACGTTGTGCACCATCCAGTCTGATCGCCATCGCATTGATCGAGAAATCACGCCTCTGCAGGTCATCCAGAATGGTGCCTGCGTTCACCTTGGGTAAACTTGCCGGCGAGGGATAGGATTCCTTTCTGGCGGAAATCAAGTCAATCGTTTTTATTTGACGTGGAGGTTTCTCAACGCCCATGTTGTTGGTACCAAACTTCCAATCCCTTATATCAATCGTCGCCGTTCGAAAGCGGGTATGGGCGGTCACTTTTCCCCCGTAATCTTGCGCCAGTGACCGAGCCAGCAGGATGGCATCCCCTTCAACAACGAGATCCAGGTCCTTGCTATTGATTCCGAGTAATAGATCTCGTACAATCCCGCCAACAAGAAACAGAGGCATCCCGAGGCTTTGTGTTTTTTGAGTAACCCGGCTAATTATTTCGTTCTGATGAGGAGATAGCCATCGATCAACTTCGAGCTTCAAAGGTTCAAAGGCCATTTTTTTATTCTAATCCATGAAGTTTCATTTCAGGTATAATACCGCCCATGCAATTGAACCCGCTGTCTTCCCCGCGACTGATTAAATCTGCCTGGTCTGGATAGGTTCTCTTCACCTCGCCTCGAACGGCTCCCAGACCCGGTGAGCCGTTTTTGTTTGCTTAGATCGAGTGTCCAACTCATGGCATGAGATTAAATGGGAGTACTAGAATTTAGATGAAAATATCTGTATTTGGCGGCTCGCAGCCCAAATCTGGAGATCAGAGTTATCTGGAGGCAAAGGAGCTCGGTAAAATCCTTGCACAGCGAGGGCATACGGTGTTGACTGGTGGTTATATCGGTACAATGGAAGCCGTATCCCGCGGAGCAGCAGAGGCAGGCGGGCAAGTGATTGGTGTCACCTGTGAAGATCTTGAGCGTTGGCGGCCAGTGAGCCGAAACAAGTGGGTGCAAGAGGAATGGAGAAAACAAACACTCTTCGAACGATTGCAAGCATTGATTGAGAATTGCGATGCTGCTTTTGCCCTGCCTGGCGGACCCGGCACGCTGACAGAAATCGCATTGACCTGGAACTTGATGATTATCCAGTCCCTCCCCGTCCGACCGTTGATATTGATTGGAAATGGATGGGAAAAGGTGTTCGACCAACTTTTCACTTCCATGGAATCGTATGTTTCAAATAATCAACGTGAGCTTTTGGTCTTTGCGCCGGATGTAACTTCCGCCCTTAATAAACTGGATGAAATTGATTGATGGATGACCGATCACACCGATTAGAAAAACACCTGTAGCAGTCCACACCAATATGATGGAGCTTCGATGACCGAAGATAAATTACCTACACGCAAGGAGAATTTTTCCGAGTGGTACAACCAACTTGTCGTTAAATCCGAGCTGGCAGATTATGCACCGGTACGTGGTTGTATGGTCGTCCGACCCTATGGATGGACTTTGTGGGAAAACATGACCGGAGGACTCGACCGCCGATTCAAGGAGACGGGGCATACCAACGCGGCGTTCCCGATGCTGATACCCCTTTCATTTTTTGAGAAGGAAAAAGAGCATGTGGAAGGCTTCTCTCCCCAGCTCGCAGTTGTGACCCATGGCGGAGGGGAAAAACTCGAAGAGCCTCTTGTTGTCCGACCAACCTCGGAGACGATCATCGGCTACATGTATGCCCGATGGATTAAATCCTATCGGGATCTGCCAGTGCTTATCAATCAGTGGGGCAGCGTACTGCGCTGGGAGATCCGGACAAAGCTATTCATCCGCACAGCCGAATTCTACTGGCAGGAGGGTCACACTGCGCACAGTACTGAGCAGGAAGCCCGCGAGGAAACCCTGCGGATGCTTGATGTTTATGCCGATTTCGCGATCAATGATGCAGCCATCCCGGTCATCAAAGGTGAAAAATCCGAGACCGAAAAATTTGCCGGCGCTGTCCAATCCACATCCATTGAGGCAATGATGCAGGACACGCGTGCCCTGCAGTCTGGCACGTCACACTTCTTCGGCCAGAATTTTGCCAAAGCCTTTGAGATCCAATACCTGGATCCATCCAACACGCTCCAGTATTGCTGGACAACCTCGTGGGGTCTCTCCAGCAGGATGGTCGGTGCAGTGATCATGACGCACGGCGATGATCAAGGATTGATACTGCCCCCGAAAATCGCGCCTTTGCAAGTAGTTATCGTTCCGATCTACAAGAATGATACTGAGAAAAGCAGCGTGCTGGAATCCACAAACTCGGTGTTTAAGGATTTAAAGGATTCAGGAATTCGAGTTAAATTGGATGACCGTGAGGAAGTTACCCCCGGATTTAAATATAATTACTGGGAACTTCGCGGCGTGCCCGTTCGCATTGAAATAGGCCCTAAGGATGTCGAGCAACAAAGTGTTACGGTTGCTCGTCGGGATGTTCCTGGTAAAAGCGGCAAGTCATCATTCACGAAGGCTGAAGTGGCTGCTAAAATGCATCCGTTCCTGTTGGAGATTCAGGATGCACTCCTGGCGCGTGCCACAGCCTTTCGGGATGAACACATCCATGAACCGGCTTCCTACGATGATTTGAAAAATATCGTCCAAGATGGATGGGCCTTCGCTTATTGGTGCGGATCGACTACCTGTGAAACAAAAGTCAAGGAAGAAACGAAGGCAACGACACGATGCATCCCACTGGAAGGCCAACCCAAGGTTGCTGGCAAGTGCGTAGTTTGTGGTAACAAAGCCGAGAAAAAAGTATATTTTGCCCGGGCTTATTGACGCCGAATCCGCCTCTCTTGAAATCAAACAAAAGCGGTCTTCCATAAATTACCTTAATATCTAAGAAGATAAACCGCGTATCGAATCACTGTTGTTGGAACTATAATGGTTGCGATCGATCTCGCCCGACTCCGAAAACAATCCAACCGGCTTGCAGATTTTTTCTTTCTACCTGATGAGTTCATGCGGCATCTCAGGGAGACCCTCGATTTTTACGTAAACTACAGCTTACGGAAGAAAACAGATATCGCTCCCGGCTCCAATCTGCGGACTTACCGCACACCGCCGGTGGTATTGCAGCACATCCAGAAGGAATTGCGCGGGGTGGCTGAAAATAATCCGGCATATGCACTCGATCTGGCAGACAGGCTATGGGACGTGGGCACTCTGGAGACCTCGCTTCTGGCTGCCTTCCTGCTTGGTTGCCTGCCGCCTCAGGAAGAACGACTGCTTGCCCGTTTGACAGCGTGGTCGCAGCAGGTTCAAGATCCGGACGTGAGATCAGAACTGTTATCTACCAGCATGACCCGCATGCGCAAGGAATCGCCGGATCAATTCCTTGTCCTCATTCGGGAATGGCTTCACCCAGCCAGACCGCAGACCTGGTCCAACGGCATCCAGGCGTTGCTCCCCATGATCGAGGAAGCGAGCTTCGAAAATATTCCTCTCATCCTTGATATGGTTGAACCGGTGATTCAAAACGGAGGCAGCTCCAGGCAGCTCGATATTCGGGATCTCATTCTTGCTTTATATAAACATTCACGGGATGAAACAACTTATTTGCTCAAGCAGATTCTCTCGCAACCAAGTGATCCGATGACGGTGATCACCCTGCGGAGAATTGCCCCGGCATTCCCAGCTGAATTACAATCTGAGCTGGGTGAATTTCTTCGCTATCGATCCGTGGAAAAAGGAAGTTGAATGCTTCAATTAATAAATCTGGTGTTAGGCGCCGCCCTGCTCTTCATCGGTCGAAAGCTGTACTGGCTTCTGGTGGGCATTATCGGGTTTACGGCAGGTCTTCTGTTTACCTCAAGGTTCCTGCACATCGAATCCGAAATACTGGTTGTGCTGATCGGACTTGGTGTGGGAATTCTGTTCGCCATGCTGGCGGTCTTCGTCCAGAGCCTGGCAATCGGTGCAGCCGGCTTCTTCGGCGGCGGTTATATTTTACTCGGGTTTGCAGGCATGCTTAGCCTGGATAAAGGCATTTTGTCGTTGATCGTTTTTACCCTTGGAGGGGTGATCGGAGTGCTGCTGGTCGCATTCCTCTTCGACTGGGCGCTGATCACGATCTCATCGCTTGCGGGAGCGTCGATGCTCATCGAAGCGCTCCATTTGGAGCGCGTCGCAGGTGGACTGCTCCTTCTGATACTAGTCATTGTAGGTGTATCGGTTCAAGGAGCGCTTTTAAGAAGGGAAAAGCAGCCGCAGAAATCCGATGATTAACCCTTCCAGGTTGATCTACCTGCATGGGTTGGAAAGCACTAGTCAGAGCGGGAAAGCCCGGGAATTTGCTAAATTATTTCCAGGGATGCTGATACCTGATTTCACAGGCTCATTAGATAAACGGATGGCGCAGCTCCTGCCTATCCTGGGAGAACAGGAAGATTGGACGATCATCGGTTCCTCTTTCGGCGGGCTGATGGGCGCACTATTCACACTTGAACACTCAAACCAGGTGCGAAAGTTAGTCCTGCTGGCGCCAGCGCTTTTCCTTCCCCCTCTTGGAGATACCTATCAAGGAAATCCGGTTGGAGTGACAACGATCCTGATCCATGGTGATTTGGATAACGTGGTGCCCAAGCAACCCGTTCGGATCATTGCTGGGAAGCTATTTACGAATCTTAGCTTGATTGATGTAAACGACGATCACCGATTGCATAAGACCATGCGAGAATTAGATTGGATCTCGATACTGAATTAGTGTGTAATTCCTGCAGTACCAGAAAATGATCATCTCGCAATTGATCGAGGCTATTGATGGATTAGCAATCGACCTTCACAACCATTCTCCTAAACTTTTCAATTTGCCAGACCGAAATCCATGATCAAGTTGATAAAAAATCTAGATTTGGAAATATCCAGCATTTCGAATTGAGAATGTCAAGCAAAGCATACCGAGATAGAGTTATTGAATGGCGCAATGAGCGGGAAGAAAATCTCCGCAAAGAGAATGGCTGGCTGGCATTGTGCGGCCTCTTCTGGCTGAGACCTGGGATAAATCTACTCGGTTCGGCACAAGATTGTGAGGTCAAGTTACCCGAAGGTTTTCCCGCTCGGTTGGGTCATTTTGAATGGAATGAGGATGCGGTGCATTTTCATCCTGATCCGGAAACTGGTGGTCCATTAAATACATTCTCCCATATAGAGACCAAACTTGTCTCTGATGTAGAAGAAAATCCTACTTTTATCAATTTCGAGAAAATGAGCATGGTCCTGATCAAGCGGGGGAAAAGATTTGGAATACGGATGTGGGATAACTCAAGACCTGAGCGAACAGATCACCCTCCTCGGACATGGTATGAGATCGATGAAAACTATCGATTTCCAGCGGTGTATCACCCATACAGTGAGCCTAGGACCCTCTCCTTTCCGGATGTCTCTGGTGATTTCTCGGACCTGGATGTGGTCGGTACAATTTCTTTTGAATATAAAAACACCTCCTCCAATCTGGTTGTCAGCCTGGAGAACGATGAGACTCTTTTCCTGCGTTTCTGGGATGAAAGCAGCAAATCTACCTCTTATCCCGCAGGGCGTTATATGGTCCTAAAGCCAGCTAATACTAACCACTTGGAATTGGATTTTAATTTCTCCTATAATCCCCCGTGTGCTTTTACTCCTCATGCAACCTGTATTTTCGCACCTCAACAAAATCGGTTGAATTTTTATATCCTTGCAGGTGAGGCTTATGGTCACAACATTATTAATGAATTTCATTAATTCATTGAAACCGGTTAACGGTTTTGGCGTATATCCTTATTGAGTAGGAATGGCTTGTAACAGATTTCCTCATGGGCTATAATCTTCATAGTATATAAACAAGGAGAGATCCATGGCAAGGATTTTTGACGTCATAGAATATCCGAATGAAATGTCCGACGAGCTTGTGCACCGTTTCCCAGAAACTGGCATAGGTGACTACCGAATTGGATCGCAGGTGATCGTACGCGAATCCCAATCCGTGGTTTTTTTCAGGGATGGCAACGCACTGGATGTGTTTGGACCCGGAAGACATACCATCACCACGGCAAATATACCCAAACTGATCGATTTTATAGGCAAGGCGTTCAATGATCGCACTCCATTTCCAGTGGAGGTCTATTTTGTCTCGCGCAAGGAATTTGCTAATAAAAAATGGGGCACCCCCCAACCGATTATTGTCCGCAATCCAAATATGGGGCTGGGCGTAGCCTTGCTCCAAGGCTTTGGTACTTATTCATTCCAGGTAAGGGATCCTCAACAGTTCGTAACCCAGATCGTGGGAGCGCGTGCTGCTTACCAAACCGCTGAAATTGAGGAGCGGCTGCGGACCATGCTTTTATCCAAATTACAGGATGTACTTGGTGAAACCGGAGCCAAGAACTCGGTTCCAGAAATGATCGGTTTGACCGAAGAGATCGGTGCGGCTGTCCGGGCGAAGACCCAGGATGATTTCGAAGCATTGGGACTCACCCTTAAAACATTTTACGTTGGAAACCTCAAGCCTTCAGACAAATCGGCCGAAGAGCTGCGCGCAATGGGCATGCTCGATATGGCAACCTACACCCAGCTTCAAGCTGCAGATGCCATGCGGGATGCAGCCAGCAACCCGAGTGGTGGAGCAGGCCTCACCGCTGGAATCGGAGCCGGAATGGGCATCGGAAACCTTATGGGCCAGGCTTTGCAGAGTGGTGCGTCTGGCACAGGTGGAAAACCGGTCACCATCCCGGACGTGATGACACCAAGTGAAGCGGCGGGAATTCTCAAAGTATCCGAGGAAGATGTCTTGGCCGCAATTCAAGATAAGAGCTTGAAAGCAAAGAAGATGGGAAATTCCTACCGAATAAGCAAGTCTGCTCTGGAGGATTTCTTAAAAGGTTAAATTGATCAGGTCGCCCTTGTGACCTGGTGCAGGTTTCGGATTATTAACCTCCCGGAATAGTTCCGGGAGGTTATTGTTTTAAACACTCGGGATTTAAAAGCTGAGTTCGTAATATACGTCCGGGATCGAATCAAGGATATCGCCTGCCATAACCGTTGCTGAACTACCCAATTCTTCCTGTGCAACCATCCCAGCCTGACCATGGATCCACGCCCCGGCAACCGCTGCCTGATAAGGTTCAAGTCCCTGCCCTAACAATCCAACGATCACGCCTGCCAGTACATCTCCGCTTCCGGCGCGAGCCAGAGCTGCGGTTGCCACCGGTATCACCGAAGACCTTCCATCAGGGTCAGCGACAATCGTCAATGCACCTTTGAGCACCACCACATGACCCCAATCGGTTGAGTACGTCATGGCAATTTTAGATCTCGAAGCTTGGATCTCTTCTTTTGCCAATCCGGTCAATACGGACATTTCCCCGGGATGCGGCGTAAGGATGGAATGGAGAGGCAATAATTTATGCCAATCCTTGATATTCGCCAGCAGTTTAAGTCCATCTGCATCAAATACGAGTGGCGGCAGGCTTTGATCACCCGCCTCTTTTACCTGTTCAGTTTCGTGTACGAAACCGATACGGCTTCCAGGTCGCCGGTTGGCTGTCTGCCCGGACAGCAGTTTTTCAATGAATTCGCGGGTCGTGGTCTCCGTTCCAAACCCCGGACCGACCAGCAGGGCTGTGGCACGATCCAGATTTTTTGACAAGACCTCCGCAGCTTCGCGTGCGATCACACCTTGTTGATGGGGCAACAGGATCCATGTAGCTTCCGGAAACTGACCCGCAATCGCGGTATGCATGGATGCAGGTATCGCAAGGGTTACCAATCCAGCGCCTGAGCGGTACGCAGCTTTTCCTGCCAGGAGCGCGGCGCCTGTGTAATTCGTCGAACCGGCGGCGATCATGATCGTTCCGAAAGTGCCTTTATGTGCATCCGCTGGTCTGGAAGGTAATATGCTCTTGATCATGGCACGATCTGCAACCTCGGTGGTTATCTTTTCGAGGGCCTTTAATTTGTGGGGGAATCCAAGGTCCACGACGACCAGTTCGCCAACAACTTCGAACGCTGGCAGCTGAACCATCCCTAGTTTTACAGCTGCCATAGTTACCGTAACATCTGCCCGCAGGGATTCTTTTGCAACCTCGCCGGTGTCGCAATCCACACCGGACGGACAATCCACCGCAACAACGATTGGCGGCTGAGAGAGTTTGGACAGGGTCTCCTTGGCCGCGTTCAAAACATTACCTATTTCTTGCTTTAGAGGTAGTCGTATCCCGGTCCCAAGAACTCCGTCCAAGAGCACTCCTGATTCCTTCAGGAGATCCGCCATGTTCTTGTGATTACCATCCGCAGCTGCGTCGAGTACCCCTCCGCCTGAATTTATTAATTGAGTGACTAGGTTATCTTTTTTCCGATCGATTAAATAGGCATGGCTGGACCAACCCTCCCTGGCGAGATGTGTTAGGGCAACAAGTGTATCTCCGCCATTATTCCCCGGTCCGACCAATCCCAGGATGACTTGTTTGTCTAATTTCAAACCGAGATTCTTAACCTCTTGCGCAAGACCCATACCTGCATTGGCCATCATTTGATCATAGGAAAAACCGGCAGCATTTGCTTCCGATTCGATTTCTCTCATTTGCTTTACAGTGACTAGTTTCATTGGTTATTCCAATTATTTATACGGGTTGAATTAATTACCTGGTCAGCGATTGTAAACTTAAGTGAATTATTAATTCCTGGAATGAATTCTTGCAGGTTAGAAAGATCTTCGAGGCTTTAAGACCATAGATCTGCTGCGATATCAGCCAAACCAAGATCGACGAGTTTTTTTTCTGTCGGTTTTCCCGTCGATGGATCCCACTGACGTGCGATGTAATAAGCGTCAAGCATTTCGTCCAAATTCACACTGTATCCGGCTGAGCCACCAGACTTGTAAGGTTGCAATAAAGCTTTGGGGAGTTTGTCATTCACTCGCTGCAAACCCAGGCGATGGTTGATCGCCCGTTTCAAGTTCCAGGCGCGCTCCCCGGCTTTCATCATTTCAGGTATCGTCCACCCGAGGCCGCAGGCTGCATTGACAAGGTCGACCAACATCTGAGGGCTGACATTAGAAAAAATGCACATGACCAGTGAATTGTATACCGTCCGCCAATCCTGGTGTCTGGCAACGTTCGCAGATTTCTCCGCCTGGGCATGCCGCTCATAAAAACCGACCCCGACTGATTCTTCCGTGTGGCCCCAGTCAACAAAAAAATAATCGGATTGATTATGACATGCCCCTCTCGGGGATGTGGCGTATACGAGGCCCATCCCGGATACACCTCGAGGGTCGTGGTAGGCAACCTCGAGACCGTTCACCTGGACGGCTTCCTCCTCCGATTTGAATCGCCTGCCAAGTTCCCTGGAGCCTTCTGCCAGGATGTCACCAAATCCTTCGCGATTGCCAATCTGATGGATTAGCGCTTGAACCTGCCGGGCGTCCCCCCATCTGAGTGATAAACCTCCGGTATCTTCGGAGGTAAGTTTTCCCATTTCAAATAAATGGATCGCCAGCCCAATGGTATTTCCAGTGCTGATCGTATCGATTCCATATCGGTCGCACAATTCGCCTAACAGGGTGATATCTACGAGGTCAGCGATCAACAGGTTCGGGCCAAAGCTGCATATGGTTTCATATTCGGGACCCTTCCGTTTTATACCATCTCCTATCTGTACCACTCTTCCGCATGCGATCACACAGGCATGGCAGGCGCTCTGTCCAGTCAGGATTGTTTCTGCCATGTGCGAACCGGAAATATCATCGACCGAGGGAAATATAGCCTCTGAGAAATATTTCACCGGCATTGATCCG
Source organism: Chloroflexi bacterium RBG_16_51_16 (assembly GCA_001796785.1). Taxonomy (GTDB): domain Bacteria; phylum Chloroflexota; class Anaerolineae; order Anaerolineales; family Villigracilaceae; genus RBG-16-51-16. Next base: position 23,869 of record MGNL01000172.1, on the reverse strand, counting down.
AGATACTCTGAATAATCAGCCGCTGCAGCTGTGCCGATCTCATGCAAGGCTTTCGCCTCATTATCCTGCTTTAGAAATCGGTTGGCTTGAGAACGCAATGGAGCGTATCGTTCAGTGTCGGTTACCGGAACCGCGCGCGACCCATGAACGGCGATGGCTTTGAGTTTTTTAGCTCCCATGACCGCACCCAAGCCGGTTCTACCTGCCATCCGCCCATGATCGCAGCAAATGGATGCATAGGACACACCGCGTTCACCCGCGGGTCCTATCACCGCGACGTGCACAGATTTCCGTTGTAATTCCTCCTTCACGAGCGACTGCGTATCATAAACATCTTTACCCCACAAACGTGCGGCGTCCCTCAATTCGCACTTACCCTCATCGATCCAAAGGTATACAGCTCGATCCGACCTTCCCGTTATCCAAACTCCGTCAAAACCTGCTTTTCTCAATTCAACTCCCCAGAATCCTCCGATATTTGATTCAGCCCACAATTTTGTGGCTGCACCGAGTCCACACACTACGAAGCGGCCTGTTGCCGGGCCAGCTGTACCGCTCAGTGGTCCATTTAAAAACAACAAGGGTGCTTCAGGCGAGAACGGCTCCAGCCCCTTCGTCAAAGTGGAATAAAGCAGGCGGGCGGCGAGTGAGGCACCCCCAAGGTAATCACGTTGCCAATTATCTGGAATCAAATAATCCGTAAATTCGCCGGTGGATAGGTTTACCCTTAGAATCGGCTGCATGAGTACCTAATCTCAATAACTAACGGATTTTATTATTGAACTTCTGAAGTAACTTCCTGGGCGCATCGGACAAAATCCAATACGGTTGGTACATTCCTCATCATATATGCCATGCTTCCCTTCAGACGTAATTTATTGGTCAACATGGCTGTCATGGGATGTAATTTACCTGTGAGGATGTCCCGGATATGTCCATACGTTGCAGTTAATCTGTAAGCCGCTTTTGGATAAGCCTCCTGGGACGGCTGATACTCAACTTTACGGCAGGTTCCATGCCATAGATCAAGATAAAATCTCAGTTCTTCGGTCAGGCTGAGCTCTGGTTCAATTATGAAAAATAATTCCCCCTCCCATTTGTTAGCGATTTCGTTATAGCGCTGGTCGTGATTGAGTTTTTCTTCCAGGGTTTTCAACCATTCCGCACTGGGGAAAATCGCCGGCATCCCTGCCTCCTCTTTCTGATTTCTGACTATTCATTTTACCATTCGCACCAACTCTCAACCTCAAAATCAACACGAGCATATCCGCGATGAGCTTCAATAAGATGCTTTGAAAAATATGTGCCTGACATCACTTGCGCAAATGCTTAAAATGGTCTATCCTTGCGGATTAATACACAAGCCGCCAAAAAGTGAAAGGAGGCTGTTGGGTTTCGAAATCGGTCTTTCACAAAATGGGATTCCCGCTCGAGAATAATTCACTATTCGGAGGAGATCATGAAAAAACTGTTCGTATCGGTCAGCCTCATTGCAGCAACCGCCCTTATCCTTACTGCTTGCGGGGGTGGCGGACCTGCAGCTGCTGACAACCTGCTTGACGCTATCAAAGGACGCGGTTATGTCCTCGTTTCCACCGATCCCAACTATGAACCACAGTCATTCCTGAATACATCCGGCTCACGCCCGGGAGATACAAAATGCCCCGCGGATGCGCTTACTACTGCTGAAATGCAGGGATTCGACGTGGACGTAGCCAAAGCTGTGGGAGAGGCACTGGGTGTCGAGACCTGTTTTGCAACCCCTTCCTGGGACCTGATTACAGCAGGTAACTGGGTCGATAAGTGGGATCTGAGTGTTGGCTCGATGACGATTACCACCGATCGCCAAAAAATCCTGGATTTCAGCGTTCCCTATTACTACACTCCAGCTGTGATCGCAGTCGGCTCGGATGCCACATTTACCTCCCTGGATGACCTCGCTGGTCAGGCAGTTTGCGCAGGAGCGGCCACCACCTACGAAACGTGGCTTACTGGCGGTGATCTAGGTTTTCCGGCAACATCGATCTATGCACAACCCCCTGCCGATGTTCAAGTAGTCTCTCTTGAGACAGATCAGGAATGTGCTCAGGCGATTGCCGCCGGCCGCACAGATTTCGTTGGCTATGTCACTTCCCAGACAGTGGTCAATGCGAACATTGCCGCTGGTTTGCCAGTCAAACAGTTGGGAAGCTCTGTTTATTCTGAAGATCTGGCTGCTGCATTTGACAAGTCTTCCACTCTGGACACCACCAGTCTGCGAGCTGAAGTGGACAAAGCTATCACGGCCATGCATGGCGATGGCCGCCTGACTGATCTCTCCACCAACTGGTTCGGCGAAGACCTCACACAAGCGCCAAAATAGTCGTTCGGTAAATGCATAAGGGAAGCGGCAAGGTGCCGCTTCCCTTCGTTTCCTCTGCGAAGGGAGAAACACCCATGAGTCTCTCGGCTGCAAAGAGAAAAACACCTTCGAAGTCGCAATCAGAGCTGATCTTCGAAGCCCAGCAAAGAAAAGAACGCCAGTTCCGGTCCAATGTCGGTCTTTCCTGGGGATTATTATTAATTCTTCTTGTTTTTCTATTTACTGGCGAAAAATTAAATTTGGGAATAAAGCTAATCCATTTGGATTGGGATTTTATCCGGGCGAACATTGGTTTTATTTCCAGCGGTGTGGGGGTTACATTCTATCTCTCCATTCTTTCCATTTTCCTGGCTACTCTGCTTGCACTTCTCGCAGCCCTCGGTCGCCTTTCCATCATTCCTCCAATTTATGCCTTGAGTACTTTTTACGTCTCGTTGATCCGCGGCACACCACTGTTCTTACAGATATTTTTCTTTTACCTGGCATTACCTCAAGTGGGAATAAATCTCTCTGGACTGATGGCTGGTGTGATCGCGCTAGGACTAAATTATGGCGCGTACATGAGTGAGATCTTCCGGGCTGGATTAAGTTCAGTAGGTAAAGGCCAGCGGGAGGCAGCACAGGCGATCGGCATGACTCCCACTCAAACGATGACCCGCATCGTTCTGCCCCAGGCGCTTCGCTTTGCCATACCCCCGACTGGTAATGAGTTCATCGCCATGACCAAGGATTCAGCCCTGATTTCTGCTACGGGCTTTGTCCATGAATTGATGTGGCGTGCTACGAAAGTCGGGCGTGCTCAATTTCACAGCCTGGAGGCTTTGATCATGGCTGCAGTTTTTTACTGGATGATGACTCTGGTCCTTTCCGCCGTTCAAAGCCGCATCGAAGCTAGGCTTTCCAAAGGGGAACGCTGATATGCCTCCCATCGTAAAAGTCTCCAAACTCGATAAATATTTCGGTCGATTGCACGTGCTCAAAAGTTTAAGTATCAAGGTTGAATCAAAGGAAGTCATTTGCATCATCGGTCGGAGTGGATCAGGAAAAAGCACTCTCCTGCGTTGCATCAACTTCCTGGAGGAACCCTCTGCTGGAGTAATCGAAGTGGACGGCATCAAGGTGGAGGGCGGCGAAAAAGGTGGCAGGCACCGCCAGTTGGTCCACGATGTCCGTTTAAAGACCGGTATGGTGTTCCAGGAATTCAACCTCTTCCCCCATATGACCGTTCTGGATAATGTGATTGAGGGTCCGGTTACTGTTAAAAAAATGGATCGATCCAAGGCGGTCGAACTTGGAGAAATGAACCTGGAAAGGGTGGGTCTTTCCCAGAAGCGCGATGAATATCCTAACCGCCTTTCGGGTGGTCAAAAACAGCGCGTGGCAATCGCACGCGCCCTGGCCATGGAACCGCGGGTCATGCTTTTCGACGAACCCACTTCTGCGCTTGATCCGGAGCTTATCGGTGAAGTATTGAATGTTATGAAAAAATTAGCCAAGGAAGGCATGACCATGCTGGTCGTTACCCATGAAATGGGATTTGCCAAAGAAGTTGCAGACAGGGTTGTTGTTATGGCGGATGGGGAAATTGTTGAAGAATCCAGTCCAGCGCAATTGTTCGCCCGTCCAAAGGATCCTCGCACTCAGGCATTGATCGATCGTTACCGATCTGGCGGTCAATGAATTCCTGATGCTGACGGCGATCGCACGCCAGGTTAGTCCCCGTTTTCCCGAATGCGAACTTACTTTCATCGAACGTACCCCGATCGATCTGGAGCTTGCCAGGCTTCAACACAATAATTATATTGCCGTACTAAAAACCCTCGGCTGCAATGTGCTTGAATTGCAGTCCGAACCTAACCTCCCCGATTCAGTTTTTGTAGAAGACACGGCTGTTGTTCTCCCAGAATGTGCCTTCATAACACGTCCTGGTGCGGTTTCGCGCAGGGCGGAGGTCAGCACGATCGCGGCTGCCATGCGCCATTTACGAAAACTTGAATATATCGATCCCCCTGCTATGATGGATGGTGGGGATGTGCTCGTGGTCGGCGATAAAATCTACATAGGGTTATCCTCGCGGACCGACAAAAAAGCGATCGACCAAATGAAAGCCCGGGTAACCGGGATGGGCTACGATACCGAACCGGTTGAATTTCATAATTGCCTTCATTTAAAATCGGCAATAACACGATTGGATGACCGCACTCTCTTGATCAATCCAGATTGGGTAGATCCCGGTACGTTTCACGCATATAACTTGATCACGGTCGATGACACCGAGCCATTTGCTGCAAATTGCCTGCCTATCGGAGGGACGATCCTTTTTCCTTCGGATTATCCGGAGACCCTGGATAAAATTAGATCAAACGGATTTACAGTTAGGGACCTCGAATTCAGCGAATTCGCAAAGGCTGAGGGTGCACTTACATGCTGCAGCCTTATCATCGAGTGATGTTTAGTTCTGATGATAATAAAAAAAGATGTCCCGGGAAAATCCCGGTGACATCTCTGGTCTTTAACAGTGCGCTGGAGAGGACTTGAACCTCCACGCCTTGCGGCACATGGCCCTCAACCATGCCTGTCTGCCAATTCCAGCACCAGCGCAAGCAGGCGTATTATAATCGGCTTGCTTTGCCTGTCAAGAAATTCAAGAAATAATCACGGAAATACTTACAACATCCCGATCGTTTTCGAGGAGGAAAGATGACCCGCATCGTTGTCGATGCCATGGGTAGTGACGATCATCCCACACCCGATATCGAAGGTTCTCTCTCAGCTGCCAGGGAATACGGTGTGGAGATCGTTCTCGTGGGAGATGAGGCATTGATCAACCCTGTTCTAACCACCCGCCAAACCAGTGGGATATCCATCCGGGTCGTTCATGCTCCAGAAATGCTCACGATGGAGGATAAGGGAGAAGAGCTTGCTCTCAAGGCCAGGCACAAGGATGCAAACAATTCCATGGCGATCGGGATTGACCTGGTAAAAAAAGGTGAAGCGGATGCTTTTGTAACCGCAGGGAACACCGGCGCAGCCATGTTGACTGCGTTATTTCGTCTCGGTCGGATGCGGGGCGTTGACCGACCCGCGCTCGCGCCCTCATTCCCCACTGCTACCGGTTCAAGTGTTGTGATCGATATTGGTGCCAATCCGGATTGTAAACCCGAGAATCTTCTTCAATTCGCAATCATGGGCAGCGTTTATGCAGAAAAAGTAAGAGGCGTAAAACTGCCCAAGGTTGGGTTGGTATCTAATGGAGAGGAAGAGGGCAAGGGAAACGAATTGGTCAGATCGACCACGCCCTTGCTTAAAAAATCGGAGTTGAATTATTACGGTAATGTGGAAGGCAAAGAAGTGATCGGCGGAGTGGTGGATGTCGCCGTGACGGATGGCTTTACAGGAAATATCATCTTAAAGACTTCCGAAGCCGTGGCTAAACTTATTGTGGATAACATAAGAACGGCTATCAAATCGGGAGGGCCGCTGGCATTACTCGGAGGCGCCCTCGTCCGGCCGGCCCTTGGAAAAGTAAAAAGACTGTTGGACCCGGGTGAATACGGTGCTGCCCCCCTCCTGGGTGTGAATGGGCTGGTTTTCATTGGACACGGTCGATCGGATGCCTTTGCAATAAAAAATGCGATCCGGGTCGCAAGGGATGCTGTGGATTCCGGTCTGCTCTCTGCATTGAAACTCGCGATCGAAGAGAATTTAAAATCCCAAAATCCAAAAACGGACGGTGGAAATAATCTATTATGAACATAATTAAAAATGAAAAACTGATCAAAAGAAACGGTCGGATCGGCCAATGGACCAGCCTGGCTGGATTGGCAGTCCTCGCCGGCGGGATGTATATTTCTTTTCAGAAACCTGAATTATTCAGTTATTCCCTTGCCGCATTGCTAGTGGGTTTCCTACTTACCCAAGTTTCCATGTACTACGGGAACCGATTTGGTCGTTCACCTCGCCCGGATGAAAAACTGGACGCCGGATTGAAGGGACTTCCTGGTGATTTTGTAATCTTCCATTATTCAACCTCTGTCCCTCATTTAGTGATCGGTCCAGCAGGTGTTTGGATCCTCATGCCTTACCACCAAAAAGGACATATCATTTACACTAATAACCGATGGAAAATGAGCGGAGGAGGCTTCCTGCAAAACTACCTCCGGATATTTGGTCAGGAAGGTCTTGGCAGGCCGGATTTGGACGCAGAACATCACATCGCCATGCTTAAAAAGTTTCTTGAGAAACACTCGGAAGGCGGCACCGTCCCGGAAATCCAGGCGGTGATGACATTCACAAATAATGAGGTCGAACTCGATCCGGGTGATTCGCCACTGATGGCTTTGAAGATAAAACAACTGAAGGAATTCTTCCGTAATAAAGCCAGGGAGAAGAAATTGGGGTCATTGGAACTTGATCGCCTGAATAAGATTTTTCAAAATTCATGAGGTGATCCGTGAAGCCTCCCAGGTTGACCTGGATTACGGTCGCCATACTTTCCCTCCTTTGTCTGGGCAGCCTGTTCCGGATCCTCGCCTACGGAGATCTACGCCTCTCGGTAGCCACACCGGATACACCGAGTTATGTCAGATCTTCCAGGAATCCACTTTTATCCTGGAAAGTATTTGCAGGCGAAAGGCTCCTGACAACTAATCTTCTTTACAAGTTAACCGTTACTGATTCTGAATGTGAGCGTGTTCCGCGCAGCATGCCCGGCATTGGACAGGAATCAAAGCGGGTTGTTCAACGATGTTTTGTAGGTACCGTGTTTTTCCAAAATATTTTAGCGATCCTGAGCTGGTGTGCTCTGGCTTATACCTTTTCGCTATGGATAATAAATCCATTCCTTAAGCTGGCTGTTATTGTGACCATTCTAACCTTTGGTTTTACTCCCGAAATAGCAGAATGGGAGAGTATTCTCAGCCCGGAATCACTTACCATCAGCTTGTTCATCCTCACTTATGCAATCCTGCTGGCGATCGGTCATCAGATCGCTTATGCCAGTGATAAATTAACCTCACGGAGGATTAGTCTGCTTATCGCTCCATGGATGGCTTTTTATTTAGGTTGGATATTTATCCGGGATGCCCATCTCTACACGATTCCCATCACTGGATTACTTGTCATTCTGATTTCATTTTTTCCTGATCAAAAGAAAACAAAACTCATTGCCGGTATCGTTCTAATCTTTTTCGCTGTGTTCGCAATAGGCTATCGCTCAGCCAGGGACAGTCTGAGAGCTACGTACTATCCGGTGACAAATTCATTCAATTTTTATATAGCTCCGTATCCGAGCCGCCTGGCATATTTTTATGATCGCGGTATGCCTGAACTCAACTCGCCGGATTTGCAGGCCTGGATGGATACACATCTCGCAGGTATATATGGAACCTTCTTAATGTCTCACCCCGGTTTCGTAATGTCAACGCTCCTCGAACACAAGGACTATTTCTCATCAGATTATCTCCAGCCGTACTTCAAGACGAAGGGGGTTCCCTACTACGATAGTCTGTTCCTGGTTGGCGAGTTCATCCATCCACGGACCCTGACGATTTTTCTCATCTCGGTGATTTTAATTGCCGGTTTTCTTCTGGCTGCTTTAATTCGGAGGGATAGGCAAGCCATTGTTCTCGCCTGGATGGCAGCCTGGTTCCTACTGGCTACTGCCGTCACGCTATTCATCACTTTTTTTGGTGATGTGGCTGGAACACGGCGGCACATTTTTCCATCCGTTGAAATGCTGCGTTTGTTCGTTTGGCTTGCATCGTTCCTGTTTATCGATCACTTTGTCCGCCGGCAACCTGAGCGGATAACGGAAACGCAACAAGTATTAGATAAACAGAACGGAAAGAGCCGGTCTGCTGATTTGGAAAAAAAGTTTTGAGATGAAAGAAAAATTTATTGCATTGACTCATCGATGGACACTAAATCAGAAAGGCCTGGTTACGAATGTAGTTGTCTTATGCATCATTCTTGGCGCCGCATTCTGGAGGGCCACCGTCTATGGCGACCTCGGATTATCCGTAGCCCATACGGATACCCATGCCTACATCACTTCGTCCGAAGTAAATTTGCTCTCCTGGAAAGCGTTCACTACAAACCTGCCCTTCACTACCAACTTGACCTACCAAGTGTTCAAGCCCGAAGGGGGTTACCAATTGGGACGTGTATCGAACATAAACACTGGCACGATCAGCAGAAGGGATCGCCCTGGTTTTGACGATATTGCGACGTTTCAGTCCCTCCTATCGATCCTGGCATGGTCGTCCCTCGCGTGGATATTTTCCTCAAAATTAAAGAGTTCGACTGTAAAGATAATTGCAGCGGGTGTGATCGTCCTTTTTGGATTTACACCTCAGGTTGCTGACTGGGACAGTGTATTAGGAACGGAATCATTAAGCATCTCTCTTTTTGTCCTGGCGTTTGCTCTCTTTATTGAGCTCGCATTCCAATCTGTTCATCACACTAAACCCACTCCAATCACGATAATATTCTTCCTCCTCTTTTTCGCCTCCATTTTCTTATGGACGTTCGTCCGCGACGTAAATCCATATGCAATGGTCTTTCTTCAGTTCTTTCTCTGGGGTCTATTTGCCTTCCCAAAATTCCGATGGAAACCGTTCATCCTTATCGCTGGATCTCTGGTCAGTTTATTATTCATCGTCGGCGTCCTATCCGTGCGCCAAAGGCCGCCAGTCGGCCGTAATTTAAGTATCATCTGGGAGATCGATCTTATGCCATTTCCCGCCCGCGCCCAATTTTTTACTGATCGGGGCATGCCAGAACAAGATTCTCCCGAATTTCAGGATTGGTTCAAGAATCACGCCGATACTACCTACATGCTCTTCCTGCTTGCTCACCCCGGTTATACGATCGCGAATTATTTTGAAGATTTGAATTATGCCTTTCTTGAAAATATGCAGCCATATTTCATCGTTCGAGACAATCCCTATCGAGAAGCCTTGATCATCATGGGAAATTATTTGCATCCTGTTTCACCCGGTGTTTTCCTCCTGGTATGCATTCTTTTCATACCCCTGGTTGCCGGGACTTTCACAAAAAATCAACCGGATGCAGGTTTGTGGTTGTGGTTAACCACTTGGCCCTTCTTGACAGCTTCGGCTACCCTATTTCTAAGCATCTTCGGCGTACCATTAGGTTTACACCGCCATGGTCTATCATCCACAGTTACTTTTCGAATCTTATTATGGTGCCTGCTGTTCGTCATGATCGATTTTACAATTAGGATGAAAGGGGAACAACAAGATTCATTAGATCCGGCGAACGCATCCGACAGCCCGTTGATGAAATAATTACTGCGGATATTATTTACCCTGAAAAAAATTTCCTTCTAGCGGGTATGATACACTCGTTTCATGGATTCGATCGTTGCTATTGATATTGAGACAACGGGGTTGGATGAATCGCGGGATGCGATCATAGAAATCGGAGCAGTAAAATTCAACGGTCGGAGAATTACCGACGAATACAGCACCCTGATCAATCCCAACCGCCATGTGCCTGAATTTATAACCTCATTGACCGGCATCGACGATGCCATGCTTCGCCAGGCTCCTAACTTTGCCAGGATCGTACCTCAGCTGGCTGAGTTTGTAGGTGACGCAAGACTGTTGGGCCATAATCTTAAATTTGATCTCAGCTTCCTGCAAAAAGGTGGGATATTTAAATACCATTCCTGCCTGGATACGTTTGAGCTCGCATCTGTGTTATTGCCATCGGCAAGCAGATATAACCTGGGCGCCCTCGGCCAACAACTCGGAATCCCGCTTCCAGCGACCCACCGGGCTTTGGATGATGCCAGGGTAACCCAGGCGTGTTATGTCCGCCTGGTTGACATCGCTGGATCTCTTCCTTCGGACACCCTGGCAGAGATTGTCCGCCTCTGCGAACCGTTGGACTGGGATGCGTCGTGGTTGTTCAACGAAGTCTTGGCAGCCAGGGTTGGAAAAAGTATTTCCCCGAAAACGAATGGACGATCCCGGGACAAGGTTGATCTTATCGCCAGCTCAAATAAACACTATGCGTTGCCGGGAAGACCGGAGCATCCCCAATCGATTGATGAAGAGGACACGGCTGCAATCCTGGAATATGGCGGATCCTTCTCGAAATTTTTCGATTTCTACGAACATCGACCAGAGCAGGTTGCCATGCTGCGAGCCGTAACACGATCCTTATCCAAAGGTAATCACTTGCTTGTGGAAGCAGGTACCGGTGTTGGAAAATCATTTGCCTATCTCGTACCTGCTGCACTTTTTGCGCTTCAGAATAATACCCGGGTGGTTATCTCCACAAATACCATTAACTTACAAGATCAGCTCATAAAGAAAGATATTCCCGATCTTCAATCTGCACTGAATTTGGAACTCCGTTCCGCCGTCATGAAAGGTCGGGGGAACTACCTGTGTCCTCGGCGGTTGGAATATTTCAGGACCCATGGCGTATCAACGCTGGATGAACTTCGTGTTCTGGCAAAAATATTGGTCTGGCAGCTTGAAAACAACAGTGGAGATCGAAATGCGATCACGTTGACGGGACCAGCAGAACGGGAGGTTTGGGCAAGGCTCTCCGCGGAAGACAGCGCCTGCACGACCGAAACGTGTGTGGGTCGGATGGACGGATCATGTCCATTCCACCGTGCGCGCCAGTCAGCCCAGGTTGCACACCTCCTGGTTGTCAACCATGCCCTCCTGTTGGCGGACATTTCGACGGGCAGTCGGATCCTGCCGGAATACGACTTTCTGATCATCGATGAAGCCCATCATCTGGAATCGGCTACAACGAACGCACTGGCTTTCAGGATGACCCAATCCAATTTCGAAAGAATTCTGAGAGAGCTTGGCGGTTTGTCCTCTGGGATTTTGGGCCGATTGATAGACTCGGTCCAAACCTTGATCCCTCCAACCGAGCTTGGCTTATTGAAAGCCGCCATCGATAAGCTTACGAATAAAGCGTTCCGCCTTGAACAAATGGCCCGTGAATTTTTTAATACCCTGAGTGAGTTCGCAACCAGTCAGCATGAAGGACAACCAGATACAGGTTATGCGTGGCAGTACAGGATTACACCCGCTACGCGTACACTTCCAGTGTGGGATGAAGTAGACCTCTCCTGGAGCCAGCTTGAGGAAACCCTCAGCCAGCTCCTCTCCTCGCTTGGTGAATTGTATAAGAATATTATTTCAGTATATGCCGATGGGATGGATCAGGTCGAAGACGTTATCGGCAGTCTTTCAACGTTGATCCGCAGCCTCAATGATTTTGAAACTTCGACATCGGGCATGATAAGTAAATCTTCACCAGACCAAATCTATTGGATTGAAACCAATCCACGCGGCGACCGTCTCTCCCTGAATGCAGCACCGTTGCGGGTTGGTCCGCTGGTTGAAAAGTATTTGTGGCATGAAAAAGCAAGCGTCATCCTTACTTCTGCCACATTGACCACCCACGGCGAATTTCAATATTTACAAAATACTCTGGCTGCGGACGAAGCGGAAGTGCTATCCCTTGGTTCGCCCTTCGATTACGAATCAAGCACCCTGATCTATATTGCCAACGATATTCCCGAGCCGAATATGCAGGGTTATCAACTCAATCTGGAGAAGAGCATCGTTAACCTTGCCAGGGCGAGCGGCGGGCGGATGCTGATCCTCTTCACCTCCTATACAGCCCTCCGTCGGATTTCCCACGCGATTGCGGCACCGCTCGCTAGGGAGGATATCTACGTTTATGAACAGGGCGAAGGAGCTTCTCCCAATGCCCTGCTCGAATCCTTTAAATCTAGCGAGAGAGCTGTCCTCCTAGGGACGCGTTCTTTTTGGGAAGGTGTGGATGTTCCAGGTACGGCGCTCTCCGTGGTTGTGATAACCAAATTACCGTTTGACGTGCCAAGCGATCCGTTGATCGCCGCCCGCTCGGAACTATATGATGATCCATTCAATCAGTATTATTTGCCGGAAGCAATATTAAAATTTCGCCAGGGATTTGGCAGGCTCATCCGATCGGCTTCGGATCGAGGTGTGGTGGCCATCCTTGACCGTCGCATCCTCACCAAATCCTACGGAAGGTTTTTCCTAGAATCATTGCCCGCTTGTACAACCCGCCAGGGATCACTATACGCAATGCCGAAGGAAGCAAGCCAGTGGCTGGGGACATAGAGATCGTCCTAAGAACGACTACAACAGGGGATTTAGTCAGCCAAACGCGGCAACTCGTAATATTTGAGTAGTTCTTG
>MGNL01000172.1:2341-11231 GCA_001796785.1 Chloroflexi bacterium RBG_16_51_16 | reverse complement strand
ATCCTTCCAGGAAAAGAATACTTGTTCTATGACCTTGACAATTTAGAACACAAGTTCTATAATGCTGCCGTCGGATCAGTTTAACCTTCTCCATATATCTTCGGGATGAGGAACGATCAGGAGGCCAAGATGGCAGCGTACCAACTCAAGGTCGGCGCGGTTTTAAAAAGGCTACAAAAAAGCCTGAGGTTCGACCGGGGAGCGACCTGGGGGATCATTATTATTCTCGCCCTGGCAGCGTTTGAAATTTTTAATTTCAGCACCACTGAATTTGCCCTGACGGATGTATTGGGTACTCAACTCGATTTTGCAGGGATTAGATGGGCAACGATTCTTGCGGTGGCATTTTGCGGAATTGATTTTGCAGGAATTGCCCGAATCTTCACACCTGAAAAAGGTCGCAGTGATCCTGCGGAGGTCTACTACCTTTTTGGTGCCTGGTTCCTGGCTGCCGGTTTTAACGCGGTGCTGACATGGTGGGGTATTTCCATGGCCATATCCGGCAATACGAGTCTCGGTTCAGGCACAGTCATTAGCTCTACAACCATGACCAATATAGTGCCTGTATTCATAGCGATCATGGTATGGCTAATCCGGATCCTTATCATAGGCACCTTCTCACTTTCCGGGGATCGCTTATTTACCACGGATGCGATCGAGTCACTCCCCTCCAACACTTATAACTCCCCAACTTCCAGGCAAATAAATTCACCGTCTTTGAGGTCTGCATCTGGCATGAATTTCAAAGCTGACGGATACAATCCCCGTCATAGCGCACCAAAACCTCCCGGAGCTCAACCGTCCGATAGGCGGTATTCCCAATCCTTACAATCCGGTGCTCAGGCACCAGTGAACAACCAGCGTGGTTAATCATGATTGGCGGATGACAGCATGCCTTACAACGACCAGTTGGCGCATCGAATTCGTAAAATTTTTCAAACATATTCCGCGCGATCGGTTTCAGAACCAATCCATCAAAGATCAAATCCGACACGCCGAAACCAATTTGACACACGGTTGGAAGAGCGGCAGTTATTTGGTGGTCTGGTCTTCCTCGTAAATGGGAAAATGGCTTTTGCGGTTGTACGCGACGATATCATCGTACGAACAAATCAAAGGCAAACCTATAAATCCAGTTCTTCAGTGATCGAGTTATTATCTTCGGACGGTAAACCGATCCATGGATGGGCTCTCATCTCCAAGGCCAATCACCGACCGGAAACCGATTTACAGCAATTGCTAACCTTCGGTATCAAGAATACTTTTTCACTTGGGCATACGCGGGATTTTACTCAGAGCCTTCAATAAAATCGATCCATCATGTGATTTGGGCTACCTTGGTAACTCCTGCTTGATGGATCATCCTTTTTGTCAGCCTGCATGCGAACCATCGAATATCCAAGATGAACCCCATTTCCCAGGCATTGGATTTCCAATCTGATGATGAGCAAGATCAGGATAATGAGATAACCGCTGCCGATTTTGGCGGCGGTTGCACTTCTACGCTCGTCCTTCCTCCCTTAACCGTTTTATTAGTTGGCGGCTTTCTTTTCTTCCTTTCCATAAACACAGATTTGGCTGCAATTAATGCTGGTTTTTACGCTTCATATAAATCTACACAGCAACCAGATATCGTTACCAGTTCTCTCCTTTTCAAGGGGAGTGATATAACAAACCCTAATTCTGGATTAATTTCATGGATATTCACGCCAGAGGTCCAGGCTTGGGCTCCATCTATTAACAGATGGGCGCAGGAAGCAGGTATCGATCCTAACCTGGCTGCGGTCATAATGCAAATTGAATCATGCGGGAATCCACGCGCGACTTCACGCTCCGGTGCCATGGGATTATTTCAGGTTATGCCCTTCCACTTCACAGCCGAAGAAAATCCGTATGATCCGGCAGTCAATGCTTCCCGTGGACTGGGATATTTAAGCAGGTCTCTTGAAGCTGCTCAGGGCGATGTTCGCGCTGCTTTAGCGGGCTATAACGGAGGGATTGGGGTAATTGGGATTCCCGACACCCGTTGGAAGGACCAGACTCGGCGTTACGTAACTTTTGGATTTCCGATCTACCTGGATGCACTGGAAGGTGAGACTACCAGCCCAAAGCTGGAGGAATGGTATTCTAAATTTGGTGCAAACTTATGCCACGAGGCTGGAGAAGTGCTCGGGTTGTAATAGGAACAATAATCTTATTTTAATAATAATGGTTCGTGTGTATCTTCAGGTTTATCCTTGGTTTTCTTATCACTCGATCTCACATCTGTGCGAGGCGTGGTAGGAGCCAGCATTGCAGCCTCAGTACCGAACAAGGGAAGCCAGATGGCGAACGTTGAGCCTTTCCCTTCCTTCGATTCCACCTTGATCTGTCCACCATGCCTTTCGATGATCCAGTTGGAAATCGAAAGTCCCAAACCAAAACCACCGATCTTGGAACGTGTCCGGGACTTCTCCGCCCGATAAAACCGCTCGAAAATATGGGGGAGATCCTCCGCGGGTATACCCGGACCGGTATCCCGGATAATTATCCGGGCTTTCCCGCTTACCTTGGCAAGTCCTAAAAATACCTCTCCCCCAACAGGCGTGTATTGAATTGCGTTCGCCAGGAGATTCAATAAAACCTGTTTAAGTCGGTCACGATCACCGCTGATGGTGATCTGGTCGATATCGTTCATCTTCAAATGGACTTTCCCCCTGGCAAGCATGTTCATTTCGTGTAAAACCTCGAACAATAGTGAATCTAACTCCACGGGTTGCAGATTTAAAGTCATTTTTCCGGACTCTGCTTGCGCAAGCATCAGCAAACCACCAACCAGACGGGTTAGGCGGCCGGCTTCCTGGTCGATGCTGTTCAATGAGTCTTCATCCACAGAATTTAATTTCCGTATGAGATCAACATTGCCCTTGATTACAGTCAAAGGTGTACGCAACTCATGACTTACATCTGCCAGGAACCGTTGTTGGGAGGTAAATAATGTCTCGAGTCTTTCGAACGTCTGATTGATCGATTCGACCAAACTGCCGACCTCATCTTTGACCGGCCCTTGATATGGAATTCTTCTGGACAGATCGTCAGCACGGTTGATCTGGTCGACTGTATCTGTGATCGTTGCCAGGGGTGCAAGCGTCCGCCCCAGGACACTCCAAGATCCGATACCAGCCAGGGCAACAGCTACCAGCGCTGAAACGATCATGATGATGATCAGGCTGTTCCTCATTTCATCAAGCACTGTAATATTGGTCCCAACCTGCAGCACACCTACCAGCCGGTTCCCCCGAACTAATGGAACCGATAAAACTCTCAAGTGGACCTCTCTGACGACCGTATTTCGATAAACCGGTGTTGCGGAGTTCAATCCAACCGGATCCAGCGAATCCGTAACGGCTGTCGAAGAGCTTTTTAATTTTCCATCCCTTCCCCAGATTTGAACGTACGCATTCGTGGTTATGTCCAGTGGCGGTGAGCTCATGCTGTCCAGTTCCCCCATTGGATCGATATGGGTCACGGTTACCACATCCTGATGGACACGGTACAGCATGTCATCCACTTGATTAAAGAGAAAAATCGTAATGAGGATGTAGACCATCGCGCCGAATACCAGCAGGATGCACCCCACGATGGTCGAATATAACAGGGTGAGCCTGAGCCGTAAGGTCACGTTATTACTATTTTGGATGGGACAAGAATTGGATTGGCAAAGCTGGAGAACCCTGGCCAGCTATGACCACACTCTATGGATTTTCCCGCAGGACATAGCCAACACCGCGCACAGTATGAATCAACCGTTGCTCGCCTTCACCTTCCAGCTTTTGACGAAGATAGCGAATATACACTTCCAGGACGTTGCTTTCACCGCCAAAATCATAACCCCATACCCTGTCGAAGATCACTTCGCGGGTTAACACCTGTTTTGGATGTCTGAGGAAAAGTTCCAGCAGTTCGTATTCCTTGGCTGTCAAAGGAATCAACCGGGTTCCCCGGGTTGCCTGTCTGGAGCCGGTATCCAATGCAAGGTCTGAGAATTTCAGGACCGGAACTCGCTCGGGCACGGTCCTGCGCAAAAGTGCACGCACGCGTGCAAGCAATTCGTCAAGATTGAACGGTTTGACGAGGTAATCATCCGCACCTGCATCCAAGCCCTGGACGCGGTCCTGCACGGTATCCTTGGCAGTTAACATTAGGATCGGAATCGATCCCCCTGTTCGGAGTCTGTGACAAACCTCCAGGCCATCCATTCCCGGAAGCATCCAATCAAGGATGACCAGATCAGGAGTGTGATCCCGAGCCATGACCAAGCCTGTGCGACCATCCACGGCTGTATCTACGGTATAACCTTCATAAGAAAGGCCGCGTTGCAGCAGTTTCAGAATTGCTTGATCGTCTTCGATAATTAGTATGCGTTCATTCATGGTTGACTCCCATGTTGCATTCACTGCTCATGGTTATGGTGTATTTTTTTCTAAACAAAATATACCACAAATCAACATTCTGAAATAAATAAGCCGTCGGGAGGTATCCATTGGTGAAAAATCCCCCCAGGAATGGAATGGTACAATTTTCCCATGCCATTGGAGAAGCGTATTTTTGATATCACGGCTGCCTGCCTGGGAATGATCGCAACCGCGCCGATATGGTTATTGATCATTATTATCAATTTCTTGTTTCATGGTACGCCTGTCATTTTCCACCAGGTTAGACCGGGTTATAAGGGAAAACCCTTCACTCTATATAAATTCAGGACTATGGATGACGCGCGCACATCGACGGGGGAATTGTTACCAGATTCTAACAGGCTAACTGGCTTCGGTCGACTCCTCCGTACACTTTCGCTCGACGAACTGCCAGAATTGATCAATATCCTCCGCGGTGATATGAGTTTTGTTGGGCCTCGACCGTTATTAATGGAATATTTGACTTTATATTCACCTGCACAAGCTCGCAGGCATGATGCTGTTCCGGGGCTGACCGGCTGGGCTCAGATCCATGGGCGCAATGCAGCGGATTGGCCAACCCGACTTGCCATGGATGTCTGGTATGTTGACCATTGGTCGTTTTGGCTCGATATGAGGATCATCTTGACTACGCTTTGGAAGGTCATACGCCGCGAAAATATCAGCCAGCTCGGACAGGCAACCGTTGAATACTTTAAAGGCAACAAGGATTGACATCCTAAACCGGGGGCGTATAATCATGCTACTTAACAAATAACGAAGTCAAGTAACCATCTAACCTCCCAGAAAGTTGCTGGTTGATGTGAAGCAACAGTGAGGATGGTGAAATCCACTTCGTCGGCAGGTTTATTATCCTCGATCAATATCTGGAATTGTGATCAAACCTGTCAAAGAGGTTCTCGTAAGGGTTGTGTAGGATAATTCTCATTGAACAACCATAAGAGAACCGGGTGAGCCCGATACAGCTCAAGCAAAGGCAGCTGATCCCTTGTTTTAGAACCAGCTGTAAAAGCAGGTGGCACCACGAGACGCCCCTCGTCCTGCATAAGGATCGGGGCGTATTTCATTAAGTGACTGAGCTGTCAGGAGGTTTTTAATGCTTGATCTTAATTTGATCCGGGAAAGGCCAGAGCTCATTCGACTGTCTCTTCAGAATAGGCAATTGGATACCCATCCAGTGGATGTGATTCTAAGCCTGGACGAAAAACGACGTGCACTTCTTATCCAGGTTGAATCCTTGAAGGCTCAAAGGAATGCGGCCTCGAAGGAGATTGGGAAAACCGCTGAAGGGAAGGAGCGTGAGAAAAAGATCGCTGAAATGCGTGATGTCGGTGACCAAATCACAAACTTAGACAAACAGGTGACTGAGGTTGAGACCGAATTAAATGCTTTGACAGCAAACCTGCCAAACCTCCCGGATGAAAGAACTCCGGTAGGACTAAGCGAGGAAGAAAATGTGGTCCTAGCCACACATGGTGATATCAGGGAATATCAGTTCAAACCAAAGCCGCATTGGGAACTCGGTCCTGCGCTAGGGATCCTCGACTTCGATCGTGGTACAAAAATGACAGGCTCTAGGTTCTATGTGTTAAACGGAGAGGGTGCCCGTCTTCAGCGCGCATTGATCGCCTGGATGCTCGATCTTCACATCCGCCAGGGATACACGGAAAAATACCTGCCTTTTGTTGTCCGCACGGCTACGGTTTTCGGAGCGGGTCAATTACCAAAATTTGCGGATAACTTATATAAGGATCACGAGGAGGACTTGTATTTTGTTCCGACAGCCGAAGTCCCGTTGACCGGTCTTCATATGGATGAAATACTGGACGAGGCCAGTCTGCCAAGGTATTACACCGGTTACACACCTTGCTTTCGTCGCGAGAAAATGAGTGCGGGCCGCGATGTTCGAGGAATTAAGCGCGGTCATCAATTTGATAAGGTGGAAATGTACATCTACGCTCGGCCGGAAGAATCGGATGAACTTCTCGAAAGGATGCGGTCACACGCAGAGGCCACATGCGCCGGGCTGGGATTGACCTACCGGGTGAAGCAATTATGCACCGGTGACCTGGGTTTCGCCTCGGCAATCACCTATGATATTGAAGTCTGGGCACCCGGATGCGCGGAGTGGCTGGAAGTCTCTTCAGTTTCAAACGTGCGCGACTTCCAGGCTCGAAGAGCGAATATTAAATATAGACCTTCGGATGGCGGTAAAGTGAAATTTGTGCACACGTTAAACGGTTCTGGTCTCGGGCTCCCGCGGACTTTGATCGCGGTCATGGAAAATTACCAGCAGGCTGATGGCACCATCCTTGTACCTGAAGCCTTAAGACCATGGATGGCAGACATTAAGGTGATCAAGCCCGCGGTGTAATTTGGTGTCAGGAGAACATCAGCAATGGATTTTGACTTTTTTCTGCAGGTTATCCTCGAGAGCCTAACCCTGTTTTTTTTGCTTCTTGGTCTAGCCGGATTGATCATTCCCATCTTTCCAGGGTTGACGATCATGTGGCTGGCTGCGTTGATTTATGCAATTTTCCAGAATATAGCTGAAAAGATGACAACCTGGGATTGGGTGTTGTTCGGGTTGATCACCGCCCTAATGCTCATCGGAAATATTTTGGACAACATCATCATTGCGCGTAAAATGCGTGACCATTACATCCCCTGGCGGTCGATCCTGCTTGCATTCGCCGCAGGAATATTGGCGAGTCTGTTCTTCACACCATTGATGGGCCTTATCGCCTCACCAGCAGCTTTATTCACCGCTGAATATCTCCGTCTTCGCAATCGCGGGGAAGCATTGAATTCGACAAAGGCATGGATGATCGGATGGGGTTGGGCGTTTGCAGCCAGGTTTTCCATCGGTGTTGTGATCATCTCATTTTGGATGCTGTGGGCATGGGTCTAAATTGTCTTTCTAACGGCGTCAGCACGAGAAAAGGGTTTAGGCTAAAACCACAGGTTTACTCAGCAGGAGCTTCAACAATTTGGCTGCAATTTTAAGATCCTCATGATCCACCATCTCGGATAAAGTTCCCATGTACCGGCAGGGAATGCTGATCGCACCCACCGCCATTCCCGCTTTGCTGAACTGCATGGCTTGTAAATCGGATTCACCGGTTGATCGCACTTCCCGTTGATACGGAAGGTGTGATTTTTTCGCCGCTTTGATCATCCATTCTACAATTTGCGGATCGGACAGGGTTGATTGATCCTTGATTTTTATCGCCGGACCTTTACCTAGCGCCAGGGTTTGTCGCGCGTGATTTGGTATGTCCTCCGCCTGAGTAACATCAACAACGATTCCTAATTGCGGTTCGAGGCGGTGTGCAGCCGGACCGGCGCCTCGGACTCCAACTTCCTCCTGAACCGTAAAAACATAATAGATCTCATGAGGCGTGACTTTCAGGGTTCGTACCGTCTCGATTAAGACGGCGATCCCGGCCCGGTTATCCAGGGCTTTCGCGATAAACTTGTCGCCCACATGTTCGAATGGACGTACGAATGCAGCCACATCTCCGACCTCAACCCGGCAATCCTTGCGCCGGTTTACACCCACGTCAATAAACAGGTGGTTGATGGCATTGTGTTCCGGATCGCTCTCATGATTTTCTGTACCGATAATCCCTTCAACGCCATTCATAAATCGGACCTTGCTGCCCGGAAGGTGTGTAACCAGCACGCTGCCTAACAGGTTGAATCGCACAAAACCGTGTTCATCGATATGGCTGGCGATTACACCGTATTCGTCCATATGAGCTGCGACCATGATCCTGGTTCCGGTGCTGGCCGCGTGCCCTTTTCTAGCGATCAAATTTCCAAGCGCATCCACCCGTATTTCATCTACATGGGGTTTGATAAGATGGCGAATGCGAGCTCGCAGGATATTTTCATTCCCGGATGGTGCAGAGAGCCCAGTTAGATCATTCAATAAATCTTTCATTTTCTCCCTCGAGGGTTTACTTTCGATATTATCAACGTATCGATGAAGGTGTAATAAGACCTAGCGCATTATGAAGGAGGTTCAACGTATCCTGCCAGTCGGATATCCTTGCGATGCTGATCGGTGAGTGCGGGTATCGGTGCGGTACTGATACTGCTATGGAGGGTATACCGTCCAGCACCTGGTGGATCGCAGCTGCATCCGTACCTCCTCCACCGGGCTGACGGAGCTGGTAGGGTATGCCCATACGTTCCGCTGTCGTTTTCATAAACTCGATCAAACCTCTATTGTAGAGAGTGTATTTGTCTGCTACATAGATGACTGGCCCATTGCCTAAAACACTGTTGAAATTTTTATTGTCCTGGGGATCATGGGCAGGTAGATCATAGGCTGGTGTCGCATCGATAACGATCGCAATATCCGGTTTGAATGCACGGGCAGCAACACCGGCACCTCTTCCGCCTATTTCTTCCTGCGCCGTGAATGCAGC
>MGNL01000172.1:0-2240 GCA_001796785.1 Chloroflexi bacterium RBG_16_51_16 | reverse complement strand
GCTGAAATGAAGTGGCAAACGTTACCCGCTCGCCGATCCGAAGCTCAATATTTTTCCCGACATCGATACGCAGGTCATCAAGGTCAATGCTCTTCTTAAGGGCATCGGTTGTTAAGGTATGGATTGGAGGTGTGCCGATCACACCTGGGTGATGTGTTCTTCCTGCCAGAACCTGTTTGCCCGCCAGGTGGTGCGCCGCGATACCACCGATTTTTTTAAATTGATAGAACCCATCGCCATCCCTGGCAACGACCATGAGGCCGACTTCATCCATGTGTGCAGCAATCAGGACGCGCAAGCCCCTTGACTTCTTGCTGTGTTTAATTGCCAGCAGGTTTCCAATCGCATCGACTTTTATTTCATCTGCAAAAGGCTCCACCTCGGAGCGGATGATATGCCTAACCTCAGCTTCATCGCCTGAAACTGCAATCGCGTTGCATAATTTTTGCAGCAGTGAGAATTGAGGACTACCGAGCTTGAGTTGTTTCATGGGGCTTGTGTGTCTGTCAATCTTCCCAGGTGATCCTGGATAAGAAATCCGGTTCAAGAGTACGGATGAATTCAGCCAACAATCGTCCAGTCATCCGGATGTCATCCAGCATTGCCATTTCCACCGGTGTGTGCATATAGCGGATCGGGATGCCTATCACCATGCAGGGAACACCGGAATTGCTAACTTGAACAGCCCAGGCATCCGTTTGTGAATCGATGGGCATGGGCTCGACCTTGCAGGGTATGTTTGATCGATCGGCTATCTCCTGAAATCTCCGGCCCAGGCAGGGATGGATGTTCGCACCTAAACCAAGAGTGGGTCCCCCTCCAAGTTCAAAAAATTCCCAACCTTCAGCACCGGGTGATCTGGCATAGGTGGTATCCAGGATTACCGCAATATCTGGATTGAGCTCGAAGGTGGAGGTCGCCGCTCCGCCCAGATTGATCTCTTCCTGGACCGAAGCTAATGCCCAGACATCCCAATACTGACCTGTACCGCTTAGCTCACTCAGGCAGACTGTCAGCGCGCCGATGGAAATCCTGTTATCCAGCGAATGACCGCTTAGATATCCACCTTCCAACTCGACCGGATGGGTGTTAAACGAAATTGGATCTCCAATATTGACGAGCTTGGTCACTTGTGCAGGTGAAAGTCCTATATCAACGACCAGGTTCTCAAGTGTGATCGAAGATTCAGATTTTTTCCCCGCAGATTGCTGGGCTGGGTTCAAGGCTAACACTCCCGGCAGATCTCGTCTTCCATGCACCATGACAGGCACACCGGGTAATACCCGTGGATCGATGCCGCCTATGTTACTTATTTGCAGAAACCCATCTTTGACGTTGGAAACCATGAAACCGATCGCATCCATATGAGCGGTGATCAGGAGGGATGGCCGGGGCGCATTGCCAGTACCACGTCTTAAACCAGACAGTGAACCAACCTTGCTCGTCTTAAGCTCATCGACCAGACCGCTCCACTCCTGGCTTATAAACTCCCTTACAGGGGTTTCATAACCAGATATTCCAGGAAGAGACAAAAGCGATTTTACAAAACTCATAAGTTCAACCATGATAAATCACCTGGATGGATCTTGTTGTTATCCGAATTTCCGAGGATCCGTGCTGCTATAAATTCGTCAGTTACTCAATTAATAGCAGCGCAACTGGTCGTCAGGGTGTGAGGGTAAACGGGAGAGTAGGTGTGGTGGACGGTGTGAGTGTATCAGTGGGTGTCAAAGATGGAGTAAATGTTGATGATGGAGTATACGTATTTGTTGTGGTAAATGTGAGTGTCGGAGTGAACGTAGGGGTGGCAGTCCCAGTCATCGTAGAGGTGGGCAAGGATGTCGAAGAAGGGCTGGCTGTTATGCTGGAAGTCATTGTCGGTGATGCCGTTCGCGAGGGAGTGAGTGTAGCGGTCGAGTCATTTGGTCCAGGTGCGAACAACAAGCTAATACCGCCCAAGCAATAACAGGGAATGGTTACGAGGATCGCAGCGATGAGGAGCATCCGCCGGCGCGCCACGGGATCTGTGGCATCAAGCATTGATTGGATAATAACATCGAACCGAAGGCGCGGCAAGCGCTCAGGTATAATCCCTCAACATGATTCCGATCCGAATGCGAATCATTGGATTCCTTTCCTATAAAAATCCCACGGAAATCGATTTTACTTCCATCGAACTGGCTTGCATTTCAGGAAGGAATGGTGCCGGTAAATCCGCGCTGCTGGATGCGCTTACATGG
>MGNL01000171.1 GCA_001796785.1 Chloroflexi bacterium RBG_16_51_16 | reverse complement strand
TATTCCCTGATCCAGCAATTCAGCGGAGAATTAATCGCAGACCGGTTGTTCGAGCACCTGAGCGGCATATCCAATGCTAAGCGGTGGCAATTTACATTTGGAAACCTGCAAATCGGTATCCCTGAAGAATACGAGGGGGCAACCCTGGCCGACAGGCTGTCCACGTTATTGAACGCTGCCCGAGATTATGCCGGGGAAGCCACGAACCTGGAATTGATCGGGCAGGAAATGAGGCTGCTGGACCGGAACCTCAGCCCCGAAAGCCTGAAGCACATCGATAAACACAACCTGCGCAGCGTTGCGATGACGGCTGCCTGAGGATGGAGCGGGTTGTGGATCCAGTTTGGTGTGAAGCGAATCGCACGATATCAGCTGCACGCTGACGACATCGAACCTAAAGTTATAAACAAAGGCCTTCGAGCATGGGCGATTCATAAACCACCATTACTCGAAGGCTATTTTTGTTTCCAAATATTTAGGACGATTTCTTTTTTTTACAGTCCTACCCTGATCGCGCCCCACCCGATCAACCCAACCGTGATGACAAACAATACCAGGCTGTAGATCACTCCGGACGCCAGGATTACCGGAAAGGTTCGATCTTCCTTAGCGCCGGTTTCTTCATCAATACAGTACCAGGTAATGGTATAGCCGGACTGGCCGGGTTTGTATGAATAATAATCTTTTTGCAGCTCAAGTTGGTTATCACCGCATACCAATGGACCAGACACACCCTGTAAGGGTGTGATCGCTGCACCTATACCGACAGCCAGGATGATCACACCCACAAACAGGCTGATACCTAATAATATAAGGAGACCACCAAATTTAATTGGCATTCCACTTGCCTCTGAGTCTGATTTTATATTAACGGTTAATGGGTAGGGTGCCCGGATCAGACACCCTACACAGTATTAATTTTACTTTGGAAACCGACTCACTACTTTAGCGGCGGTTGGAGGTCGATCCATCACGGCTCCCTGGTGAACGAAGATCGGTGTGCCTTCCTGGGTGTTCTTCAGGTCCAAATACGCCTGACCGGTGAGGAAGCGTTCAGCGTCAACCGCGCAAGAGGTCACCCAACCGATGGCCTTGCCGTCCTTGTCCACGACCGGGTCGCCGTTGTGAGCCATGCGGACGCGCTGGTCATCGAACCGGAATCGGATCACAACGCCCTTGCGCTGTTTTTCCCTTTTTATGTAGGCTTCCCGTCCGATGAACCAGGGTTTATAAGGCTTAACATAAGAACCGAAACCGCCTTCGGCGACGCCAAGGTCACGGGCGCCGTCCTTGCCCGAGCCGAGACCCATCTCATGCCCATAGAGCGGCAACCCAGCCTCCGTGCGAAGACTGTCGCGGGCACCCAACCCGATCGGCTTGATCCCAAACGGCTCACCCGCCTTGAGGAGGGCGTTCCAGAACTCAACCGCGCGATCCGGGTGGACGAACAATTCGAAGGCCATCTTTTCACCGGTATAACCGGTGCGCGAAACGATCAAATCGAATCCACCTACCAAGGCATCGCATAGTTCCGTTCGCTTTAATTTCATGATCCGGGCGCGCGTAGCCGCATCGACGCGCATGGCCAGCAGGATATCGCGGCTTTTCGGTCCCTGGAGGGCTATGTCGACCCGCATGTCGGAACCGGATTTGGGATCGCGCAGGTTGCGGATCTCGGCCATGTAGCCGTAGGTGCGCGCCCACGGTCGGGCGCTGTCTATGCACACCTTGCCATCCCGCACGCTCTCCAGCCAGGTGCGATCCTTATCGTCGTTCGAGGCATTGACGACCACAAGATACTTGTCAGCCCCGCGACGGTAGACGAGGGTGTCATCCACAACGTCAGCTTCCGGTGTGAAGAAATGCGTATACAAACTTTCACCCGGGTTTAATCCACCGCAGTCGTTGCCTGTCACGGTATCCAGGAAGGAAGCTGCATCCGCACCCTTTACTTCATATACACCCATGTGACTCACATCGAACAAGCCCGCAGCCTGGCGCGTGGCAAGATGCTCCTCTACCACGGATGTGTACCAGACCGGCATATCCCAGCCTGCAAACGGCACCATTTTAGCGCCCATATTTTTATGCGTATCGTGCAAGCGTGTGAACCTGGGCTCGCCTTCGGGCGGCTCGATCCATT
Source organism: Chloroflexi bacterium RBG_16_51_16 (assembly GCA_001796785.1). GTDB lineage: Bacteria > Chloroflexota > Anaerolineae > Anaerolineales > Villigracilaceae > RBG-16-51-16. Next base: position 3,462 of record MGNL01000171.1, on the reverse strand, counting down.
TGAAGGAAGGTTTACTTACCAGCAGCCCAGCCTTCTCCGATCCCTTTCCGGTCGTGATCCCAATGTAGTATGGTTTCGCTGCGCTAACAGGCTCGCCACTGGCAAGCACCAGTTTTTTCTTGGATTCCGTAACGACCAATGGACCCGGGAGACGGCGCGGATCAAAGTCCGGCTTTCCATCCAGGTTGAACGACATGTACCCGTCCGAAAGATCCCGCAGCCAGGCGGCGACCATCCCTGCCTTTGCCGGAGGCACGGACAACCTGTAGGTGTCTGGGCTGACATAGGTCAATGCACCGCGCAACTGTCCTTTGGGTGTGATCAGTTTAGTAGGCTGCGTGTCTCCAATTTTGAGTGGGGTCAAATCCGAGGAGACGGCATAATCGAGGAATTGCCGCGCACGCGATCCGCTGAGCTCGAACAAGCCGGATTTCAGCTTTTCATCCGCGAAGTAGAAATGAGGATAACCGCGGGTGCCCGGTTTGAAATCGATGCCGGCTTTTTCGGCCAGGCTGCGCACTTTCAAACGGGCAGAGTTCAGCAGGTTAAAGTCCACCTTTGCTCGGCGCTGCTTCCCCTTGTGGGGGGTGTCCACCGAATGCGGTGCGCAAGCCTGCAGGACATCCACGAGGATGTCAGCCAGCTCGCGGGTCTTAACCTCATTGAAACCGCGCTGGGTGATCCAGGGTGTACCCAGGCGGATGCCGCTTGGATCAAGTGAATTCTTATCGCCGGGGATGGTGTTGCGGTTAACCACAATACCAACCAGATCAAGTATGCGGGCAGCCTGATCGCCGTTCAAGGCTGTGCCATCCTCACCCTTGAAGCTGGTCACATCCAGGTTGACGAGATGCGAGTCTGTGCCGCCAAACGGCACGCGCATGCCCCGTTTTTGGAACTGGTGCGCCATCGCCTGGGCGTTCTTGATGGTCTGTTCCTGCAGCTGCTTGAATTGCTTGGTGCGTGCAAGCTTGAAGGTGACGGCCAGGGCAGCGAACACATTGACATGCGGACCACCCTGCTCGCCTGGAAAGACAGCCTTGTCCAGCTTTTTTGCGATCGCGGGATCGGTGGTGAGGAGCACGGCGCCCCGCGGGCCGCCGAGGCTCTTATGCGAGGTGGACATGATCACATGCGCATGCCCGATCGGCGAAGCGACGACGCCCGCAGCAACCAGTCCGCCGATATGGGAGATGTCGGCCAGGAAATAAGCGCCGACCTCATCTGCAATTTGGCGGAATTTTTTCCAATCCGGGATCCAGGCGTACGAGGAGAAACCGGCGATGATCAATTTGGGTTTGGATTCAAGCGCCAGGGATCGGATCTGGTCGTAGTTGAGCTTCTCGTTCGAATCCACGGCATAGTGGACTGCCTTGTAATACTTGCCCGAGCGATTCACGGATGATCCATGGGTCAGGTGTCCACCGTGTAGAAGATTCATGCCCATGACCACGCTGCCCGGTTCGACCAGGGCGTGATAGACGGCATTATTGGCAGGCGCACCGGACAAGGCCTGCACATTCACATAGATCTCGTCAGGGGTCAGGCCGTTGGCGGCGAATGCCTCGGCAGCCCGGCGGCGGGCGAGGGCTTCAACCACATCCGCATATTCGACACCCTTGTAGTAGCGCGGATCGCTGTGGCGGCGGTAAAGAGCCAGGCGGACAGGATAGTCCAATATCTCAGCCTCGGTCAGCCAGCGCGATTCCTCGTCAGGATAGCCTTCTGCATAAATATTCTGGAAGTGCGAACCCAGGGCCTCACGCACAGACAGGGGTGAACTGGTCTCGGAGGGTACAAGGATCAGCTTGCGGACCTGTCGCTCGGCTTCCAGTTGGGTCAATTCGTAGACATCGGGATCGACTTTGGCGAGTGAACCGCGAAAGAGAAAATCGGACATGGTTAGTCTCCTAGACAGATTCTCAAAGGCTTGTAGTCACACAAATTATCGGAGGAGGGGAATTGTAGGACGAGAGGGAAGCAAGGTCAAGTGAAAAATAGCACTAAAAAAATAAAAGAACGGCGAATGCCGTTCTTTTATCCAACCATGATATTCCGTTCAGGTCAATCGAGTTAAGCTTCCAGGATCGATTTCAATTTTTCCGTTTGGGATTCGAACTCCTTTTTGACGTTCCCCGCCAGGGCACCTTCCGCGAGCTTGAAGAATCCACCGGCTTCCAGCTCAAGCGATAAGTTTACAAGGGTGCCTTCTGCTTCAGGCTCAAATGTCTGGACGAATCCAAAGTGAATCGGTCCGGAGGTACTTTTAAAGGCGAATTTCTTATTGGGGACGAACTCGGTCACCTCACCCGCGGCTTCCACACGTTGGCCGAACAGGGTGCGGACGGTTTTGAATTTGGATCCCAATTGAGTGGGACCATCCGGGGTCTGTGAGGATTCGATGATCCCATTTTGCCATTCCGCTGCGTTTCTGAAGTCCGTGACATAGGCGAACACTTTTGCCAGTGGGGCTTTGATTTGCAATTTAAAATCATGTTTGATCATACTTGCGCTCTCCTCTTGTTATCCACCAATTCACCGCAGGATTTAGTGGGCGCAAAGGGACTCGAACCCCTGACCTCTTCTGTGTAAGAGAAGCGCTCTAACCAACTGAGCTATGCGCCCATCTCGGTATTCAATTGTAAACCTGACCTTGGCGCCTGCAAGCGCCACGCTCTAACCAACTGAGCTATGCGCCCTTGGGATAAGTGATCCGTATCCAACAATCCGTGTGTTGAGGGACAACTGAACCCAAAGATCGCCTGTCATTATAAGACGCAGGTTGCGAGTTGGCAAGTTGGCGGTTAAACTTCCACTAAATCGCGGGCGGTACCATAAAAACGGGAGACCGACCAAAGGTAAACTATGAGAATCATACGTTACATATACAAGGACGAACCTCCGAAATACGGCTGGCTTTTGGACGAGAAAGTCGGTGAGATCGAAGGAGAGTTGTTCGGGCATTACCGACGTCAGGAAGCCAGGATACCCGTGAAAGAGGTCAGGCTGGTCGCACCGACTGTACCCACAAAGATCATCTGTGTCGGTCGCAATTACCTGGAGCATGCCAAGGAGTTGGGCAACGACGTTCCCAAGGTGCCGCTGATCTTTATGAAACCCCCATCGGCGATCATCGCCCACGGTGAGACGGTCATCCTGCCACCTCAATCGCAGCAGGTCGAGCACGAAGCGGAGTTGGTGGCGGTGGTGGGCAAACGCGGCAGGCACATCCCTGCCGAAGAGGCGAAGACTTTCATTCTCGGCTACACGGTAGGGAATGACATCACCGCCCGCGACCTTCAGAAGATCGACGGGCAGTGGACCCGGGCCAAGGGTTTTGATACCTTCTGCTCATTCGGTCCGTGGATCGACACCGAATTCGATCCCTCGGACGCGGTGGTGACCTGCCGGGTGAACGGACAAATGCGTCAGCTGGCCTCCACGCGGGACATGGTCTTCAAC
>MGNL01000170.1 GCA_001796785.1 Chloroflexi bacterium RBG_16_51_16 | reverse complement strand
CCCGCCTGAACGCGGAATCAGAGCTGGCTCTCGTGTTCGAATCCGAAACTCCCTTCAGTACCATTCGTTCACAAGCAAGTGATCTACTCACTCACCTCGAAGAGGAGAGTAACACCAGGGATTTTGAACTCGGATCGGACAAGGCAAGCAGCATGTCACCCAGGCATCCAACCGGGGAATTAAGATCTGCCTTTGAATTCTCTGAAGACGAAGAGGTTGATGAGAGCGGAGTGGATCTGCCACCCATCTCTGAGATCCTGACCAATGTTCCTTCACCGGATCCTTCGATATCGCAGCCGGGTGAGGGACGAAATGGGCAGGGCATCCAGTGGCCGCGTCGTGAACAAAAACAGGATGCAGGCACCGGGGAAACCAAGGAAGCTTCGCCCCTCTCCAATGCGCAGGTTTTCAATCTCGAAGGAAAACCTGAGAAATCACCCCTGAGCTCCCGAGTAAAATCAACTCCCGCCTCCAGCCAGGTACAAGGGTCTGGGAAATCTTCAGAGTTCGATGTCACCCGCTTAAGCCCGACGACGGATGCAACCCGGAAGATCACCCTCGAACCGGTTACAGCGGGTCTCTATCACCTGGTGTATGCCTGCTTGTTCGTACCCAGGTTCTCCCATCATTACCTGACCGGGGACCTGGCGGATAAATTGTCGGAGTGGCTGCCAAACGTGTGTGTATCATTTGGCTGGCGGCTTGAATCCCTGGCCGTACGTCCCGAGTATTTACAATGGGTGGTTAACGTTCAACCGAATACCTCGCCCGGTTTTGTCATGCGCATGATGCGCCAACACACCAATGAAAAAATCTTCCAGACCTTTGGGAAAATAAAAAAAGAAAATCCCTCGGGTGACTTCTGGGCGCCGGGATACCTGATCATGGGCGGCAGTAATCCACACCCGCCGCAACTGGTTCGCGATTACATAAAACAAATTCGGATCCGCCAAGGTTTGGAAGCAAATCGCTGATTTTAGGAGCGAGCATAATCAATACAAGACAGGCAGATCATATGCCTGTCTTTTTCTTTGTGAACCCTCGCCAATAATCGATAACCGGGATGATTCGGAGCTATTCTTAAATAATTCGTCCTGTTTTATGGTGTAATCAGAACTCGGAGAAATTATCGAAGAAATTAGACATACTTCCTAAAGGAACCATCCCATCTATCACAATGATGGTAAGGTGAGTAAAAAGGTGTAACCCTTTTACTCTAAAAGGGTTGTCAGATTCATTAAAGGTATAGCAGAGATGGGCAAAGGCATTCAATCTTTCCAGCAGAAAATAGTCCTGATAACCGGCGGTTCTAGCGGGATCGGGCTGGCACTGGCGCAGGTCTTATCTCAAATGGGTGCGCGGCTCTGGCTGCTGGCGCGGCGTGATTCTGAATTATCGAACGCAATTAAGCAATTGAACAACCCCACAGATCACCGTAAGATCGCTGCGGATGTATCGGATTGGACACAGGTTGAATCTGCAATAAAAAAAATCGAGGCGGAACGCGGCCTGCCTGACCTGATTATCAATTCGGCGGGTGTTACTCATCCTGGTTATGTGCAGGATATACCGATTGAGATTTTCCACGAAATGATCGAGATCAACTACCTTGGAACCGTCCATGTTATCAAGGCGGTTATGCAAGGGATGATCGCCCGCCGTTCAGGGTACATTGTAAATATCAGCTCGACGGCGGGATTTATCGGCGTTTATGGTTATTCAGCTTACGGCGCATCCAAATATGCCGTGCGCGGTTTCTCGGATGTACTGCGTTCCGAATTAAAACCGCTCGGCATAGGCGTATCCATTGCCTTCCCACCTGACACCGATACACCTCAACTTGCGTACGAGAACAAGTTCAAACCCTTTGAAACCAAGGCGTTGACCGGCACTGCGAAAGTATTATCCCCACAGGTTGTTGCACAGGAAATTATTCGGGGTGTTCAGCGCGGCAGATACGTAATCATTCCCGGCTTGGAAAACAAGTTGATCTATCGCCTGGTTAGCTTATTCGGAGATGGTGTCTACCCCATTTTGGACACCATGATCGCGAATGCACGCCGTTCAGGACAATCGAAAAACAGCAAGCTCAATTCTTAAATAAACATTCGAACAACCAATCATAACAACGGTATCAGCTGGAAAGAGGTGTTGATATGGATATATTCGCCAAGAGCCTGGAATTTACCGCCGCTAAGGAGGCCATGAAGACCGGTCTCTATCCTTATTTCATCCCGATGACCGAGAGTGAGGGGACCGAGGCGGTGTTCCACAACCATCGCCTGATCATGTGCGGCTCCAACAATTATCTCGGTTTGACAACTGACCCGCGCGTCCGGCAGGCAGCCATCGAAGCCATCCAGCGATTCGGCACAAGCTGCACCGGTTCCCGTTTTCTCAACGGCACCCTGGAACTGCATGAACAGCTCGAACGCGAACTGGCAGAGTGGGTGGGCAAGCCGGCGGCACTCGTTTTCTCGACCGGGATGCAGACCAACCTCGGGACGATCAGTGCGCTGGTTGGAAGGGGTGACGTGATCATCCTGGATAAGGATGATCATGCAAGCATCGTGGATGGTGCGCGGCTGGCGTGGGGTGAGACCAAGCGATACAAACATAATGACATGAAGGACCTGGAGAGGATCTTGAAGAATGTACCCAAGGAAAGCGGAGCCCTGGTGGTGGTAGATGGACTTTACAGCATGGGAGGTGATCTCGCACCTCTGCCCGAACTCGTCCCTTTGTGTCGTAAATACGGGGCACGCTTGATGGTAGACGATGCCCATGCAACGGGTGTGCTGGGCGGCGGACGCGGCACGGCCGCGCATTTCAATTTGACCAGTGAGGTGGACCTGATCATGTCGACTTTCAGCAAGTCGTTTGCTTCGCTGGGCGGCTTTATCGCAGGGGATGAGGATGTCATCCATTACATCAAACATTTCGCCCGATCCCTGATCTTCAGCGCCAGCATCCCTGCAGCGAATGCCGCCGCAGCCCTGGCGTCCCTCAAGATCATGCGCGAGGAACCGGAGCGCGTACAACGATTAACTCAAATCGCGGATCGGATGCGGGCGGGTCTCCGAGGATTGGGATTTGATATCGGCAAGACGGTTACACCCATCATTCCGATCCTGATCGGAGATGATACGCGAACGCTCCTGGCCTGGAAATCATTATTCGACAACGGTGTATTCGTTAATCCCATCCTTTCACCGGCAGTTCCGCAAGGCCAGCAGCTCCTGCGCACCTCCTACATGGCAACTCACACCGATGAACAATTGGAGCGGGTCCTCGAGATATTTGGACGCGTGGGTAAATTGCTCGGCTTAATCCAATAAGATGACAAAATCGCCCAAATTTTGGACATTCGTCATTTGACGAAGGGCACAGGATGGATTAATTTATGTGGGAATTTTCACAAAGGAGAAGATTCCCATGACCATGAAGATCAATGAGGAATGCATCGCTTGTGGCGCGTGTGTCCCGGAATGTCCAACCGAATCCATTAGCGAGGGGGATGGCACCCTGTATGTCATCAACCAGGAGACTTGCGTGGAATGCGTCGGCCATCATGATTCACCTCACTGCGTAACGGTTTGCCCGGTAGAATGCATCGTTAAAGCATGATCGTTGAAATCAGCTTGGAAGTGCAAAATCGGTAATTTGGTATAATTTTTGACAATTGAATATAAACCTTCGGGGCAGGGTGAAATTCCCGATCGGTGGTAAAGCCCACGAGCGTTCGCAGCGCGATGCCTACATCGCTTTTAGGAGCGCAGGATCCGGTGGAACTCCGGAGCCGACAGTGACAGTCTGGATAGAAGAAGGTGGCGGCAGATCCTTACGGGTCTGAAATTGCCGGTTGCCCCCGAAAACGAAATTGTTTTCGGTTTTTTTTCGCAGCCTCAGACCCGCCTGGATTCCAAAGCGGTACGCGGTGCTGATTCTGCCAGCCGGGTGCAACACCGTTTGCACGCCGAGATGCCTCGCAGGTAAAAGATGCGAGGTATTTTATTTATATCGATGATCACGAACTGATCCTGCGATGAAACCATTCTTAAAATCTTTTCTGAGGGTGCTCGAATGGCTGCTGCCTCTCGCAGGCTTTCTTGTTATTTGGCAGAGCCTGAGCACCTGGCTCGATTTGCCTGCATTTATTTTCCCTTCCCTGGATGTTGTCTGGACTCGTTTTACTCAGAGCCTGTTGAACGGCAGCCTCTTGTATCACGGCAGCATCACCCTGATCGAAATTATGCTCGGCTTGTTAATCGGTTCCCTCGCGGCTACCTTCCTTGGCTATCGCATCGCGAGGTCGCCGCGCCTCGAACGCGCACTTTCACCTTATCTTGTGGCGAGCCAGGCCATACCCATCGTTGCCATTGCCCCCCTGTTGGTGATTTGGCTTGGGCCGGGGATGTCCTCCAAGGTTTTTATCTGCTCCCTGATCGTGTTTTTTCCAATTTTGGTCAACACCGTTGTGGGTGTGCGGGCTGTGCCGGTCGCCCTGCATGATCTGATGCACTCCCTGCGTGCTTCGCGGTGGCAGATCCTGTGGAAGTTGGAAATCCCAGCCGCCCTGCCGGTATTCCTGGGAGGATTGCGGATCGGCGCAACGCTCTCGGTCATCGGCGCGGTGGTGGGTGAACTCGTCGGCGCAGACCGCGGGCTGGGATTTCTGGTCAATGTCGGGCGCGGTCAGTACGATACCGCGCTGGTATTCGTGGCGGTGTTCACCCTGATCTCGCTGGCGCTCGGATTGTATGGAATCGTAGCCTGGATCGAACACCAAACACTGGGCTGGCAGGAGTGGAGGCGTGGTAGCCTTTAGTCGAATGGACTGTGTCGTATTGTCTGCTGATGCGTTGCTGTTCATCAGATTTGAATAAGATCATGGATTGATCTCAGGAAACAGGCGTGGCTACCAATAGATGTTCTCGTGGAGAAACAAGTATGTTGCGTAAAATTGCCTCTTTAACCATGTTATTGCTGTTTGGATTGACCTCTTGTCGTTGGCCAGGACCGGATCGGCAGCAGGTCAAACCTGGGGAGGACGGTTCGGATCAGACCGTACAAATCCGTCTGCCGATGGGCTATATACCAAATGTCCAATTTGCTCCATTTTATGTGGCGGTCGAAAAGGGATATTTCAGAGAAGCCGGGGTCGAAATTGAATTCGATTACTCCTTTGAGACGGATGGCGTGGCTCTTGTAGGCGCAGGCGAACTGCCCTTCGCCCTTGTATCGGGCGAGCAGGTACTCCTGGCACGTGCCCAGGGACTCCCCGTTGTATACGCGGCGGCATGGTTTCAGCAATATCCAATTTCGGTTGTATCCAAGATTGCGGAGGGTATAAGAAACCCCCAGGATCTGGTGGGCAAGAAGATCGGTTTACCGGGCTTGTTCGGTGCGAATTATGTCGGGTTGCAGGCGCTCCTCTTTTCAGCCGGAATGAAGGACACGGATGTCAGCCTCGATTCAATCGGATTCAACCAGGTAGAAGCGTTGGCGACGGACCAGGAGCAAGCCGTGGTGGTGTACACAGCCAATGAACCCATCCAACTTCGCGCACTTGGGTATGAGTTAAATGAGATTCGGGTTGCTGATTTCGCCCGGTTGGCATCGAACGGAATCCTAACAAATGAGAAGACCATTTCCGAAAAACCTGAACTGGTGCGCGCGTTTGTCGGTGCATTCCTCAAAGGCCTGGCGGATACTCTCGCCAGCCCTGAACCAGCCCTGGAGGCATGCAAACCCTATATACCCAATCTTTCAGAATTGGATCCGGAAGTTCAAAAACAGGTATTGGCTGCTTCCATCGAATTATGGAAAACCGACCACCTCGGTGAATCCGATCCCCAGGCGTGGAAAAATATGCATGATGTTCTGTTAAGGGCCGGATTGATATCTGTTGAATTGGATGTAAGCAGAGCGTTCACGAATCAATTCATCCCGTGATGAAATTCATATCGATGTTCATATTTATCGATCTCGCAACTCAATTTCTCACATAAACCATTTGTAACATGTCATCGGTCATTCTCAGGATCCAACAACTGGGCATTGTATTTAAAGACTCGAATAGCGGTTTGCGCGCGCTCGAAGATGTCTCGTTCAATGTGCATTCCCGTGAATTTTTGTGCGTACTTGGACCCTCTGGATCAGGTAAGACAACCCTCCTGCGATTGATTGCCGGCTTGCTGCCAGCATCCACCGGACAGATTTCGTTTTCAGAATTGAAGCAGCCAAGGATCGGCATGGTATTTCAGCAAGCCAACTTGATGCCGTGGCGCACGGTGCTCGAAAACATTATGCTGCCCCTCGAAGTCACTGGTGTCGACGAAGTGCATGCGCGTAAAAATGCCCGAGATATGGTGGATTTGGTTGGTTTGACCGGGTTTGAAGATTCCTGGCCGCGGGATTTATCCGGAGGGATGGCGCAGCGGGTCGCTTTGGCCCGCGCCCTCATTCACGATCCAGACCTGCTTCTCCTGGATGAGCCCTTTGGTTCACTCGATGCACTGACGCGGGAACGGATGTGGACGGAATTGTCACGCCTCTGGCAGGCGCAACAAAAGACCGTGATCATGGTCACGCATTCCATCAATGAATCTCTTTTCCTCGCGGACCGCGTGCTGGTATTGACACCCCGCCCCGGCAAGGTCAAACTTGAGCTGACCGTGGATATCCCGCGGCCGCGCAACGACGATATCCGTTACACACCCCACTTTGGAAAGCTTGCCCGGCGGTTGAAGGAAGCGATTGGCTGATGGCTGTTACTCAGCCTGCGATAGAAGGTAATTCTGCAATCCCATCTGGCCGATCTGATCCAGCTGAGCCTCCAGCCAATCCAGGTGTCCTTCTTCGTCTTTAAGATTGGATTCGAAGAGCTCGCGTGTGCCATTGTCACCCAGGTCCAGACACTGGCGGATGTTCTCGTTGTAATCCTTGATAGCTTGAGTTTCCCCGGCCAGGTCATTCTTTAACTGCGCCTCAACATTTTCACCAATGTTGATCTTGCCCGGTTTGCTGACGACCGGCATCCCTTCCAGGAAGAGGATGCGGGCGATCACGCGTTCCGCATGCTTCATTTCATCGATGGCGCGCTTCTCGATAGCTTCATGCAGGTGCTTGTACTCCCAATTAGCGCACATCTCTGAATGGACCATGTATTGACTTATGGCGGATAATTCATCCGCCAGGACGGAATTCAAGAGCGAGATGACTTTTTCATTGCCTTTCATGATTTCCTCCACCGGTTGCTGACTTGAGCTGTTTTGAATAAATAATGTAGCCTGTGGCGGAGTATACATCATCCGCTTTATTGAGGAGTTTTCCCAACCTTCACTGGTGTCAAATTACTGGATTTAATATGAAGATAATCAGCAAGAATACCCACTTACGATATCCAGATAACATACCTCAACGAGCCGTCTTTATATCGTCCGGTGATCTACCAACAACCGGATAATGGGAGGACAACACCTACGAGCATCGCAGAACCAATGTCTGTATTCATAGCATGGGTCGCAATTGAGGCATGTAACTTCATCGCAGGTATATCAAGCCGGACACCGGTTACCCTGAGGTCGGGCTCAGGTTCATCCACCGCCGAATAGCCCTCGCTCCACCAGAAAGTCTTTTGTGAATAACCCTCACCGGAAAGCGGCAGTCCTGTCCACTCGCCAGACTCAGGCAGAGAGGTCCATAGTTTGTCCGTACCAAACCAAAATTGACCCGGCAACATACTCATTCCCGTTGTAGTTGGAACAAGGGACGACGCACCATTTTTTGTAACCGGGCAATCGGCGATGGACTGAATGGATTGATCATCATTAACAGTAGTTGGGATATCAGTCTCGTAGTGATTAAGATCCGAATCTCGGCGCTCTGCAAAAGGAGTATTGCAGGCGGTAATCATAAGAGTCATGGGAATTAATAGGGCTAGGTATCGCATCAAATCCTCCGTTACCTGGTTTACACGGTTCAATCATATACACCGATCGGGCATAAAGTGTTCCCAAATCCAATATTAATCGTGGAGGCATTTCGACCCTGATCCGCTTGTATTTTGATAATAATTCTTTTAGGAGCGACTATGGCGGAAAATCACAACCAAGATCATGCGGCGCTCAAGATGATCAAGAAAACCGGGCATGGCATCAGGTGTATACTTAACCGTCCATGTTGTATCTGGTCGAAGATTTTTTGATAGATCTGCCGCTAACCATGCGGCTTTTTCATGAAGAAGGAATTAATAAACGCGCTCTGGGTTTAATTACACCCGAAGCGCGTTGATTTTTGGAATATCTGAAGAGACGGTTTTGAAATGATGGAACAACCACCTGTCGGCGATATATTAGATCCGGATGAGGGTTTCCTCACCCAGAATCGGGCACCCAGGAGCGGACCACCGCGCTCCTGGCGCAACTGGTTTATCGGCCGACCGCTTCCCTCAGCGGATGCACCTCACCAAACCGTGGGTAAAGCAGTCGGGTTGGCATTATTCGCCGGAGATGCGCTTTCCTCGGTCGCATATGCCCCCCAAGAGACTCTGGTCGTGCTGGCGGCAGCAGGTACGGCCGCGTTTGGTTTTACATTTCCGATCGCCATTGCAGTAACGATTCTCCTTGCAATTGTCTCGATTTCCTACTTACAAACCATTCACGCTTACCCGGGAGGTGGAGGTGCTTATATCGTCGCGAGGGATAACCTTGGCGAGATCCAAGCCCAGGTCGCCGGTGTCGCCCTTCTCATAGATTATGTACTATTAGCTGCTGTAGCCGTTTCATCTGCTGCAGCCCAGATCGTTTCCGCCTATCCTTCCCTGCTTCCAATTCGGGTATGGGTCGCCATTGGTCTCCTAATCTTGATCTTGATTGCCAACCTGCGAGGGGTTAAAGAGGCAGGAGCCGTTTTTGTCGTACCCACTTATTTTTTCCTCACAACCACATTCCTGGCGGTGCTGATTGGATTCGTGCGTTATGTCATGGGTAACCTCAGTGTAGTTACGAATCCACCTCCAATCGAAATGCTTCATGGTGCCCAGCCTTTTACTCTCTTCTTGCTCCTCAAGGCATTCGCCAGCGGTACAACAGCGCTTACGGGTATCGAGTGTATTTCCAACGGAGTTACAGCATTCAAAGAACCGCGTAGTCATAATGCAGGTATTACCATGCTCTGGATGTCCGCAATTCTGGGCATCCTGTACCTCGGTATCACCTATCTGTTGGGCATAATTGGCGCTGTCCCGTCTGAAACCGAAACGGTCATCTCCCAACTTGCCAGGACTATATTTGGAAATCGCGGCATTTTATATCTTTCCATTGTTGCCGGTACGACCATCATTCTGGTCCTCGCAACAAATACCGCTTTTGCGGGATTTCCCCGGTTGGCTGCGATCCAGGCTGCGGACGGTTTCTTGCCGCGTCAGCTCGCCTACCGCGGAAGTCGGCTGGTCTATTCCAGGGGGATCATTGCTCTGGGAGCCGTCGCCTCCCTGCTTGTATTTCTTTTCCAAGCCAGTGTGACCGCATTGATCCCGCTTTGGGCGATTGGCGTATTCCTGTCCTTCACGCTGTCGCAAATTGGGATGGCCCGCCGTTGGTGGAAGATCGGGCACCTGGCCAAAGGAGTCGAAATCCGTGAGCAAGGTTCAACCTTGCGTTATGAATCCGGCTGGCAGACCAAGTTGATAATCAATGGATTTGGGGCTGTATGTACAGCTGTGGTCACGGTCGTCTTTGCGGTCGCCAAATTCAGGGACGGTGCCTGGATCATTGTTCTCATCCTGCCGACGATAGTTCTTGCGTTATTCGCCATCCATCGCCATTACCAAGAATTGGCGCGGGATCTGTCATTGGAAAAGTACGGGGAACCGCCTCCTTCCCGGCGGCACCGGGTGTTACTGCCAGTATCAGGAATTCATCGCGGTTCGCTGAAGGCCCTGGATTACGCTTTATCGTTATCCGATGATGTAACCGCAGTGCACATCTCGATCGATCAGCAACAGCGGCTGGAACTGGAAGAGAAGTGGAAATTGTGGGGCAGAGGAATCCGGCTCGTCGTCATCGAATCCCCCTACCGGACATTTATCGAACCATTTTTGGAATACGTGAATGAAATCGGCGACGTATTACAGCCAGGCGATCGGGTGACCATCGTTGTGCCGCAGTTGGTTCCCAAGCAGTGGTGGCACAATTTGCTGCACACCCAGACAGCCTTTTGGCTGCGGTTCATGTTATTAAATCAACGCGGCATGGTGATCACTGAAGTGCCTTATCAGGCTGGTTGATTTCTTTTCAACCTGAACCGCATCTTTGTAGAGCGGGCTGATTTCATCGATAACTCTCAGGCTCGGGAACGTAGTCGGATAGCGCATGCCCGGGTTGAATGCTTTCAATAAGCACCCTGGTCGCTTCGGCAACACGCTGTACAGCCTTATCAAATGCAAGCGTATTTACCTGGGAGGGTTTGCGAAACCCGCTGACTTTGCGGACATATTGCAGGGCGGCTTCGCGGATTTCTAGATCGGTTGCAGGGTGATCCATCTTTCTCAGGGGTTTGATGCTGCGGCACATTTTCTCCTCCAAAGCCAGGATAAAAAAGCGGGCAGACCTTCCGGATAAAAGTCTGCCCAAATACAAGAAGGGGATCACGCCCTGCGGAAGAGCCGTATCACGAACAACAGCACCACCGCGCCTATGAAAGCGACGATGATATCATTGACCAGTCCACTGCCTACCGATACACCCAGGGTTCCCAACAGCCATCCACCTATGAAGGCCCCGAGGATGCCGATCAGTACTGTTCCGATGCATCCAAAGCCTCCACCCATCAACGACTGGGCCAGCAAGCCGGCAATGCCGCCGACAATTACCCATACCACGATCGATTCGAGTGTCATTTTAAAATTCCTTTCTTCCTCATACCCATATTATTATTTCAATTATGCGGGAAAGGATGGAACAAAATCATGCGCTGCCTTTCTGAATATAGAGTTATGAGGATTATCTAAATTCAGAATGTGTTCGCCATGATTAACGTAAAGTGTAATCAGGAATTATTGGACAGGCCAATCCAACAAAAGTACTTCGGCAGCTAATCTTGAATTAACGTTTGCCTCAATTCCCTCGAGGGTATTTTCCAAGCGGTGGAGCACCCGTTTAACGTCGCGCAAGTTCAAGGTTTGAGCCAATGACTCGATCTCACCCTGGCGGTCAATATTAGATATTGGAATGCGTGAACCGGTGGCGCGCAACATCACATCCCGCCAATAGGAAATCCAGAGCAGCAGGGATTGACGCATCACGCCCTTGTCTTTCGACAATTGTTCAGCGAACGCAAACTTTTCCACCCGATTTGCTGAGATCAGCTTCCACTGCTCATCGAATTGTTCCCGGCGGCGATCGATCCATCCGTTTTCTTCAGCCAGCGTGATTGCTGATCCAGGTCTGCCCCCGGAGATATGAGCCAGCAAAGGCGCTTGCTCGGATGCGATCCCGCGGTTTGTCAACTCAGCTTCAAGTGCCTCAAATGATAAAGGCCTCAAACGCAAAATCTCACACCGCGAAGTGATGGTGGGCAGCAATTGCTCGGGATGATCGGCTGTCAGGATCAGGACAACCTGAGGCGGGGCTTCTTCAAGCGTCTTTAGTAACGCGTTGGCTGAATTATCGGTCGCCTCCTGGAAACGGGGCAGGATCGCAACCCGGTAGCTCGCTTGATAAGGCTTGAGGACCAGGGTCCGGCGCAATTCGCGGATCTGCTCAATTTTGATCGTGCCGCCTTCAACATCGGTCTGGATCAATCTGACGTCCGGGTGACTTCCGGCCGCAATCTGGCGGCACTCCCGGCACTGACCGCACAGATCACCAGTTCCTTTTGATTCGGTGCAATTCAGGGCTTGAGCCAACTTCAAGGCTAGTGTTCGCCGTCCCACACCTGGCGGCCCGCAGAATAAATAAGCATGCCGCACTTGCTCGCGTACGATCTGTCCGCGGAGTAATTCCACAGCCCATTCCTGCCCCAGCATGCCCCAGTTCTTGTTCATGATTTGTATATCAAATGATAATTCTACTAAAACAACCCTGGAAAAATAATTCGATCATTTTAGAATCGAAACCAAAAACCAGCGAGTGATATTTTGTTATTTTTCTCCCGAGCGCAGGCGCAAATATGATTCGTACCGCTGAGGGTGGACAGTACCAGCGTTGACCGCAGCCCGGACCGCGCAACCAGGTTCATGGCTGTGTGTGCAATCACTGAATTGACAAGCGGACACCAGGGGAGCCAGCTCTGGAAAATAGGCATCAATCTCCTCGGGTTGGGTATCCCACAAAGCCAGTGACCGCCAGCCGGGAGTATCGGAGATGTAACCTCCGTTTGTCAACCGCAACAGCTGCCTGACGACCGTTGCATGTTTGCCTTTTTGGACGGCTGCGCTGACTTCGTCCACTTCCAAATCAAGACCGGGTTGGATGGCGTTCAACAGGCTCGACTTACCGACACCGCTTGGACCAGCGAGGGTGCTGATCTTTCCCTTGAGGACCGATTCAAATTCATCCAAACCATAACCGTTCCTTGCGGAAGTATAGAGTACCCGATAACCTATTGGTTCGTACAACCCAAAGATCTGCCTCGGGTCGTCCACGAGATCGATCTTGTTGGCAACAATTACAGGCGGGATACGCTGCTTTTCAGCGATAACCAGATATCGGTCGAGCATGCGCAATTTGGGTGTTGGGTATGAGCACGAAAAAACAAATACGGCTTGATCCAGGTTGGCAAGCAGGACCTGCTGATATTCACCTTGCGGCCTGGGATCAAGTCTCGTGATCGCTCCGTGCCTTTCCGCCACCTCCTCGATCATCCCGCGCTGATCCGGCAGGATGCTGATGCGGACGCGATCCCCCACGGATGCAAGGTCGCCCTGGTGCCTGTGGTCTTTCTTTAACTTACCACGTAGTTGACAAACAAAAATCCCTCGATCGGTTTCCACGGTGAAGAAACCAGATTGGGCTTTTACGATCAAGCCATCCAAATTCGAACTGGGATTCCCCTCATTCATTTCGGCAACGGGATTCTGGATATGACTCCCATGCTCACCAGATCCGATCACTCGCGGGCGGGCTTGTCTGTTGGCCTGGGTATGCCTCCCAACGGAGTGGGGGTATCCAAAACGCCGTAGGTTGACTCGAACCACAACAAGCCTTGTGGTGTGCCTGAATTGTAGACATCCACCACCCTTTGGAAGATCGGGGCTGCGTAATCAGAACCCTCCCCGATGTTCTCAACAATTACTGCTATGGCGATATCCGGCAGACCAGAGTTACCTTGGTTCATGGTATATCCGGCAAACCATGCGTGCGGCTCACCTGAACCAGACTCAGCCGTGCCTGTTTTACCGGCTACCGGAACGTGCAGTCCGCGCAGGGCGAACTGCGCCGTACCCCGTTTTGATCCGCTGCCAGTGACGACCCAGCGCAGCGATTCCTGCAGGATCGCAAGGTTTTCCGATCTCAATGGCAGCGTGCCCTGAGCTTCAGGTTTGAAAGTGGTGATCGGATCCCCTTCCACCGGTTGGATCTTCTCGATCACCTGTGGCCGGTAGATCGTACCTCCGTTTCCAACCGCAGCGATGAACCTGGCTACCTGCAAAGGTGTGACCAGTACATCTCCCTGCCCGATCGCCTGGTTGGTCGCCTCAACCGGGCCGGCAGGATCCAGGATTTGTCCGGAGTCTTCTGCGACTTGCTCCATGCCCGTGGATGACCCCAAACCGAATGCGCGCGCCATTTTGGCGATGTCAGTCTGCCGATCGAAGTTATACAGATCCAATCCGATATGCCAGAATAACGGGTTGCAGGAACGCATCAACCCTTCCTGCAGCGTCAGCAAGCCCGAGGGCAGTTCTGATGAATCATCGCAGAACTCGCCTCGGCGGACGGCGTCCTGGCAGTGATCGTAAGTCCAGTCGTACATGATTCGGTCTGGGAGCTCCTTAAATTCATACTGGCAATCATATTCGGTATTCTTCTCATACAATCCACTCTCCAAAGCGGCGGAGAAGGTTATGATCTTAAACACCGATCCGAGCGGGTACTGTCCCTGGGCTGCCCGGTTGACCAGAGGCTGGCGCGTGTCGTTCAGAAGATCAGGCAGGATTGAATTGTTTGGATTGGTCGCCTCGAACAGGTTTGGATCGAATCCCGGAGAGGAGGCCATAGCCAGGACACGGCCAGTATCCCGCTCCAGCACCACAACGGCTCCTCTGAATTCCTGCAGCACCTGTTCGGTGTAAAATTGCAAATTTTTATTAAGGGTGAGGTAAATGGAATCCGCCGGCTCTGGATTGCTCTCTGCAATGATGGTCACGATCTGCCCGGCAGGATCGACCACGTACAACTTCCCACCGTGTTTTCCTGCCAGGTAATCTTCGGCAGCTTTTTCAATGCCTGCCTGACCGACGCGTTCGTCACCGCGATATCCAAGCCGGCGATATTCATCCAATTGTTCGGGTGAAATAGATAGGGTATATCCAGTAACCTGGGAGGCCAGGCCAGAGCCGTAATAATAGCGGGAGTTGTAACTGTTGATCACCAATCCGCTCGGGTTGAGAGCCACCAATCGCGAAGCCTCTTCACGTGTTCCCTCGCACATACCCAGGTACCAGTCGGGTCCCGCGCTAGCGATCTCGGCACGAATCCCCTCCGCCGTGAACCCGCACAGGCGGGATAATTCTCCAACTAAAGTTCCTTCCGTATCCAGAAAGATTTGTCCAGGAATGATGCCAAATGCAAAGGCATCGGTTTGGGCAACCAGCGGCAGACCTTCGCGATCATAGATATTACCCCTGGCTGGTACGCTGTAATCCATAGCGAGTTGATTGCCGCCGGCAAGCTCGGGGAGGATCAACCCATCCTCCCACTGAACTTTCCAATCCCCGTTTTCATTTGTCAACCGCATCAAAATCTCGCGCTGGATGTCTCCCACGAGGGAGGTGTGGTAAGTTACCCTGAAAGCCGACTCAGCTGAAAACGGTGTGACCAGGGAGGACAGCACCTCATATTCCAGGCTCGCAGCGCTCATGTTGTCCAAGGCGTCCTTATAGCGTTTGGTAAACTCCTCTTCGGTAATCGCCTCCTTGCTAGCCTTACTAAGCATGGCATACATCGAGGTGAAATCGTCGTTTTTCAAAGCTTCCAGATACGCTGTGATGGCAGCCTGCGCGTCCGGAGCCGGCGTGATCTGTGCTACCGGGCTGGGCAGCTGGCTGGGTGGATTGAAAAATGGAAGCCCTCCGTTGGAACCTATTCCACAACCGGTTAGCATAATTATCAATATTAGGAGAAATGACTTGCGTAATTGATTCATTCAATTTCCTGTTCAACCCACCCGTTCGAAATTCAGGATCGACTCCGAAACAGGGCACTGATAATTGAGATGCTCCTGACAGGCTTTTGCCACACCGGGATCTGCCTGGACGAGCATCCTTTGAAGTGTGCGCACGATGTGGCAGAGCGGAAGCCCCATCACGCTGGCGTAACATCCCTGCAGGTTAACCACCGGGTGGAAACCTGCATGCTGGATCGCATACGCTCCAGCCTTGTCAAGAGGATCCCCACTGGAGACATATGCGTTTATCTCATCGTCCGTATAGCTGCGCATGGGGACATCGGTAATGCATAGATCGGTAACCATTTTGCCCTGCTGGATATTCAGCAATGCGATCCCGGTATACACCTGGTGAACGCGGCCGCGCAAGCGGCGCAGCATGTTGACGGCATCCTCGCTCGAGTTTGGTTTACCGAGGATATCGGGATCATCAACCACCACGGTGTCAGCACCCAGAACGATCGTGTCGCTTCCAGTGGTCTTCACAGCCGCCCAGGCTTTTGCTTGTGCCAGTCGCAGGACGTGTTCTTCGGGCATTTCATTTTCGAAACGGCTCTCGTCAATGTTTACCGGAAAAATGGTAAATATCCACTTGCCAAGAGATATTAACTTCTTCCGTCTCGGTGAATTCGAAGCTAACAATAATTTTGGTGTCGGATTCACGGGAAGAATTCTAACACAGGTGATTAGGTGGACTTTATCAAGGGTTTTTACGCTTCGAGTGATCGCGATCCTTTAAATCGAAAGTAGCAGCAAGCTATTAATTTAATAGGCGAGAACACTGGCAGGTTGGAATTGCTGGATGTAAAATGAAAACGAGATCCATTTGTAAAGATCGGAGGCTTTGTGAAGGATCTAAAGGAGCGAATTCGTAAGGAAGGCCAAAATCTTGGGAATGGCATCTTGAAGGTGGATAGCTTCGTCAACCACCAGGTTGATCCGGTATTGATGGACGGCTGCGGCCGTGAATTTGCAAGGCGTTTTGAGAAACTGGGCGCCACCAAAGTGCTTACTGCGGAAATCTCCGGCATCGCACCTGCGCTAACCACTGCTTTTCACCTTGGAATACCGGTCGTATACGCCCGCAAGACAAAGCCCATCACCATGCCGGACCAGGTCTTTCTTACACTTGCTCCATCGCATACAAAAGGCCGCATGGTAGAACTGATCGTATCCCCGGAATTTCTCGCCAATCATGAAAAGGTCTTGATCATTGACGACTTCCTGGCATCCGGTGCTACGATCCTAGGGCTTGTTCGGCTGGCCGAAGCCGCCGGGTCGCAGGTGGTCGGCATTGGTGCATTGATCGAAAAATCTTTCGAACACGGGCGTGAGGTATTAAACCCTCTCAAAGTACCGATCGAAACCCTTGCATGTATTAGGTCCATGGAAGGAAACAATATTGAATTTTGCGATGATTTGCCATCGGCATAAACCAGAGCGATTCGGTAAATCTTTTATACGAAATTTCCAGTCATTACATTTAGCTTCCTCTAAAAGTAAATGGACTCCATAGCCATATTGGACTTCGGTTCCCAATACGCTCAATTGATAGCCAGGCGTGTTCGCGAGATGCAGGTCTACTGCGAGCTGTACCCCTGGGATGCACCGCAGGAGATCATCCTTGCACAAAAACCCAAGGGTTTTATTCTTTCGGGAGGCCCGTCCTCCGTCTATGCACCCGGGGCGCCTTCCATTCAAAAATTTATCCTGACCAGCGGCCTTCCGATCCTAGGTATTTGTTATGGAATGCAGGCGTTGACACACGCGCTGGGCGGGCAGGTCGATCCTTCAACCCACCGCGAATATGGTTCTGCCAAGATCGAACTGCTGGCACCAGAAAAGATCCTTTCAAACCTTTCCCGCGTGTGGATGTCCCACGGTGACCGGATCACCCGGCTGCCGAAAGATTTCATCATCCTTGCCAGGTCTGCCAACAGCCCGGTCGCGGCCATGGCAGATCTCACCAGAAAATACTACGCTGTGCAGTTCCACCCGGAGGTGCAACATACACCCGGAGGCGGACACGTCCTCGGCCATTTCGTTACCGAAATTTGCGGAGCCGCACCCGAATGGACGCCAAAATCGATCAGCGAAACCGCCATTTCCCAGATTAGAAACCAGGTCGGTGGGGAACGGATCCTCGCAGCCGTAAGTGGAGGTGTAGATTCGACCGTTGCAGCCGCCCTCGCATATCAAGCCATCGGTGACCGTCTGGCGGCGGTCTTTGTGGATACCGGATTGCTGCGTCACGGCGAAGCGCTTCAGGTGGCACAGGACTTTCGGAGCCACATAGGCATTGAGCTGGTCACCGTGGATGCAGCTAGCAAGTTCCTGGCTGGACTGCAAGGTGTAACCGATCCAGAAACCAAACGAAAAATCGTGGGGAAGTTGTTTATTCGCGTTTTCGAATCCCAGGCTGATTCGCTGGGCAAGCCGCGATTTTTACTCCAGGGCACCGTATATCCAGATGTAATCGAGTCGTCCGCCGCGGATCGGAGTAAAGCCGAACGCATTAAGAGCCACCACAACGTGGGTGGTCTCCCAGAGGATATGAGTTTCGAACTCGTCGAGCCTTTACGGTACTTGTTTAAAGATGAAGTCCGGCTCGTTGGCGAGCACCTGGGTTTGCCGACTGAAATCGTGTGGAGGCAGCCTTTCCCCGGACCCGGGCTCACCGTGCGTTGTATAGGTGAAGTTACCCAGGAACGCCTGGAACGATTAAGGGCTGCGGATGATATATACCTGGACGAATTATCTTCAGCCGGACATCTCGGCAAGGATGGCCAGGTTGCCCAGGCATTCGCAATCTTGCTGCCTGTGCGGTCTGTAGGTGTTATGGGAGACCAGCGCACCTACCAGGAGGTCATCGTCTTGCGAGCCGTAACCAGCGAGGATTTCATGACCGCAGACTGGACCCACTTGCCGCAGGAACTTTTGGCACGCATCTCCAGCCGAATTGTGAACGAAGTGGACGGAATAAATCGAGTAGTGTATGATATTACAAGCAAACCACCCGCGACGATAGAGTGGGAGTGACCATTCAGGAGTTACCATGGCGTTTGATTACCGAGAAGTATTGACCCGAGCCTGGCAGATCATATGGAAACATAAGATCTTGTGGATATTCGGAATTTTCGCAGGTTGTTCGCGCGGCGGGGGAGGCAGCGGAGGAGGTGGTAGCAGTGGAAGGGGCGGCGGCAACGGAGGCGAACCTTTCTCAACAGACCCTGAATTCAATCGTCAATTTGAGCAGTTTTTCGAGCAGGCAGGGCGTTGGATAGAGCAAAATTGGTGGATCATCATCGTTTTTGTGGTGGTATTTATTGTCTTGATCCTCCTAACCATCTTCCTTGGCACTGTCGGTCGGATCGGTTTGATCCGCGGCACCTTCCAGGCTGATCAGGGTGCTGAGAAATTGATATTTGGCACCCTTTTCCGAGAAAGCTTCCCCTATTTCTGGCGGGTCTTCGGTTTATCTGTAATCATTGGTCTGATATTCTTCGCCTTGTTCATACCGATCATATTATTCGGCGTGCTTACAGCCGGGATCGGTTTCTTGTGTCTGCTGCCGATAATCTGCTTACTCATTCCGGTTTCCTGGGTAGTAATGACGATCCTTGAGCAGGCTAATGCGGCGATCGTGATCGATAACCTGGGTATTATGGAAGGTGTCCGCCGGGGATGGGACATATGTAAATCGAATGTCGGGACCATTATCATCATGGCGCTGATCCTTTGGATCGGTTCTGCCGTCCTTGGCCTGGTCATCGCTCTTCCGATCATTGCTATAATTTTCTTTGCCTTCCTTGGGCTCGCGGCTACGAGCGGTGATGTAAGCACGCCAATCTGGATCGCCGGGATTTGTTTCGTAGTCTATCTGCCGTTCGTCATTGTCCTTGGCGGTATTCTTACCGCCTACGTCCAATCCGCCTGGGCCCTCACGTATATCCGGCTCACAAAACCTGCAGGTATCGAACCCACGCCCAGCTCATCGAATGCGTAAATGTCTCCTGCTGGCCGTCGGCCTGAGCCTGGTCATCGCTCAGGGACGGATGGCGCGCGCCCAAACTCAGGCGGTCGCTGACCTTTATCCTCCGGTCACAAGTTCTTACCCGAACATTGCCGCGTTCCTGGATGTTTTCGATACCAATGGCATTTTCGCATCCGGACTCCAGCCAGAAGTAGTAACGATAATCGAAGACGGCCAAAATCTTCCCGCCCAGACCCTGGGTGAAACGGCTGTCCCACTGCAGATCGTGGTAGGTGTGAATCAAAGCGAAGGATTGGATATCCGGGATCCCGGCGGATTGTCCCGGTATGATCGGATCGTCCAGGTATTAAGCGGTTGGGTGCAAACCCGACCCACGGATCTGCCGGATGATCTCAGCCTAGTATCTCAGACAGGACCGGTCATCAACCACGCCGGGCCTGTAGACTTCCTGACTGGCTTTGGTTCTTTCAAACCTGATTTTCGAGCCGCGACTCCCAATCTCCAGTCTCTATCCATCGCCATCGATACCGCTGCCGGCCAAACTCCCAGGGTCGGTATGAAACGCGCCGTACTGTTCATAACATCCCACATGGACGATCCGAATATCGTTTCGGAAATCCAGCAGTACATCCAACACGCCCGCGACAATAAGGTTCGGGTCTTTGTGTGGTTTGTGGACGGAGACCTGTATGGCACCACGACCAGCGCAGCCGCGTTCAATTCATTAGCCCTGGAGACCGGCGGCAGTCTGTTCCTGTTTTCCGGGTTGGAATCTTTTCCAGATCCTGAAACCTATTTTTCTCCCCTCAGGCGTGTATATTCGCTCTCCTATGCCTCCGCTATTAAATCCGCTGGCGAGCACAGCCTGCGGGTTCAGGTGGATCTGTCTTCGGGTGTGATCCAATCCCAGGAACACAGCTTCGACCTGGATGTACAGCCTCCCAACCCGATCCTCGTTTCCGCGCCTTTGCAGATCACACGCCAGGCATCCGCTGAAGATCCCTTCAATACGAAAGTACTCCTGCCCGAACAGCAGGAATTGGATATTATTGTGGAATTTCCAGATCAGCATCCACGTCCTCTTGTGCGCACCACTCTTTACATCGATGGACAGGTGGCTGATGAAAATGCGAGTGACCCCTTTGATCATTTCACCTGGGATCTCTCCGGGTATGCGACCAGCGGCGAACATTCGGTATATGTGGAAGTGGTGGACAGTCTCGGGATGAGCAAATCCAGTACCAGCATCCCTGTAACGGTGACGGTCATTCAGCCGCCTCGAGGTCCAGCCGTGTTGCTCGCCCGTTACCGCCAGCCTATCACCATTGGCGCAATCGCTATCGCAGCCTTCGCCCTTTTGGCGATCCTTCTGACCGGTCGTTTGCGTTTTCCCTCCTTGCGGAAAGCACGCGCTGCCCGCCTGGCCGACCGAGACCCGCTGACCCAGCCGGTCGCAGCAGACACGACTTTGCCCGTCCCGACTACCAAGGACAAGCTGAAGCGAAAACAGGCAGCAGGAAAAGATAAAACGGAATCCAAGCCGCGCCTTGATACCGCACCCGCCACGCTTATGCGCCTCGCTCCAGACGGATCCCCGGCGACAGACAAACCCCTGGCCTTATTTGAGAGAGAGATTAATTTTGGTACAGATCCAGTGCAATGCAACCAGGTATTGGATGATCCATCCTTATCCCCACTACACGCCCGTCTTAAGAGACTTGAGGATGGTTCATTTTTACTACTGGATAATAATTCCATCGCCGGAACCTGGGTAAATTATGAGCCAGTCCCACTTGAGGGCTATCGGCTGGTGCACGGCGATATGGTACACTTCGGCCGATTATTCTACCGATTTATTTTACGCAATTCTCCACCCGTTTCTGAGCCTGTCATCGAGTTTCAGAAACCAGAAGCATGATCCGTTCTTCATTAGCTCATCTTCACATAGCGGCGATCAGCCATCCAGGACTGACGGGTAAAAATAATGAGGACAGATACTCCGTGTCCTCATACCATGTAAGCAAGGAAGATCCGCGTCCGGTTGTGTTCGCCGTGGTTTGTGATGGCATCGGCGGTCACCGAGCTGGTGAAGTGGCGGCTGAAATCGCCGTTAACTACATCAGCCAGGGGGTTGCACAAAGCACCCCCCGCAAGCCATTAAAAATATTAGAGGCAGCCATCGAGGATGCCAGCCAGGCCATCGCCGCACACTCTGCAGGCAAGTCCGAGCAGCAGGGCATGGGAGCAACCTGTGCCTGTGCCTGGGTGATCGAAAACAGGTTATTTACAGCGCATGTGGGGGATTCGCGCGTTTATCTTCTGCGTGGAAATCATATTCGCCAATTGACCAAGGATCATACCTGGATCCAGGAAGCAATGGACAAGGGAATCCTGGATGCTAAACAGGCTCATGACCATCCAAATGTGCACGTCATCCGCAGGCATTTGGGTTCAGTTCAGTTACCTGAGGTCGATTTCCGCATGTTCCTCGAGGGTAACGAATCGGACGAAGATGCCATTCAAAACCAGGGTTTTGAACTGCTCGCGGGTGACACCCTGCTCGTATGCAGCGACGGCTTAACCGACCTGGTGGAGGATGAAACGATCCTAAATACGGTACGTTCAAACCGAGACTTCAAGACTGCCGCCGAAACCCTGGTGGAAATGGCGAACCAGCGCGGTGGTCACGATAATATCAGCATCATCATCCTCTCAATGCCGCGGCTGAAAGAGGTTACCCAAAAGTTGCAGCCGGGAAAATTCTTATCTAAACTGGTCAAAGGCCAGTAATCCTCAGGCGGGCCTCGTGGAGCCCGCCGTTTTTTATTTTTAATAATAGTACCCAGCATTATCGATGATTCATCGCCGATCGTTCACCTGTTTCATCGAGACTAACGTAAAATTAGGAAAATTCAAATGGATGGTTTCTGATTATGAACCTGGATGATCTTGAATACTTTAAACGGATCGATAAGGAGAATATGCTCTCTGAGATCGATCGGCTGCCTGATCAACTGGCGGCCGCGTTTGGACATGGATTAACGCAAGACCTCCCCAGTGGTTGGGAAATACAAAGGGTCGTGATTTCCGGCATGGGTGGTTCGGCGATCGGCGCCGACCTCTTGTCCGCCTACGTCCAGCAAACCTGCACGATACCAGTTCTCGTCCACCGGGATTATGGATTGCCCGCTTATGCCACAGGTAATGAGACCCTCGTCATTGCCTCGTCCCACTCCGGCAACACCGAAGAAACGCTGGATGCGTTCGAAACTGGACTACAGAATCAATGCAGGATCGTGGCCGTGTCTACAGGCGGAGAACTTGCAAAACGCGCTCAAAAAACAAATACACCCTTATGGACCTTCATGCACAAAGGTCAGCCGCGCGCTGCGGTAGGATTTTCATTCGGCCTGCTGCTCGCCATGTTCGCACGGCTGGGGTTTATTCCCGATCCGGCTAACGACCTCGCAGACGCTGTCCAGACGATGCGAAGTTTTCAACAGCATCTTCGTCCGGATGTCCCGGCTGTCAATAATCCTGCCAAACGCTACGCCGGTCAGCTGATGGGCCGCTGGGTAACAGTCATGGGCGCGGGATTGCTTGCACCTGTTGCCCGCCGTTGGAAGGGACAGATCAACGAAGTAGCCAAGGCGGGTGCGAATTTCGAATTCCTGCCGGAGGCTGACCACAACGCCCTGGCCGGCACGCTTCATCCGGAAGAGGTCCTCAACCCGCACATGATGACCCTGTTCCTGCGCGCTCCGTCCGACCATCCGCGCAACCGCCTGCGCTCCGACCTCACACGAAAAACCTATATGCTCGAGGGATTAAATACGGATGTGATCGATGCCCGGGGCAAGTCACCGCTTGCACATATGTGGAGCCTGATCACATTCGGCGATTTCATGGCGTATTATCTCGCCATGGCATATGGGGTGGATCCCACTCCGGTGGAAGCCCTGGTGAATTTGAAAAAATCCATGCTGGAAGTTCATTAGAGGGACAACATGCATATTTTGGTAACGAACGACGACGGCATCCAGGCCCCGGGTCTGCTGGCGTTGGCTCAATCCATGCGCCAGCTTGGTGAGGTGACCGTTTTTGCACCGGACCGCAACTGGTCAGCTTCCGGCCACGTCAAGACACTGGACCGGCCGATGAGGGTACATGAGGTTCAGCTGGCGGATGGGACGCCTGGTTTTGCCTCCGACGGGGCTCCGTCCGATTGTGTAGCGCTACCCTTGCTTGGACTGACCAAACCAGTGGATGTGGTTGTTTCCGGAATTAATCCAAACGCCAACATCAGCCATGATGTCACCTACTCCGGGACCGTCACTGCAGCCATGGAAGCTGTCATCAGCGGCGTGTTCGGCGTGGCTGTTTCACTTAATTCACCGGAGGGGTTTAAAGGTGCATTGGATTATTCCACAGCTGCTTCGGTCGCCATGCGCATTGTCAGGAAAGTTCTTCAAGATGGGCTGCCGAAAGGGATACTTCTTAATATCAATGTTCCTTACATCCAGGAATCCGAATTGAAGGGGTTGCTGATAACCCGCCAGGGATTGAGAGTGTATCGGGATGTGCTAGATGAGCGGTTGGATCCGCGAGGCCGTCCCTATTACTGGATCGGGGGTGAAGTGCCGACCGGTGTGCCGGAGGATGGTACGGATTTTGGGGCATTAACCGCGGGTTATGTTTCCATCACGCCATTGCAATTGGATTTAACGGCATATCAAGTGATGGATGATCTTAAGACATGGAAGTGGGAATGAGATTGGACGCGGCTGGGTTCGATTAGTCGGGAACATATATCACGATCAGCTCCGCAATTTAACAAATGCGAAAGATACAAATTGGGCTCGTCGTTTTACTGGCCAGCTTTCTGGTGTTGGAAGCCATCCTCTCTCTTAACTGGCCGATCACCCACGATGAGGCTCCTTTATTTTATGAATCCTTCCTCATGCGAGCTGAAGGCCGTCAGCCTTACCGCGACCTTTACGATTTTCAAATGCCGGGAGCTTATGCAATTTTTTTTGGGATTGGATTATTAAGCAATTAC
>MGNL01000169.1:2255-6578 GCA_001796785.1 Chloroflexi bacterium RBG_16_51_16 | reverse complement strand
CTAATTTATCCCTGGCAGTACAGAGCGATGGTTCCAATCCCTGGGTGATTTTCTTAGCGCTCTTCGTGAGGGCTGCCACCTGGTTCCAGTTTCCGGCATGACCAAAAGCTTCGATGAACGGGATGTACTCAAATCCATTTCCGGGATGGATGCCATTACTCATCGCTTCTTCCCATAACTCGATTACCCTCACCCATTCGCCGTATTGGCGTGCTAGATCACCCTTCTCATAATAGTAACACCAGCCCTTATCCCTCGATCGGGTGAAAATATCATTTGGAAGATCTACTTCTCCGTCCTCGAAAGGGCTGATTCGGTCGATGGCGGAGATCGCACTTAATCGACGCAGGTCTTCACTAACTAATCGCAGGTTGGCGTCCTCCGGGCGCAATACCCACAGGCATTGATCCAATCCTGGTTCGAATGCGATGACCAGGCTGTCTGTGCTCACCCCGGTAAATTTCATCGTAAACTTTTCATACTCGATGGGAATACCTTGTAAGAACGAATTGATATCGGGATAGGAATAATAAATTGGAAAATACCAGTAGGGGGGTGCCTCGACGGTGCCGGGATTGTAAATGGTATTGATGGCATACGAGGTGGCATATTCGCCCATATAGGGCAGCACCTCCTGGTCCGTTATGATAGCAGTACCGGACTCGATAACAGGTGCACGCCATATTAATTCCTGGTAAAACCGGGTTTGTTTTTCCCACGAAAATCGAAAACCGCGTGCATTCGCAAGGTGGAAGTTGATCGCTACGGCAACTAAGACAGACAACACCACTACCCGCTTGATCCGTTCAGTTACCAGGGTATGGATCACCCACCCCATTAAAAATGCAGCTCCGAACATGGCGGGAATTCCCACCCGTGAAGCGGATTCCAGGTTTTTGCTCTCTGAGATGGTTCTACCCACCAGCCAGAACGGTAACCCTGCGGTCAATAATGCGACCAGGCTGGTTGCCAATGCAGGTTTCGACCAACCGACTCCCGGTTTGTCGACGGGTTTATCAGTTTTGAGTTTATTGAGAAATACAACTACGATAAAGAAAGAGAAGGTGCCAACGATCGATCGAATAATGTTGAACGAGGATGTCATATCAAGCAGCGAAACATCCATGGCTTTCTGCCACCCAACAGTCAAAACGGATAGCGCATCCTTGATGGATGACGATAGTATGAATAAAATCGCAGTCAAAGGTTCATGGATGAGTTGGTCAAGGATCACCGGTTCATTGCGGATCACACCCGGGGGATTTTCGAAGAGAGCAACCCTCCAGTAGGCGAATAATCCGAGCACCAGTAGATAAGGAAGCCATCGGAGGATGAGCATCCATAACAATCTACCGGCATCTTTTGTCTTTAAACCAGATGAAAGGATAATCCAAAGGACAACTGGCCTTAAAAGCTCCAGTCCTGAAAAATATTCACTGGTAAATAAATGAAATCCCTCCAGGAGTAAAGCCAAACCTGTCATCCAAACGGCATGCATGGGTTTTCTGACGGCGAGAACCATAAGCCAGAGAGATAATCCAAAAAGTAAAAAACCTGCCCAGTGGTGCGTCGAACCCAAAGCCGCGGGTTGGAACATAAAAAATGGATAAATGACAAACAGTAATCCAACTGTTGTTGTTTCCAATAATCTATGCGGCCAGATCAGATCCAGAGTGAGCCAGAATATGACCGCGGTTGCCCAACGCAGGATCAGGATCGCGATTTGCCAGTTTAAAGGATTAAATCCAAATAGTTGAAAAGCGGGCACATACAACCAGGCAGCAAAAGGTCGGCTGTCATAAAGCAGCATTTCCTGCAAACCAGTTGATCCCAGGATTTTTGTATAAAATACGTAGGACCAATCATCCATATAAAATCCCAGGTCTGGTATCACCAGACCGAAGGAGAGAATACTTACCCCCAGAAAAACCAACGGAACAGACCAGGTTGGGAATTCCAGTTTGGTATAGATCTCTCGCAGTTTAGAGAATAATCTTGTCACAAATTCCGCCTTGGGATTAACACCAGCGGATTATAATCTCCGCTTCAACTTTCCTGTGATTCTAGTCATTTACACTCGATTCGAGTAAAATTAGAACACGCGTTCCTATAATAAAAAAGATGAAATTTAACCTTCAAGCTCCATTCCAGGCAACCGGCGATCAGCCCGACGCGATCCGCGACCTTGTGGACGGTATTCAGAAAGGCTTGCGCCATCAGGTGTTGCTCGGCGCGACCGGTACAGGGAAGACATTTACGATCGCGTCGGTCATCCAGCAGGTCCAGATGCCAGCCCTGGTCATGGCACATAATAAAACCCTCGCAGCTCAGTTGTATGCTGAGTTCAAGGAATTTTTCCCGGAGAATGCCGTCTCCTATTTCGTCTCCTACTACGATTATTACCAGCCCGAGGCTTATGTTCCTCGTCATGATCTCTATATCGAAAAAGAAACAGATATCAACGAAGAGATCGAAAGAATGCGGCTGGCCGCTACAGCAGCTTTGGTTTCACGGCGGGATGTGATCATCGTCGCATCGGTTTCTTGCATCTATGGTTTGGGCAGCCCGGAGGAATTTGGAAAAGGGATCGTTACCCTCAAGGTTGGTGAAATTTATCGTCGGAATGCGCTCCTGCGTCAGTTGATCGAATCACAATACCAGCGTAATGATCTGGACCTGCGCCCCGGGACGTTTCGCATTCGAGGTGATACCTTGGAGATCATTCCCGCTTACGATGATAAAAAGGGATTTCGGGTCACTTTTTTCGGGGATGAAGTTGAACGTGTAATGGTCTTCCATCCTTTGACCGGTGAAATCGTGGAGGAACCTGGTGAGATATCCATTTTCCCGGCCAAGCAGTACTTGACCGATTCCGATCGAATGAAGGAGTCACTGGCCAGGATCGAAACTGAGCTTGAAGAGCGTTTGAAGTTCTTTAAAGAAACCGGTAAACACCTGGAGGCGCAAAGGCTCGAGCAGAGAGCTCGCTACGACCTCGAAATGTTAAAAGAAGTGGGTTACTGCTCAGGGATTGAAAACTATTCCCGGCATTTGGATGGTCGTGCACCGGGTACGCATCCCTGGACGATGATCGACTTTCTGCCCAGCGATTACCTGCTGGTGTTGGATGAGAGCCACATGTCCGTTCCCCAAATCCGCGGGATGTATAACGGCGATCGCTCACGCAAGGAGACCCTGGTGGAATACGGTTTTCGTTTGCCGAGCGCCTTGGATAATCGACCGTTAAAGTTCCAGGAATTTGAACAGGTTATGGGACAGACCATTTACACCTCAGCGACTCCCGGTCCGTATGAACTGGAACACGCGGAAAAAGTGGTCGAGCAGATCATCCGACCAACCGGGCTTGTCGATCCCCAGGTGGAAGTACGACCCACTCAGGGACAAGTGGATAACCTGGTGGGTGAAGCCAGGAGCAGGGTGGAAAATGGTGAACGCGTCCTCATCACCACGCTGACCAAGCGTATGGCGGAGGACCTGTCGGATTACCTCATGGAATTGGGTCTCAAGGTGCATTATTTGCATTCCGAGATCGAGACCCTGGAGCGCGTTGGACTGCTGCGGGATCTGCGATTAGGTGTCTTCGATGTGATCGTCGGCATCAACTTGTTAAGAGAAGGCCTGGACCTGCCGGAGGTATCCCTGATCGCGATATTGGATGCGGATAAAGAGGGTTTCCTCCGCTCAGCGACAGCCCTCATCCAGACCATCGGCCGCGCAGCCAGAAATGTCAATGGCAAGGTCATCATGTATGCCGACAAGGTTACGGATTCAATGAGGCATGCTATTGATGAGACCGAACGCCGCCGTGTCAAACAGATCAAATACAACCAGGAGCACAACATCACGCCTGTGAGCATCCATAAAGCCATCCACGATCTTACCGAGGAGCTATCCCAAAAGGTGATTGCTGAGCAGAAAGGTGAATATCGAACCCAGGCTCCAGGCGGTATACCTCGGAATGAAATGCAGAAGATCGTCAATGAGCTCGAGAAACAAATGAAGGACGCTGCTAAAAATCTTGAATTCGAGCGGGCCGCCGCTCTGCGGGATGAAATGTATCAATTGAAGAGTTTGATGGCAGAAGATGAAAGCCTCAAGCCATGGGAGAGGATCAAACTACTGGCCGGTGAGGAATGATTCAGACGATCCTACCAGAAATATTCTTCAATCCACCGGGTGTCTCAATATAGGCGTCTAAATAGGGTTGCTCATCCGTGGTCAATGGGAATACCGAAAGAAGTCCATGGATGCCGAGCGATTCAAACACAGCGAAGATCCTTTCCTGCAGTTGGTGGTGGGCTT
>MGNL01000169.1:0-2099 GCA_001796785.1 Chloroflexi bacterium RBG_16_51_16 | reverse complement strand
TGACTCAATTCGGCCGATCGATTCCCTGCTCGAGAGTATTGCATTATGGATATTCGGGGTTCTAACCACCCAGGTGATAAGCCTGGGAGGCGAATATGATTTAAGAGAATCCAAACCGAACCAGCGCGGTCTGTTTGGGTTGGAAACACTTGGATCTGGAGCGATCACTTCCAGGTATTGTCGTTCGCCAAGCTTGAGGAGTGCATTATGTGTTCCCATGCTGGTATGCACACCGCCGGGTTGCATTCGCACACTCAGTGTGTTATTGATGTAATCAACACCAGCCTCAAGGCGATGAGCAGCGATCACCAGGTGATCGATTTGTAGATCTTGCAGGTCGGTCATGACGTTTCAGTACGAATTGCCCAGGCATCCAGCTCCACTTTGAGTTCGGGTGAAGCCAGGGCTGCGACATAGACCAGTGTGCTGCAGGGCGGATATTCACCTAGTTTCTCACTCATGATCGCCCTGCGTTCTTTGGTATCCATTTCACCGACTAGATAATAGGTGAGCTTCACAACATCCTGGAAGCTCATCCCGGCAGCTTCCAGGTTGAGTCTTAAATTCTCAAGCGCGATCTTTAGTTGTTCCAACGGGTCCTCGGGCGTTGTTCCATCTTTTCTTCGGCCGACTTGCCCGGACAGGATCAATATTCTTTTTGCGCCTTGAATCTCAATTTGGTGTGAATAACCGGTCGGTGTATGGACATCAGGTGGGTTTCGATGGATTTTCATAGTCTTTGAGTTTGCTGGATTATTTTGGTATGCTGGAAAATGCGGCTGTCAAGCCGAGAAGGATATATACACTTCCGGCGATAATTCTTTCCACGCGCCAGAAAGATTGATTGCCTTTCAACCAATTGGAACCTGTGCTGGACGCCAGGGAGTACAAGCCGTCCGTGAATATTGCCAGCAGGACGAAAATACACCCCAGTGAGAAGAATTGCAGGGAGATGGACCCTCGCTCAGGATCAACAAATTGCGGCAGGAAGGCTAGGAAAAACAAGGCAGTCTTTGGATTGAGCACAGCCACAAGAACTCCTTGCGAGAAGACCCGGTTTAAGCCTTGGCCCTTGATCGCGGGTGAAGCTTCAGCTTCCGCGCCTGAGATATATCTGCGGATTCCAAGGTAAATCAAGTAGACCCCGCCCAGCCATTTGACGACAGTGAATCCCCATGTTGTGGAAAATACCAACGCTGACAATCCAAGTGTAGCTGCTAGTACATGAATGAAATTACCCACTTCGATGCTTAGCACGGAAATTAATCCGGCCAATCGGCCTTGATCAACACTTCGTGCAATGATGTAGAGCACTGCAGGCCCTGGTGTTAACAATAATATTAAGGCAGCTGCAATAAAAATTGGTAATTTGGCGAAATCAATCATATGAGTCCACTGATAAATTTACCATACAGGTAAGCTCAAGTTGGTTGATTGAAATACACAGATGTTGAACTAATCATGTTCGCTCTCTGCGCAGCGAAATCCATTGAAGTCATCCCTACCAGGGAACGCCCAGAATCGATTCGCGGAACGGATCGCCTGCTCAACTGTATTCCATGCGCCACCGCGAATAACCCGACGGTTGCCGCTGCCTGGGCCGACTGGATTCCGATAGGGCGATTCCTTATAATAATCATCAGCGTACCAATCTGCGACCCATTCCCAAACATTTCCTGCCATATCATAGGTCCGGTAGGCACTTGCGCCTTCAGAGAATTTACCAACCTCTAGGATATCGTTTATTACGAAATCGAAATTCGTCAGGTCAGCATTGGGTTTCTGATCGCCCCAGGGATAAAGCTGGCCATCGGGACCTTGTGCAGCCTTTTCCCATTCTGCCTCCGTGGGCAGGCGCCTGCCAGACCACTGACAAAATTTTTGTGCTTGGATCCAGGTTACGCCTCGGACGGGATGATCCGGTTTTTCGAACAGATCTCGTTCGGTTGATACCGGCTTGGTGCAACCTCCATCTGCAATGCACATGGAGTACATCCGGTTAGTCACTTCGGTTTGATCGATCCAAAAGGCTTCCAGGTAAACGGCATGTTGTGGCTTTTCATCCTCTTCTGTATTGGGGTCATTGGGCAAACTGCCCA
>MGNL01000168.1:12978-26690 GCA_001796785.1 Chloroflexi bacterium RBG_16_51_16 | reverse complement strand
GGATTTGCAGCTGAACAAGGCCGCGAAGTATTTGCGGTACCCGGTAGTATCCTTGCACCGCAAAGCAAAGGCACAAATCGATTGATCCAAACTGGTGCGCAGCCATTGCTTACGCCGGAAGACCTGTTGCAGGCACTTAATCTTTCGCACCCAAGTGAGCAAAAATCTGCGCGCAGGCTGTTGCCGGTCGACAACCTGGAATCACAGATATTGAAAATCATGGGTGATGAACCTGCGCACGTGGATGAGCTCCGAAATCGATCGGGATTGCCAATTGAACAAGTTTCCGCTGCATTAGTCTTGCTGGAATTGAAGGGTCTTGTCCGGCAAGTGGGAGGCATGAACTATGTATCGGTGCGTGAGGTACAATCGGACTATAACGGTTAATTAATGATGAGTGTTATGCCATTCAAAGCTTTTTCTATTGGTTCAATTCTTAAATGACAGAGCATTCCTACGCAGTGATTATGGCAGGAGGCGGCGGCACGCGGTTGTGGCCGGTTTCCCGAAAGGAAACACCCAAACAGCTCCTACCGTTGATCGGTCAAGAAACCCTTTTCCAAACCACGGTTGCGCGCCTTGAAAACCTTTTTGTTTCCCAAAATATTCTTGTAGTGACGGTTGAGGAACAAGCGCAGGAGATGCGTCAGCAGGTGCCTTCGATACCCGTTGACAACTATATTATTGAACCTCTGCCTCGCGGAACGGCCTCGGTTGTTGGTTTGGCTGCTGTACTATTGTCAAAACGAGATCCTGAGGCAATCATGGCTGTTTTACCATCGGATCATTTCATCCGGAACAGGGATCTCTTTCATTATCTGATTCGGGCAGCGTTCGAGGCGGCTCAGAATGGATATCTGGTGACCCTAGGTATTACACCTACCCATCCGTCAACAGCCTACGGTTACATCCAGCAGGGGGATCCCATTTCCGAGGGATATAAATATCCCGTATACGATGTGAGGAGTTTTAGGGAGAAACCTGATGAGGAGACCGCTCAAAGATTTCTGCGCTCGGGAAATTATTCGTGGAATAGTGGGATGTTCATTTGGCGGGCTGATGTAGTCTTGGCAGAAATTCAAAAACAAATGCCGGCTCTGTGGAATGCATTGAAAGTTATAAGCTTGGATTGGGGAACCGCCCGCCAATCGGATGTGTTCACCGAGCAATGGAACTCCTTGAATGTGGTAACGATAGATTATGGTGTAATGGAAAACGCTGCCAAAGTTGCAGTCATGCCCGCTGGAGGTCTTGGTTGGAGCGATGTCGGATCCTGGGAGTCGTTGTTCGAGGTTCTGCTTCCGGATATGAGCGGAAATATCACTGCCAACAATGGCCGGCTGCTTGCCCATGAGACCAACAACACGCTCGTCTACGGGTCGGACGAAGAACGGTTGATCGTGACGATCGGTGTGGATGATACGATCATCGTGGATACCAGGGATGTGCTGCTTGTTTGCAAATCAGATCAATCCCAGAAGGTGCGGGAGGTCGTCGAGCACCTGAAAAAACACCGCCAGGAAAAATATCTGTAAGAATTTGCCCAGCAGGTAACATCATAAGACAACTCATGATGTCAAAATCATGGATACCTTTATTTTTGGAGGCCGCATGGATGCCTATTGCATGAAATGCAAAACCAAACGGGAAATCAAGGACCCGGCGGCTGCATTTAATTCAAGAGGATCCGCGGTAACGACGGGAATTTGTCCAGTATGCGGCACAAAATTATTTCGGACAGGTAAAACCCCGGCCCATGAAGGTCTGACTCCTCCGGAGAAGACTGTTACCCGATCCGGCAAATTGGTAATCGTAGAGTCACCGGCCAAGGCAAAGACCGTTGGTCGTTTTCTTGGTAAGGGATACACGGTAAAAGCTTCGGTTGGACACATCCGTGATCTGCTCCGTTCGCAGCTATCCGTTGATGTAGACCGGGATTTCGAACCAAAGTATCGCGTTCCAAACGAAAAAAAAGCCGTGGTCAAGGAATTGAAACAGCTCGCGGGTCAGGCTGAAGAAGTCTTTCTGGCGACAGATCCTGACCGGGAAGGGGAAGCGATCTCCTGGCACCTCATGGAAGCTGCCCAAATTGAAAAACAGCGTGCCCACCGGGTTGTATTCCACGAGATCACCGAGCCGGCGGTTAATGAAGCCTTCGCGCATCCCCGTGGAATAAACATGGATTTGGTGAATGCGCAGCAGGCGCGGCGAGTCCTCGACCGATTGGTTGGCTACAGTATCAGTCCAATTTTGTGGGAGAAGGTGCGCAGCCGGCTGTCTGCAGGGCGCGTTCAATCCGTTGCGCTCAGGCTTATCGTTGAGCGGGAACGTGAAATCGATGCGTTTGTGCCGGTTGAATATTGGTCGATTGCAGCTGAATTCAAACCGGATGGAATTCGATCCTCGTTCATTGCTAAATTGGCAAAAGTAGATGAGGAGGAACCCAAATTAGGAGCTGAGGATGTAGTTAAACCGATCCTAATCGATATGGAATCAGCCGCGTATTCCATTACCAGAATCAAGCGCGGTGAACGCAAACGCCGGCCTCCAGCTCCCTATACTACTTCTACGCTTCAGCAGGAAGCCTCCCGCAAGCTTGGTTATACAACCAAACGCACCATGGCTCTGGCTCAAGGTTTATATGAAGGTCAGGATATTGGCGAGGGAGGCACAACCGGGTTGATCACCTACATGCGTACCGATTCAACCAATGTTTCTGCTCTCGCCCAGGCGGAGGCCAGGCAGTATGTAAGTGGAAAGTATGGGAACGATTTCCTGCCTTCCCAGGCGCCAACTTACAAGACCAAGTCAGCCGGTGCGCAGGAAGCTCATGAAGCCGTACGACCCACATCGGCAATGCGCGATCCGGAAAAAGTCAAACCATTTCTCGAACCTCCCATGTTCAAGCTTTATCAATTGATCTGGCAGCGATTTATTGCTTCGCAAATGGAATCAGCGGTATTTGATACACTGCAGGTGGAGGTGACAGGGAAAACGCCTGCGCATTCATATCTCCTTCGCGCTTCGGGTTCTGCGGTTAAATTCCCCGGCTTCCTGGTGGTTTATGAGGAAGCGAAAAATGAAGATGCCAAGTCAGAAGAAGATGAAGAAAATGTCCGCATTCCAGCCGGAATCGAGGAAGGCCAAACTCAGGAGCTCGTCCGACTCATTCCGGAACAGCACTTCACCCAACCTCCACCGCGATATTCGGAGGCATCCCTGGTGCAAACTCTTGAGGAGTACGGCATCGGTCGGCCTTCAACTTACGCACCTACAATTTCTACCATCCAGCAGCGAGGCTATGTCGAGCGGATTGATCGCCGGCTGATCCCGACTGAAACCGGGATCCAGGTTAATGATCTGATGCTGCAGTACTTTCCTGAGATTGTGGATTACCAATTTACAGCCCGCATGGAAGCTGACCTGGATAACATAGCCACCGGTGGTGCCGATTGGGTGAAGGTAATGCATCGGTTTTATGGACCGTTCGCCCTGACTGTGCAGAAAGCACAGGCGGAAATGCCGGTGACGAAGAGTGCACCCGAGCCAATCGGCCGCCTCTGCCCTGAATGTGGACGGGATCTGGTCATACGTTACGGACGATATGGAAAATTCATTTCCTGCAGTGGATTTCCGGAATGCCGTCATACGGAAGCCTGGCTGCAAAAAATTGGCGTCATCTGTCCCAAGGATGGCGGTGACATTGTGGAGCGTAAGACTCGCAAAGGCCGCATTTTTTACGGTTGTTTTAATTATCCAGGTTGCGACTTCACGTCCTGGAAAAAACCGATCCCGACCCCTTGTCCAAAATGCGGCGGGTTGTTGGTGATCGCAAACAAACGTGAAGCTCAATGCACGAATTGCCAGGAATCGTTCATACTGGAAGAAGTTGTGCCGGAGACAGCAGAATAACAGCCGACCTGATGCGGCATCCGTCCGATTGTGACCTGGATCGATAAATAGCTGTAAAGTTGGGTGGTTTCCGTGTTTGGAAGGAGTAATTATTCAGT
This sequence comes from Chloroflexi bacterium RBG_16_51_16, assembly GCA_001796785.1. Taxonomy (GTDB): domain Bacteria; phylum Chloroflexota; class Anaerolineae; order Anaerolineales; family Villigracilaceae; genus RBG-16-51-16. The sequence goes on along the minus strand of MGNL01000168.1, from coordinate 22,680 downwards.
AAGTTATTGTGAAAGCATGGCCGGTTGGGGGTTAGATCCAAGTTTCTCTCCCGTTGTTAAATCGTGATTGAAGATTCAATAATTCGCTTTCGGATATAATCCAAGAGGTCGGTCGGTTCAAGGAGAGCGGTATGCAATCCCTGATCGCTTATTTGAAGAAGCCACCCTCGAGTATCATTCTTATCCTGGCGCTCGGTGTAGCACTGGGAATTTTATACGCGTGGGTGATAAGTCCTCCTGAATTTATCAACGCCACGCCTGAAAATCTTCGGTCTGACTTGCAAGAGGATTACCTCCGCATGGCGATCGATTCTTACCGCCTTAACCAGGATCCAAATTTAGCCGTACAGCGCTGGCAAAATCTGGGTGAAGGTGCTGGTCCTGCCTTTACAACCGTCCAACAAAATCCAAAAGGCATGGACCCGGCAGTGATAAATCTGTTTGGTCAACAGGTCCGACGGGTGCTTACTTCCGGTGAAACTCCATCGGAAGAGATAGCCAGCGGCAGTGGATCACAACTCATCTCGGTCGTTGTGACCGGTGCCGGCATCTTCGCTCTACTGGTTATTATTGTTGCTGGAATTATCTTCTTTCGGAGGTTGTTGGCTAAAAGAGGTAATGGAGAGCCCACTCCTGCCATGCAAGCGACTCAAGTTAACAAACAATCCGCCAAAACCAACTATGAACACCTGGGACTTGCACCTCCCATTACCCAGACCATGACCACCTATGTCTCAGGGGATGACCTCTATGATGAATCATTCAGTATCGATACCCAGGCTGGTGAATTCATGGGGGAGTATGGTGTCGGAGTTTCGGAGTCGATCGGGGTGGGGGATCCGAAAAAAGTAACGGCTCTTGAAATTTGGTTATTTGACAAGAATGACATCAAGACCGCCACGAAGGTCTTGATGAGCGAGCATGCCTATAACGATCCAGCCATACGCGGCAGGTTGGAGCCAAAAGGCGAGTTGGTTCTGGTTGAACCCCAGGCGCAAATCTTATTGGAGACAGCTACACTTCAGTTACTCGCTACTGTAGTCGATCTGGAATATGGTCGCGGGCCTCTCCCCCAGAACAGTTACTTTGAACGTGTGACCCTGGAACTTGCCCTCTGGCCGAAAAACGCCTGAAATTATTCGATCTTTAGAATTTTCAGTTCAATGATCCCGGATGGGGTTTCCACTTTGGCTACCTCTCCGACTTTTTTATCCATCAGGGCTTTCCCAATCGGGGATTCATGGGAAATTCGGCCGTTGCCCGGATCTGCTTCCTTCGGACCTACCAGGTGATAGGTTTCCGATGGCGAGCCTGTCTCCTGGATGGTCACGTGCGAACCGAGAGAAACCTGCTCCTGATTTTTACTTTTTTTGATCAGGACTGTATCCCTTAGGATGGTCTCAATTTCCAGTATTCGGCCTTCGAGGAACGCCTGGTCTTCCTTCGCTTTATGGTAGTCTGCGTTTTCAGACAGATCACCCATTTGTATGGCTGATCTCAACCGTTTGGAAATTTCCTCTCGACGAGGTCCTTTTAACTCTGTCAATTCTGCTTTTAGTTTTGCCTGACCCTGGGGAGTTAAATAATGGGATGGTCGTTTCATAAGAATGCCAGTAAAGTGCGATCCGGAATTAAGGTTTTTCATCCGGATTAAATAATTTTTGATACTCCTCTATTGCAAACCGGTCTGTCATGCCGGCAATATAGTCACAGATGGTTCTATCCAGGCCTCTAACTTCGATCAGGCTGTGGATGTGTTCCGGCAGCATTAAGGGTTCACTGCGATAGTTTTCGAAAAGTTCCGAAATGGTCCGCTCAGCTTTTACCTGCATCCTGACAACCCGAGAATGGCGGTATAAATTATTGAAAAGGAAATCTTTCAGCTCGCGATTACGGGATTGCATCTCATCGCTGTAACAGATCACGCTTCTATTTAATTTTTGAATATCCAAAGGTGCTTGCGCATTTGCAGCGTTTAACAAAGAATCGGCATTGTGTACCAGGTCGGTCACTAATAATCCAACCAGCCGACGGATCATTCGGTGGCGGTCCAGGTCCTCCAGATTTGGGCCCCTCCAATCGATTGACTCCCGCAGCATCTCCCAAAGTCCGACACCTTTGAGCATGGAGGGTGTGATCATACCTGACCGGAGACCGTCATCCAGGTCGTGCGTTGTATAAGCCAGTTCGTCGGATACATTTGCTATCTGAGTTTCAAGGTTTCCACCCAGCTCGGGATCGTATTCGCTCGCATCGGCAAGGTCATACTCCGACTCGTGTTTGACCATACCCTCACGCACCTCCCAGGATAGATTCAATCCGGGGAAATCTGGATATCGTTGTTCCAGTTCGGTAACGATGCGCAGGGATTGCCGATTGTGATCAAACCCACCCTCATTCTTCATCAGCCGTGCGAGGGCGAGTTCACCGGAATGTCCAAAGGGAGAATGTCCCAGGTCGTGTGCCAGGCAGATGGCTTCCACCAGGTCTTCATTCGCGCCGAGTGCCCGCGCCAGGGTCCGCCCTACCTGTGCCACCTCCAGGGTATGGGTTAAGCGTGTCCGAAAATAATCGCCTTCGTAGTTGATGAAAACCTGGGTTTTGTATTCAAGTCGGCGGAAGGCTGTCGTATGGAGAATCCGATCGCGATCGCGTTGAAAGGCGGTCCGATATGCCGGCTCGGTCTCGGGATGGATGCGGCCTTTGCTCTGATTGCTGCGCATCCCGTAGGGTGCTAGCGTTTGATCTTCAATCGCTTCTAGTTGTTCGCGGGTGATGTACATTTTGATGCTTTTTGGTTTTGTGGGGCGAGTGGGGGTCGAACCCACATGGTATTGCTGCCGTTAAGAATCAAGTCCTTTGCGTCTGCCGCTCACCTATGGTATTGGAGGTGGGGCGAGTGGGGGTCGAACCCACATGGTATTACTACCGAAGGATTTTAAGTCCTTTGCGTCTGCCGATTCCGCCATCGCCCCGGCATGGCAAATTCTACCTTATTTAATATTAGCGTCAGGCCACAGCCGTGTTGCCCATGGATTTCTTTGATCGCCAATCCTTGATGATAAAGGGCAAATACAGAATCATAAAAGTAACCATACCCAGCAGCTCCATGAAGATAATATATATCGGCCAATCGGGAAGGACATCCAGAAGGCTTGCCGTTGCTGGTTTTGCATTGATGAAGAGATAATTGCTGCCGATCAATAGATTGATCGGGTAAATGATCGCCATGTAGACATTGGCCCAAAGAATAACCCGCAGGAGCGATTTCCAGGTCGGTCGAAAGCCCTCCACCACGGTCATATACACGCCGGAGGTCAGCAACAGTCCATGGGACAATAGTGCCTGGAAGAACCGAAAATGGGGAAATCCATAGATGCCCAGATCGGGGGTCATTAAATATTGAAAGGCTCCCCCTATTCCCAGGACATACACAAATTCATAGATCCGGTAATTTCGGGTGACCAGCATGAATCCAGCCAGCCAGATTAATAGGCTGCAAGCGTGCAAGGGAAGATGTTCCTCAAGGGACCAGACACCGTGATAAGCGTTCCAGAAATGCCAAAGCGACTCATCGAGCCAAAGCATGACGGCCAGGGAGATTCGAACCCGATTGCGAACCGTTTCAGAGGCGCCTTTAAACCTCGCTAGCCCAAAATTGAGGAGCAACAGGAAGGACAGTGCAGTCAGATGCGGCGCACTGAATATAACAAAAGGTGCTCCGTGATAATCATATGCAAAGAATTGACCGGTCAACCATCCTCCCGTAAACGATGATGTCTCCTTAATAATCTAAAAATCACCCGGTTATTATACCGGGTGATCATTTTATACCGAGGCGGCCCCGACGGGATTCGAACCCGCGATCTCGGCCTTGACAGGGCCGCATGTTAAACCGCTACACCACGGGACCGTAGCGCGCAGGAGTTTATCATACCACTTTTCGAGTGTCAATATGCATAGGCGCTGTAGAGCGCGGGATCGGTTGGAGTCAAGCCGGATGGATCATGGACAAACACCCAATCTCCTTCCTTTGCCCAGTTGAAGAGCCAGTGCGCGTCGCCAATGGATAAATTAACACATCCATGGGATTGCGGGTATCCGAAGCGCGTCCTCCAGTAGGCACCATGCAGAGCTCGCGCACCATCAAAGTACATGATCCAGGGTACTTTCTCCAGGTAATAGAAATCTGCCGGATCATTATTGCGCATGGTCTCCGATTCGATCTTTTTATAAATCGAGTGCAATCCCGGCCGGGTCCAGAACGGATCCTGGCCAGTGGCGATCATCGTGGCGAAAACCATCCGGTTGTTATCGTAGACGGCTAGCGTCTGTTCAGCCAGGTTGACATCGATCCATCGTCCGGTGGTCACCCCGTCCGGAGGTGTGGTTTCTGGCAAGACCTGCGCAACCTTTCTTGCTTCCACCCATTGGTTCGGTGCGATCATGTTCCAATCTGCGTCATCGACATTTTGAGTGGTATAGAATTGAAGGACTTGAAATGGGTAAATTTCCTGACCGGTTGTGCCGGTTGCATAACCAGGTGCCGGTTTGATCGGGATTTGCTCGAATGCCCAGCCGAATGAGTTGCGCGGTGTCGTCGAAAACTCAAAGCCTTGGAATGCTGATATTTCTCCAATCCTGTAACCGGCTCCGGGAATCCAGCTCCCGTCCTGGAGCATGTAATAGGTGCCGCAGTCTCGATTGACATCGACGTATGCAATGTAAACGAATCCCTGTGGGAAAACGGAGGCGCCGGAGCCTTTTTGGCAGGGACCGCTGTAAATAGGTACAGCTTGATCTGGGGAGACGCGGAAGTAGTAGTAGGGCAGGGTGGCTAAAGCCGGATCGGGTTTGGCAGCCGGCAGAGGCCGGGGCGGAATCGTCAATCCAATTATGGATAGGTCCGTAAGGAATCTGGCGGGGCCAAGCAGGAGGCAGTCATGTTGGTCGCCGGGATAAATTGCCGGCTCGCAAACCACACCACCGCTCTCCCCTTCATCGGGCGGAAACGATTCCTGTACTTCTGTAAAGCTTGATGTGATGAATGCGAATGAGATCACCGCCAAGCTCAGGACGATTCTTTTCACAGTTTCCTCAGGGGATGAGAGATTATAGCATGCGGATACTGCATGATTTGATCATGGAATCATTAATAAACTTGACACCCTTTTTGCCCTGTCCTAAAATAACTTGAACATATCAAAATGGATAAGAATTTCCGATTTTATGGACACAGGCGTACAATTGGACGTCGAATGTCCGTGAAATCGGACTTATCTTGAATCAGGAGGGTCGGTTGACCATATCCCGCACACAACGAATGGTGGATCGCCTGCGAGAACTTCAAGCCTCATCCCCGGATATTGAGGCTTCTGCGGTCGTCAGTGTAGATGGCTTGAGTATCGCCTCCGCCCTCCCGAAGGAAGTGGAGGAGGACAGGGTGTCTGCCATGTCAGCCGCGATGTTATCCCTTGGTGAGAGGATTGCGAATGAACTCGGACGGGGAACGCTGGAGCAGGTATACATCAAAGGTGAAAAAGGTTACGTGGTCTTGATGTCGGTTGGTCAAGAGGCTGTACTTACGGCTTTGGCGCGCGAACAAGCCAAGCTTGGTTTGATCTTTCTGGATATGCGCCGTACCACCGAGGATTTGGTCAAACTGATCTAATGGAGATTGCATGCGTCCCCCTGACAAGAGCGGTTTGAACTATCCAAATAAATTTGGTCTCATAACCATAAGATCCCTCGAGGAAGTTATGGGTAAGAATGGACTTAATGCCATTCTCAACCTGGCTGGATTGAACAATTACATTGAGAAGGATCCCCCTGATAACCTGGATAAGGGATTTGATTTTTCCGATCTGTCAGCGATTGGAATGGCACTTGAAGAAATGTATGGCCCCCGGGGTGGGCGTGGGTTGGCATTAAGGGCGGGGCGGGCAACCTTCTCCGATGCTCTAAAAAACTTTGGTGCCTTGGCAGGTGTAGCCGACCTGGCTCTTGTGGGTTTATCGTTGCAGTCCAAATTAAGGGTCGGTTTGCCTGCATTTGCGAAGATATTTACCCAACTGAGCGATCAACAAACCACGGTCGAGGAAAGGGATCACGAGTTTATATGGACGATCCACAAATGCCCTTGTTGCTGGGGTCGATCTGACGTGGATAAGCCGGTCTGTTTCATTGCCGCGGGTTTGCTTCAGGAAAGCCTGAAGTGGGTTTCTGGGGGAAATGAATTTCGGGTAAATGAATCCAAATGCGTGGCACTGGGTGATCCGGTTTGTGAATTCATCATTCAAAAAGAGCCTGTGGCTTAAGTTGATTTTGACGATATCCTCCGGTCTGGATAAAAGAACATTCAGCGGTAATGATCCTTTATCTTAAGCCTGCGGAGCAAGTTTGAACGTCGCGGTTGTTATTCCCACTTACAACGAAGTCGAAAACCTTTCCAGGCTGGTTACTGCCCTCTTCAAACTGCCGTTGAGTATAAGCATCCTGGTGGTGGATGATGGAAGCCCGGATGGAACGGGTCAGGCTGCTGATGATCTGGCAACCAAATTCCCCACCCTGTTGTCTGTCTTACACAGGAGTTCGAAACAAGGTTTGCGAGCCGCGTACCTTGCGGGATTCAAGCGAGTCATCGAAGAAGGCGCTGAGGCGGTTGCCCAGATGGACGCGGATTTTTCGCACGCACCCGAAGCTTTGATTGGTATGGCTGAGAAGCTGGAACAATGTGATTTGGTTCTGGGTTCCCGTTATATCCCGGGTGGGTCAGTAGACCAGCACTGGGCATTCTGGCGTAAAAGCCTATCTGCCTTTGGTAATCTCTATGCAAGGGCGATCCTTAATCTTCCGCCGCGGGATGTCACTACCGGATACCGGCTTTGGCGGCGCGAGACCTTGCTGGGTATGCCGCTTGACCGTGTTGCGTCCAGCGGATACGTTTTTCAGGTTGAAATGGCTTACCTGGCTTGCTGTCTGGAATATAAAATTTGCGAATATCCAATTTATTTCGCTGAACGGCAGGTTGGAGAATCGAAAATGTCACTTCGGATCCAGACCGAGGCAGCCCTCCGGGTCTGGCAGGTTCGGCGGCAGTATCGTGATCTGAGAAAAATGGGTCGCTCAGGGCGCCGACTGTCTTCGACGACTGCCTGATTTCACGGAAGTGTGCGATACGTTCAAGAGGAAAGGATATCTTTGAAAGATTGAAGGTTGAGGGCTAAACGATTCCATTCTGGAATGCTGAGTGTTTCAGCCCGGCGTTGTGGTTCGATCCCTGATAACGAAAGAAATGATTCGGCCGCATTTGAAGAAATTCCCAATCCGCTGGAAAGTGAATTGCGAAGTGTTTTTCGTTTTTGACTGAATCCCGCTCTGATTAATTGAAAAAAATCCACCAGGTGATCCCGTTCGATGAGTGGATCCGGATAAACATCGATCCTTACGACTTCTGAGTCAACATTTGGAGCTGGATAAAATGCATGCGCAGGGATGGATGCAACGATCTGCGGCTTGCCATAAACCTGGACGCTCAAAGCAAGCAGGCTCAAACCTCCAGGGCTGGAGCAGATCCGCCTGGCAACCTCCTTTTGAACGGTCAATACCAGCCGGCGCGGTTTTGGGTTGCTCTGCAGTAAATGGCGGATAACCGCTGAGGTGATGTAATAGGGGATATTTGCCACAACGAGGTAGCCGGCTTGAGTGATCAAATCCTGGGGATTGACCTTTAAGATATCCGCTCGAATGAGATGAACATTGGAGTAACCAGCGATAACCGACTTCAATACTGGTATCATCCGGCGATCCACTTCGATCGCAAAGACATCTTTAGCACTTCTGGCCAGGTAGCGCGTCAACCCCCCCAAACCTGATCCGATCTCTAAAACCGTGTCTGTGTCTAAGATCTCAGCTGCCCGGGTTATGTCCCCAAGTATTAATGGGTCTTGAAGGAAATTCTGACCTAGTTTCTTATCAGGCTTTAGACCATGCGATTTTAAAATTGCCTGGGTGTTAAGCGGGGGAATTCCACTCAGGTTTTTCATGGACAGGTGTAGGCGGGCGCTTCATCCGAATCTATCGACTCAGCCATTTTCGTTGGCCATGTGCCCTGGTTGAACCGTGACACGTAATCCCTCAGGATTCCGAAATCAACATCCCAGGTAAACACCGTCTTCTCAAACACGGGATCATAGATCCGTGGATTAGAGGGCGTAAACAATTCTGTCGGGAACGAGGTCAGTAAGATGTTTTCAGGTCTAACCCGGCTGCCCAGGCAGGCGAGCTGGCTAAGCTGTTCCAGGCTGAGATCGGTTTGGACATTACCCTTGAAGGAACCGATCAGATCTGGAATCTTCGTGACTACATCCGGTCGTGTCAATTTCTTTCGTAAGGCGCAGAGGACTAGATTTTGATTATCAGCCCGGGCAAATGTCCCTTCGATGCGTATGCGGGCGAGCATCAAAGCCCTCTCCCCGTTAAGGTGCTGGGTTCCGGCTGGAAAAACCAGGTTTGGATTGCGGTCCTTTCCCGCGCGCCCGTCGATCGTATCTTCGAGAGTTACGTCAATTCCACCAACGGCATCGACCATACTTTCGAACGTGCGCATATTTATCGCACCGTAATGGTCGGTTATGACACCAAAATTCTGATATAGCGTGAGCGCCAGGAGTCCCGGTCCGGCACTTGGATGATCGTAGTAACCAAAACCGGGATTGCCATACAGATAAGCTTGGTTGAGTTTTTCATGGTCCTGATGAATATCATCTGCGATCTCGGGGATGCTCACCCATAGATCGCGGGGAAATTCGAGAACCGATATTTTTGGGGTTACGAAATCTAACCGGACGATTCGGATTACATCCGCCAGTCCGTAAAGGTAACTCTCCCCTCGGGCATCGGTTCCGATCACCAATAGCGTCATGACCTCCGGTCCACCGCAGGATACTTTATTCACCGGAGTTGCAGGCAGGGCTGTAAACGTTGGTGCGAGGGTGGTGGATGGAAATGGTGAGATATTTGGTGAGGGAGACGCGGTCCAGGTTGCTTCGAGCGGGATCAGGCTCCCTGCAGGCAACACGAGAGCTGGGCCAAGCGGTCTTGCCATGTAATATTCATAGGCTTTGAAACTAAAGTAAACAACCAACCCTACCAGTGTGATGGCTAAGACAGTAAGAAATGCGAGAACGACTTTTTGGGTCGAGTTCACGATTTAGCCGGAAATTGATTTAGCCATTCTTTTATATTCACGAAATTCCATTCATAAGCTAGCCTGGCCTGTTACTGCATAAAATATGGAATGGATGCAGGAGCAGGTCCTAAAAAATATACAGTTACATAACCGGACCAGGTTTGCCAATCATTATCGCTGTAACCGAGATCGATCCAGGGCCGGTCATCGGGAAAGCCGCCTCCCAGATCTCCGATAACGCCACGCCCGTAGCCGGGAACATATACTTCAGTGCCTCGCAAAACGTTAAACCATTCCTTGTACATGGCTACAACTCCCTTATGAAGTGGGTATCCGCCCGCTGTGCCATTAAAACATTGGCCTTGCACACCAGAACGGCATGGCGAATATGAAGTGGCGTACATTTGCAAGGCATGCCAATATTGAATGGAGACACCATCTACACTCGTTGTCTTCAACACGATATTTGTACCTCGTTCGGCAATCCGGTCTTGAGTTGGTCGAATAATTGA
>MGNL01000168.1:0-12966 GCA_001796785.1 Chloroflexi bacterium RBG_16_51_16 | reverse complement strand
CCATCTTCATATCGTACCCGGGTTCTTGTTATCGCCAGTCCATTTTGTCCCGGCTGCAGTATTTCCTGCTGACCCCATTCGAGTTCCACTGAGTCCTGGTATTGAGTTGCATAAGGTATTGATTTTTGGTTGAGAAGGATCGACTCCTTGACTCGAACAATCCGGACTTGACCATCTTCAGGTAGAGGTTCGTCCACGCCGGGTGAACTGTAATCCAAGCCTGTAAGCGGGATACCGGCTTCCGCGAGCACTTCACCTACGGTTTGCGCTGAGGATCGAATATTGTTATATTGTTCATCCGCAAATACACTCAGCTCACGCGCAGGCACATACATTACCGCCAAAGGTCCATTGATTTCATTTTCTGGATCCGGTTCGATAAAATCCCTTGTGAAAAGTGTAATCCCTTCGCTTGCTAGAGCTTCACCGATTGTGAAGGAGTTGGTTCTGATCACTCCACTGCCTTCCGGTTTATTGAGTGTTAGGTCGATCGCTTTTTTTATTTGGATGGTGACCGAACCTTCTTCATTGATTGGCTGGTCAAGTGGGGCTGGGTATCCGTCAACCAGGATTATGTCATCCGGTTGGAGGGTTACTCCGGATGAAGTTAATATCAGCAGGGGGACACTTTCGCTGGTAATAATGACTTGCAATTGACCGTTATCTATAAGGTTTATCTGGATCGGTGATTTGGACTGGCAGGCGGTTAAGAGAAATGGAACCAACACCCAGGATAAATATTTTCTTAACCCATGCGGGTATAACGAACCGGCTTGTCGCATTCAATTATTTCAACTGAATTGGGAACATTTATTCGTCGTCGCAGCAGTCTTCGAGCCCGCTAGCCCTTTCGAAAGATTCACGACCCTCTTTGACTGATAAGTAGACCAGTCCTGCTGCTCCCAGGCTGTCAATGAAACCGATACCTGTAAATTGGTAAATCAAACTGGAGGCAAGGAGGACCAGCGACATGTAGACACATACCAGGGTGCAGTTAGCGTCTGCCAGGATGGGTGCTGAGTGTAGTGCATGGCCAACATTTCGTTTACCAGCGACCAATCCCAGCATGACTCCTATGGAAATAATGGAAATGATCATACCGGCAAGGGTGGATACAGGCTTGTGTCCATAAATGAGATTGTAGATTGCGGTTGCCATCAAGCCGGCTGATAACAAATAGAAAGCCGCGCCTGTGATTTGCAATGCAGTCCGTTCAAACCTCGTCCTCTCGGTATCCGGTTGGCTGCGAATCCTCAGCACCATCGCGAGGATGCCCAAGCCTGACATGACTTCAATAAAGGAATCAATCCCGAACCCAAACAAGGTCAGGGCTTCATCGTTCATTCCAAAATAAATGGAGATCAAACCTTCCATCAAATTATAGAGGATGGTAAATATAGCCAGCCAAAGTGCGGTTTGCCATAATCGAGCTTCGGTGAGAACATGGTTGGAAGTTGTCATCCGGATCTATCCATTACTATCGGTCATCAAATCCTGCAAAGCAGAAAGGACCAGATCAATATTCTCTGTCCGGCTCGAATATCCCATCAATCCGATTCTCCATACCTTGTCCTTTAATGCTCCAAAGCCTGAGGCTATTTCTATATTGTATTCATTCAATAGACGATTGCGCACTTGGTGGGGATCGATACCATCGGGAACGCAAGCTGTGGTCAACGGTGGCAATCTGTACTCTGAGGGAATGAAGGGAGAGGCACCCAAATCCTCCAGTCCGCCCCACAATTTTTCTGCATTTGATCGATATCGCTGGTAAGCTGATAAAAGCCCTTCTTCAATCAGGATGTGCAATGCTTCGGTCAACGCAAAATGCACACTCGCTGAGGCGGTATGGTGGTACGCATGGGTTCCCATCCAATAGTTTGCATAGGACTTGAGGTCGAGGTAAAAACTCGTAACAGGCCTTTTGCGTTTTTCGATCGTTTCACGCGCTCGACTGTTCATGGTTATGGGTGCAAGACCGGAAGGTGCGCTCAGGTTCTTTTGACTGGCGGAGTAGGCGGCGTCAACCTGCCATTTATCGATCTCGACAGGTATGCCTCCCAGGGATGTCACGGTATCCAACAGGATCATTGCACCATTTTCATGCGCAGACCTTGCGATTTCCGGAATATGCAGTTGTTCCGCCCCGGTGGATGTTTCTGCATGGACAATTGCCAGGAGCTTATAATTCTTCTTCTTTAAAGCGGTATCGATTTCCTCAACTGGAAACATTTCACCCAAAGGTCGGTTCAAACGATCGACCAGCGCACCCTGCCTGGCAGAGATTTCAGCCATTCGCTCGCCAAAATAGCCATGGATTGCGATCAACACCGGATCACCGGGCTCAAGCAGGTTTGCCAAGGCAGCTTCCATTCCGGAAGTACCAGTTCCGGAGAGGGCGAACGTCCACTCGTTTTGTGTTCCAAACACGCTCCGAAGCAGTTCCTGTTCTTCACCGTACAGGCAGAGCAGCTGAGGATCAAGGTGGCCAACTGTAGGAAAAGTCATGGCTTGCATAACCCGTGGGTGAGTCATACTGGGCCCAGGCCCCAGCAAAATTCGCGGTTCTGACTTTGGTTCTGGTTTTCGTGAAAGGGTCATTCCTGCCTTCCCTGAGTTGGGTTTATGGGAATTGGTTTAATGATCGAATAACGCGATAAGTTCCTAACAGGATTTCTTGGTAAGCATTGAAATAATTTGCTTAATTTACATTTATGCATTCAGGAATGCAGATGATTCGCAGGTATTGCATGATTATAAATTAGAATAGGAGGCTCACCATGAAACGTGGGCTATCGAACTTATCCGGTGGATGAGTTTTATCGGTTTCGTTGATTAAGGTAAGATACCTACTCGCTGCAACCGATGGCCAAAACTCGAAGAGGAAAAAAATGAATTTCAAGAAATCAATCACCTTGGTTGTGCTGGTCCTCCTGCTAGGTAGCTGCTCAGCAGGCGGGCCAACAGAGCATATCAAAGTAAGCATGACGGATTTCACATACAATCCCAATTCTTTCACTGTCCAGGCGGGAAAGGAAATAAAATTGGATATCGCGAACAACGGTGCTATTGTGCACAATTTCCTCATCATGAATGCCGGGTCGGATATCGGACAAGATTTTGATCAGGAAGATGAAAAGAATGTCTATTGGAAGATCGATTTGGGACCGGGTCAATCCACAACCACGAGTTTTACTGCGCCGCCGGAACCGGGTGAATATTTGATTGTATGCAGTACGGCCGGGCACTATATTGCCGGTATGATCGGGAAGTTGCACGTACTCCCTTAGTTCGGGTAAGTTAAACCAACTTCATTACCATGGATATGGTGACAAGCCAGGCCAATCTGTTAGTAAAGACAGCCCGTTCTCTAAGAACGAGGAAAGCCAGGGATAAAACCGGATTATTTATTGTAGAGGGTATCCATCCTGTAGGCACTGCGTATGAAGCCGGATGGGAATTTTCATCGATTCTGTTCGCACCGGAAATGCTCATTTCTAATTATGCACTTGATCTTGTTGAAACCCTTCGGAAGGAAAATACCGGAAATAAGCCCGGCACCAGGACGGTAGTTCAACCGGTCACAAGGAAAATCCTGGAATCACTGGCGGATAAGGATAATCCACAGGGAATTATTGGTATCGTGCGTCAGCGTCACCCGGTGCTCCAAAAATTAGGTGGATTCAAATATGGTGTAGCTCTTGTATCGCCACAAGATCCGGGAAATATTGGCACCATCCAACGCAGCATGGATGCAGCCAGTGCGGACGTGCTTTTCCTCCTGGATGGAGGTGTGGATCCCTTCCACCCTTCTGTTGTGCGTGCGAGCATGGGAGCGATATTTTCCATACCGACGGTCCAATGTTCATTCGAGGAATTTATCGGCTGGGCCAGCCAGGCTGGGTATTTTCTGATCGGCACTTCAGCGCATGCGGAACTCGATTATCGAATACCAGCTCCCACGAATCCATGGATCCTTATATTCGGAAGCGAGCAAAAAGGACTTACAACCGATCAACAAAACGCTTGTGACCGGATGATCGCAATACCCATGCACGGAAAGACCAGTTCATTAAACCTCGGTGTTGCTGTCTCGATCCTGCTGTATGAATTTATTAATGCATCCAGGTGGGAAAAAACAGAATAAAAAACCCTTTCCAATGAAAGGGCTATACGCGTCAAAAATAAAGTGTAGGTGTTCCTGTTTACACCTTAAAATTCGTCTTCATCCTCTTCAAGCCAATCGTCGTCGTCTTCATCACCATCTTCATCATCCCACTCTTCGATCTCGTCCTCCTCACCCCATTCGCCTTCAGCTGCAGCGGCATCCGTTGGGGAATAGGTTCCGCAGCCGGTATCCGGGTCGAGTTCGATGGCGGCTGCGGAACAGTAACCTTCATCCAGAAATACACAATCGGTGTAATGACATTTAATGCGTGGCATGCTTGTCCTCCTGGAGCCCTGGCATTTGGATCAGGCGTATGAGCGCAAGGATAAAAATAAGGGACATGGCGATTTGTGAGGTGATACAGAAAGGGCAATAAGCTTTGATGAGGAAGGTTTCAACATAGATCAGATAAATGTTGAACAGAAATCCTGTCAGGGAAATTCCGAAGAGTAACAGAGGTCCCTGTTCATTAAAGAATCCAGGTTTCCTCTCAAGAAAATGCAGGGTAAGTATGGAGGCGTATCCGGCGACACCGATCAACGCAACCGGGATTCCGTTGACCTCAGAATAACGGCTGGTGTTCACTGATGCACATCCCCCGGATCCCAGGCACATCGTTTCGTTGGAGGTCAATTTGAATATCGTCATGTAGATGGATACTAATAATCCAATCACCGCCAGGAAAATTGAACCTCGCACCAGGGTATTATCCATACTGCCTCATGAACAACGGTCAAAGGATTGATAAGGGGTGAATCCAACTCAGATGAACTTTTGAATTTCCTGAACGATTTTTTACAATAGCCAAGCTTCTACTTCCTGTCCAGCAGGCACGCATTTTACACCAGCGGGGATAATAAGTAAAGCGTTTGCCTGTACAAGGGAAAGCAGGTTGCCGGAGCCCTGGTGTCCGGTCAATTTTGCTAACATGACTCCATCGTGCTCTTGCAAAAGTGCTCTTAAGTAACTCTCCCGTCCATCGGAATGAACTTCCTCGCTCAATTTGACCCGAATTCGAGGGCGTTCTGATGTGGCCAAACCTGCTAATTGTCCGATCGCCTCACGCACAAAAACTTCAAATCCAACAAACGCTGATACCGGATTTCCAGGCAAACCGATGAATGGAATTTGGCGATACCTGCCTACCGCGATGGGTTTACCCGGTCGCATGTTTACCCTCCAGAAATCGAGTTCACCTTTCGATTCGAGAACTTCACGGACATAGTCGAATGCTCCCACGCTGACACCAGCAGATGAAAGGATCAGGTCAACTTTTTGTTCAATTGCCTTATCAAGCAAATTTTCCACCGATCGTTTCGAATCTTTTGCAACTCCGAGACGGAGGATCTCTCCCCCGGAATCCTCGACGAGAGCTGCCAGGGTGTAGGAATTCGAATCGCGGATCTTGCCGGATTCGAGGGGGGCATCCACTTCAAGGAGCTCATCTCCAGAAGAGAGAAGGGCAATCCGGGGTTTGCCATGGACTTGCACCTGTGAAATCCCCAGCATGGCCAGCAAACCAATATCCTGGGGTTTCAGCCTGGTACCTTTTTGCAATACAGGTTGGCCCTGACGGACATCCAATCCCCGTGGCCTGACGTATTCACCGACGGCTACCTTTTTATGGATGGATATGAATTCCGGTAAGACTGAATCCGTGTTCCAATCCTGGACGTCGGTATCTTCAATGGGAATGACCGCGTCTGCACCCGATGGCAGTGGTGCGCCGGTCATGATCCGGGCAGCCTCACCCTCGTGGAGTGCCAGGTTGGGTTGCTCCCCGGCTTTGATGTCAGCAACTACCCGCAGCTTCAATCCTGCCCTTGTGGCTGCACCGGTATCATCTGAGCGGATAGCGAAGCCATCCATGGATGAGTTATCGAACAGGGGAAGGTCGCTTGTCGCAGCGATATCCACGGAAAGGATGCGTTTGCTGCAATCTGCCAGCCGTAGGACTTCCCTGGATACGGGTTGAACCATAGCCAATATGCGATTGCGTGCTTCTACAACGGTTAACATGACGGTTGGGAATTCAGATTGTCAGGCTTGCTTCCCGGTGAGGCGTAATCGGCGGCGGCTCAAGCGGCGAGATTATACCATTTGACAAATTGTAAGATTGTCTGATCCCGGCTCAAACTCAGCGATCATTGGATATAAATATTGTTTAGTACCAGATCGAGAATTCAGGGGCGAGTTCTGATAATAGAATGGAAATGATTTCCAATCAACCCGGCTTAAGCCGGTGGGCTTCAAGAACGTTGGGTAGATTTTCAATTCGGCTTAGGATCCGGCTTAGCTGCTCCAGGTCGCGTACTTCCACAACCAGCCTGAGGTCCGCCAGGCTGCGATTCACATTAACCCCGACATCAACGATGTTAATGCCTTCATTGTCGAGAAGACCAGAGATGTCGTTCATTAACCCCTGGCGGTCATACGCCTTGATCTGAATCGGTATTGGAAAAGTTCGCTCAACCTTGCCCCAACCGACTTGAAGCAGCCGTTCTTTATCTTTTAGGCGCAGAATGTTGGGGCAATCCTGGCGATGGATTGTCGCGCCGCGGCCCCGGGTAATGTAACCCACAATCTGGTCGCCCGGCATGGGGTTGCAACAGCGCGCCATATTGGAGAACATGCCCTTGAGACCGACAACATCGATGACATCTGTACTAGTAGATTCGGTGGTTGCCGGTCCGACATTTAAGATATCCTTGCTCTCATCGCTCTCTGAGTATTGCTTGATCACCTTTCCGACAGAGAGGTCTCCGTTACCGAGCGCGATGAACAGCTCATCCGGGATTTTGAGACCGAGCTCGCGGGCCATTTTTTCAAAATTGATCTCTGGAATACCGAGGCGTTCCATCTCGCGTTCGAGGCTCGCCCTTCCCTGGGTGAGATTTTGTTCATCTTCCTGTTTCGTGAACCATACCCGGATTTTGGAGCGCGCCCGCTGGGTTTTAACCAGGCCAAGGTTGGGATTAAGCCAGTCCCGGCTCGGACCACCTCGTTTTGCCGTAAGGATCTCGACCTGGTTGCCGGTCTTTAATTCCTGATAAAGAGGTACGAGTTTTCCATTGATTCGAGCGCCGCGGCAGCGGTGACCGATATCGGTATGTACGTGGTAGGCAAAGTCGATCGGGGTGGATCCGGCGGGGAGATCGATGATATCGCCGCGGGGGGTGAATACGTAGACCCGATCCTGGAAAACGTCGGTTCTCATAGACTCGACGAATTCCTGCGCATCGCTCACATCCGAGCGCCATTCCATCATATTCCGCAGCCACTTGATACGCTGTTCGTAAGTTTTATCCCCTGGCTTGGCCCCTTCCTTATAGCGCCAGTGAGCCGCGATGCCGTATTCAGCGTTCTGGTGCATCTCTAATGTCCTGATCTGCACTTCGAGCGGGCGTTTATCATCATAGATCACGGCCGTATGCAGGGACTGGTAAAAATTATCCTTGGGCGCGGCAATGTAGTCATCGAACTCGCCGGGAATGGGCCGCCAGGTTGTGTGTATGACTCCCAGGGCTGCATAGCAGGAGGGTACGTCCGGAACCAGAATGCGTACCGCACGAACATCTCGCACAAGGTCGAACGGCTTGCCCTTCTTCGACATTTTGGTAAAGATCGAGTAAATATGCTTCGGCCTGCCGCTGATTTCGACGGCATGGATGTTGTTCTCTTCGAGCAGATTGGTCAACTTGGATTTGATCGATTCGATCTGCGCTTCCCGGTCAGGTCTGCGTTCCGAGAGCTGTTCAGCGATCTCCTTGTATTTTTCCGGGTTGACATGCCGGAAAGCCAGGTCTTCCAACTCCCATTTGATCTGCCAGATTCCAAGGCGGTTGGCCAGTGGTGCAAAAATATCCAGGGTCTGCTTGGCGATCCGTTTGCGCTTCGTTTCTGGCATCGCACCCAGGGTGCGCATATTATGGAGACGGTCAGCCAGTTTAATGAGCACCACCCGGACGTCATCTCCCATGGCAAGGAATGTCTTACGCAGTGTTTCCGAGACCAGCTCTTCCCTGCGTTTTGAGGATGTCGGTCGATGTTCGGTATCTTTCGCTTCTTTGCCATTTCCTCCGGTAACCGCTTCATCTATGTGCTGATCACCCCTGGAGACGCGCGGCAGGTTGGTTAATTTTGTTACGCCATCTACCAGGGCCGCCACGGTATCCCCAAAACCGAGGCGAATGTCATCAAGCGTGACGGCAGTATCCTCCACGGTATCGTGCAGCAGCCCTGCAACGACAACATCTGGTGGCACGCGCAGGTCAGCTAAAATGCTGGCGACGGCAAGACAGTGGGTAATGTAAGGTTCACCGGCTGCGCGTTTCTGGCCGCGGTGGGCCTCTTCTGCCACCCGGTAGGCGCGCTCGATCAACTCCCGATCGGCGATGATGTAATTATCGGGTAGCTGGTTGATCAATTTATCGAATGGGACGTCCTGGGTCTTGCTCTTCATGAGGTTTTATTTTACTACGCAGGTGAGATAAGGTATTTCTAAGTCTCAACCATCGAGTGGTATGGCGGCGAACTCAACTTGGATAGAAATTTCATCGATGTGCGAAAAATGGTGGAAGTTGGACTATACGAGATACAATAGATTCCAACAATTTAACTGGGCATCTTATATGTATTTCTGGAGATTCTGACATTTCATTCGCCTGCCAATCAATTCGGAATCGATAAGCCAATATGGCTGCTGTTAATAATGTCACCCGTCTGCTTGATTCACGCGGTGTAAGTTATACCGCGCATGAACTGCCATCGACAAAATTGGGTGCACTTGAAGCAGCCCGGTTTCTGGATGTATCACCAGACTACGTTTATAAAACGATCGTGGTCGTGAGGGCGAAGTCAAAAAAAACCATTCTGGCCGTTATCCCAGGACCTCATACCGTCGATTTGAAGCTATTAGCGGAGATCTTGGGTGAAAAAAAAGTCCGGCTGCCGACGGAGCGCGAGGCCGAGCAATTGACCGGTCTCCAGGCTGGTGGCATATCCCCCTTGGCGCTTGTCAACAAAGGTTTTCAGGTCGTGATCGATTCGAATGCCCAGCAAATTGGACGCATCATTATTTCCGGCGGTATGCGGGGTTTAAACATTGAACTGGCACCAGCAGACCTTGCCGAGATCACACAGGCACAATTCGCGGTCATTTCCAGATCTTCCTGATCCTAAAATCGGTTCTTCGTGGGGTTACAGATTCGATTTTTTATACATATAATAAGGTGAACTGGTCCTCTGGAGAGAGGTATCCATGTTCCTTCCCGTTGACAGAATATCAAGAAACCATAATATTGATAATAACCCTGCGTTGATTTTTAGCAGGAGACGCCCCGGCAATGGTGTAGAAAGGAGGAAATAAGGATTATTCTAATCATGTGGTTTTTATGATGCCATCGGATCCTAAGAAACTCTCGAAGGAGGAGTACATGCGCAAGATAATTCTCGTTTTAACAACATTAACTTTAGCAGGTCTTCTGGTTGCAGCCTGCGCACCCGCTGGAGGTGAACCAGTCGTCCAGACCGTTGTAGTAACCGCGCCTGCTGGAACACCCCAGGTCAAGGTTGAGGTTGCTCAAGCCCCTGGTTTCGGAGAGACATTGACCGCTGTTCAAGCCAGGGGGAACATCATCTGCGGTGTGAATGGTCAACTGCCCGCCTTTTCCTATCTTGATCCGGCAGGTGCGATGGTCGGGTTCGATGCCGATTTCTGCCGGGCGCTTGCTGCGGCAGTTTTCGGTGATGCTACCAAGGTGGAATTTAGGCCACTGACAACCCAGGAACGCTTCACGGCCTTGCAAACCAGCGAGATCGATGTATTGATGCGCAACACAACCTGGTCGCTCGTGCGTGACACCGAACTCGGTTTGAACTTCACCGTAACCACCTTTTATGACGGTCAGGGGATCATGGTCCGCGCTGCAGACGGCTTCGACTCACTCTCGGACCTGGAAGGCGGTACGGTCTGCGTCCAGAAAGGCACCACAACCGAACTGAATCTGGCCGACGTGATGGCAGTCGAGGGCGTCACCTACACACCCGCGACATTTGATGATGTCAATGCGACCTACGGCGCTTACGGCGAAGGTCGGTGTGACGCAGTCACCTCTGATAAATCGCAGCTTTCGTCGGTTGCCAAGGGTGCCTTGCCCGATCCTGATAATCATGTGATCATGGATGTGACCCTATCCAAGGAGCCGCTTGGACCGGTCGTGCGTCACGGAGATGACCAATGGTTAGACATTGTCAAATGGACGATTTATGCCACCATCGCCGGGGAAGAATACGGCGTGGATGCGAGCAATGTCGACGATCAAAAAGCGACGGCTGTGAATCCCGAAATTAAACGTCTACTGGGTGTCGAAGGCGACCTCGGTTTGAAACTTGGATTGACGAATGATTTCGCCTACAATGTGATCAAACAAGTAGGTAATTATTCGGAGATCTACAATCGAAGCCTCGGTGAGAGTACGGCTACCTTCATACCCAGGGGATTGAACAGTCTGTATACAGACGGTGGTCTGCTTTATTCGCCTCCGTTCCGCTAATCGTTTCATGAAGAAAATTGGTCAGGGCAGCTTGGATTGCCCTGACCAATTCTTTTTATTATGAACTTGAAAACCAGATTCATTCAACCTGGGATCCCTATTTGGAGGGATATACGTTTCCTGCGTATTTTTAGCCAGGTGATCTTTCTTATCCTTCTGTTATCCCTGCTCGGATATTTAACTAACAATATGCTGGCTGCCATGCGGCAGGTGGGCTTGGGCTTGGGATTTTCATTCTTAAAACTCACCTCAGGATTCGATATTGGAGAACACCTGATCTCGTTCGACAGAAGCTCCACATATTTGCGGGCTTTTCAAGTCGGACTATTGAATACTGCACTGGTCAGTTTCTTGGGAATTATCCTTTCGACGATCATCGGGGTTCTGGTCGGTGTGTCCAGGCTGTCACGAAATCTGCTCATCCAGATCCTCGCCCGGGCTTACATTGAGTTCCTCCGCAACATTCCTTTGCTTGTCCTGTTGATCTTTGTGTATACCGGTATCTTCCTCAAGCTTCCAAGGATCAACCAGGCAGCCAGTGTGCTCGGGGGTGTGTTACTAACGAATAGAGGAATCGCCATTCCATGGGGAATTCCAACATCGACGTACTCTGCCTTCCTATTCATTCTGGCGTTTGATTTTATTGTATCGTCTCTCGTAGCCGTTTATCTGATTAGACTTGGTCGTCGTACTGGCCGTGCTCCGTTAACGTGGTTATGGACACTCCTGATTTTTCTCTTCATTGCCTTATTAGGTTGGTTTTTGCTTCCTGGCTCCCCGATGATTCTTGAAAAACCAGCAGTTCAGGGATTGCGAATTGCTGGAGGCAGACAGTTAACCCCGGAGTTCATGGCCCTGCTCGCAGGGTTAGTGATCTATACGTCTGCATTTATTGCCGATGTGGTCCGGGCTGGCCTCCAGTCTGTATCGAAGGGGCAGGTCGAAGCTGCCCGGGCGATTGGTTTGAACAACTTCCAGGTATTGCGTCTGGTGGTTTTTCCGCAGGCTTTGCGTGTGATCATTCCACCCCTTACAAGCCATTATCTTAATCTTGCTAAAAATTCATCTCTGGCTGTAGCGATTGGCTACCCCGACCTTTTCTCGGTCTCGGGAACCGTTTTGAATCAGAGTGGAAGAGCAGTTGAAGTGATCGTCTTGGTGATGGCGATCTATCTCCTGATCAGTTTGCTGACATCTCTGTTCATGAACTGGTACAACTCACGGATTCGGTTCGTGGAGCGCTGATGACTCAGGCATTGACAAGTTCTCCGAGTGTCATCCTGCCTCCGCCAACAGAACGTTATACGCTTCTGGGTTGGATTTACAAGAACTTGTTCAATCCTTGGTATAACAGCCTGCTTACTCTTCTAGCGGTTGCAGTAATTTACACTATTTCCAAACCAGTCCTGGTCTGGACCTTCAACCAGGCACGATGGGATGTGGTTACTGTCAACATGCGCCTGTTGATGGTTGGACAATATCCGCTAGATCAAATCTGGCGGGTTTGGCTGTGTCTCCATTTGTTGGCTGCGATAGCTGGTTTATCCTGGGGGATATGGATACACGGGTATCGGACCGTTGGCATCTTGATGCTTGCTTCCTTGCTTGGTCTGGGATTTCACCCGGGGCTGAGTACTTCGTCGCATGGACATTTAATCGCTCTGATGGTTATTGCCCTCATCGGTTTTACGCTGGGCAGGCTGGGTGGCAGGCGCATTCAACGATCAGTGATTAACTTATGGTTGATCTATTTTCCGGTCGTCATCTTGATCGTCCGTGGGTTGACACCCGGTTCGGGTTGGTTTCAGGTTGTGCCTACCAACCTGTGGGGTGGATTATTGCTGACTTTTCTACTCACCGTTGTGGGTATCTTGTTCTCATTCCCTCTGGGGATTTTATTGGCCCTCGGTCGGCGGTCGAAGCTGCCGATAATCCGCTGGGTGAGTGTCGGATACATCGAGCTGATCCGAGGTGTACCACTTGTGACCATTTTGTTCATGGCCCAGATCATGTTGCCCTTGTTTCTACCAACCGGCATGACCATCGATCGCGTCCTGCGAGCCATGGTAGGCATCATTCTTTTTACTGCGGCTTACCAGGCTGAAAACATAAGGGGCGGATTGCAAGCGATCCCGTTTGGTCAGTATGAAGCTGCGCACGCATTGGGATTGAACGGATTGCACACTACAACATTCATCATCATGCCGCAAGCTTTGCGGAATGTCATTCCAGTTCTGGTAGGTC
>MGNL01000167.1:28006-28200 GCA_001796785.1 Chloroflexi bacterium RBG_16_51_16 | reverse complement strand
TGCCCCAAGAACGAAAAGGACGGCATTTCCAAATTCGGAGCCTCCGAATAAAAGGAAAGCAGCAATAATTGGCAGGATCCCGAGGATCGATACGATCATACCGGTGATCAATGCAAAGATCGACGGCTTTAGTAAATCCTTGTCCTTAAAAGCCATTTGCCAGGCTTGGGTTAGGAATGACCAACCCTTTGAGA
>MGNL01000167.1:24633-27995 GCA_001796785.1 Chloroflexi bacterium RBG_16_51_16 | reverse complement strand
CTAAGTCTCCGTCAATAGTTGATAAATTATTATTCGATTATAGCAAACTAATCGGATCTACTTCGAAGCGCCAGCCATCCCGGAGATGGTTCTTGATTAATGAGACCGGATCTGGACCCCGCAAGACGATCTGCCAACGGTACAACCCATTTAATTTTGCATGGAAGCACGGCACTGGACCTATCGTCGACGTCTCCAGCCGGTTCTGTTCAATAATAAGTTTGGTCAGGCGCGCCCCAAACTCACGCGCTTCTTTTTCGGCCTTAACGGGATCAAAATGACGGAATTCACAGCGAACCAGTTGAGCGAAAGGCGGATAACCCAGTTTCTCTCTTTCAGTTAATTCACGTTCATAAAATGATGATAGGTCATGCCGGGAAGCAGCCTGGATGGCATAATGCTCCGGTTGGTAGGTTTGAAATATCACGCGTCCTTCCTGGCTTCCACGGCCAGCTCTGCCTGCCACGTGCGTGAGAACTTGGAAAACTCGTTCGGTAGCGAAGGGATCGGGAAGGTTCAATCCGACATCTGCCAGGACCACTCCTACCAGGGTGACAAGTGGAAGATCTAATCCTTTGGCGATCATTTGAGTGCCTACCAGTACATCCGCACGATGCGAGGAAAAATGAACCAGGATCGTTTCGTGGGAATCTTTTTGACGGGTTGTTTCCCAATCCCAGCGGAGCGTTCTGGCCTTGGGAAATAGGCTCTGTACCTCATGTTCCACTCTTTCACTCCCCAGGCCATACGCCCGGATCGATTTGCTCCTACAGACGGGGCAAACATCTGGCAACTTGCGTTTGTAACCACAATGGTGGCAGATCAATCCTTCTCGATCTGTTAGGTGAAGTGTCAATGGCGAATCACAACGCGGGCATTTCAAGATATTGCCGCATTCGCGGCAAAAAATATATGTTGCTGAGCCTCGTCGATTAATAAAAAGAATGGCTTGTTCATGATTCGCCAAGGTCGCCTCCAACTGTCCATGGAGAGCCCGGCTGAAAATACTTCGATTGCCTGCCTTCAATTCCTCCCGCATATCCAGGACTTCGACCTTGGGTAAACCTGATCCATGATCGCCGGCCTTTGCCTTATTGATCCTTCGGGTCAATTTCAATCCAACGATTGAACCCCGGCTAGCTTCGAACCGCTGCTGGATCGTCGGTGTAGCGGATCCCATCACGCAGATTGCACCTGCGAGTTGGGAGTAATATTGTGCGGTAGCGGCAGCATGATAAAAAGGCGGGTCAGATTGATCATATGCTGGATCATGGCACTCATCCAGCACGATCAAGCCCGGGTCAGGCAGAGGTGTGAAGAGGGCGCTGCGTGGGCCGATGATGACGTTAAGCGCACCATTTCTAGCACGGCGCCAGGTGTCGTAACGTTCACCATCCGAAAGTCGCGAATGTACCAATCCAACTTGACCAGGAAAGCGAAGGAGAAAACGTTTAACCGTTTGCGGAGTCAGAGATATTTCCGGAACGAGTATGATGGCCTGCCTGCCGCGTCGGATCGCCTCATGGGTCGCAAGCAGATAGAGCTCGGTTTTACCTGATCCTGTTATCCCTTCGACCAGGTAGGGTTTAATTTTTTCACCCGCAGCTAATTGCTGAAATCCGTTTTGGATGTTCTCCCAAACGCTTTTCTGCTCTTCCGTCAGGATGATGGGTTGGGAGACTGGTTGTTCGGCATACGCAGCTGACTCCAGGGGATCTCTCCAAACCTCAGTCTCACGCAGCGTTATCAACTCCTGCTCCTCCAGGGCTTGCAGATCGGCAAGCGTACAGCCGCTCTCTGCATAAACCCAGGAGACGTTTATCTCCTCCGGCTTTTGGATTAATAATTTCAGGGCTTTTTGTCTTCGAGCAAGCGTGGATTTCTGGCTAAGTGAACTCATCGCACTCAGCGCTTGGTCAGGCGAGGCGGCCAACTGAGCTGTGCGGATCGACTTTGGATGGACACGCGGCGGTGGTAGAACTGACTTAGATGTAAGCCAACCCTGCCCGATGAGAATTTTGGCAGTATTCCTCCATTGCACTTTGTTGAAATGACGATCGATTTGCCTGCCGCGTAGCGATCCACGGTTGTGTAACAGGTTTAATAATCTGGTTGCAACAGGTGAACTTGCTGGTCTGTCATGGTTTTTTCCGAGCGCATCTTCTCGCAACTCATAAAGAACATCAGCGTGTTGGCTTAATCCAGACGGCAGGAAAACGTCGATGATCGAAGCCAAAGGCGAAAGTGTAGATTCGGCCATCCATTCCGCCAGCGCGATCTGGGTGGAGGACATTACCGGCTTTTCATCTGCCAATTCGATCAGATCACGGGTTTCCCTTATAGATGGCTGATCGATGATCCGTACTACCACGCCTTGAATAACCTGCTTACCAAAAGGGATGATAACCAGATGTCCGATTCCTACCTGGCCGACAAGTTCATCCGGAACTGAATAATCAAAAACGCCCGATCGAGTCGGGACGTTTACGGCCACTTGAACGTAGTTTAGGGTCATGGTGTGTACTAGTGTTTTAATATTGCGGCTGCCCCGTAACCAACCACCGAACTGTAATCACCAATAACATCGCCCGAGGTTGCATGCTGGAGGACGGTCACTTTATCTGCGCCAAGCTCGCGTCCTGCCCAGAGAATTGACGCTAGAGCGCTCAAACCGCAAGCGAAACCTTTTTCAGTTCGCTCGGTCTCGAAAACACCTTCAGGTGAAAAAGCTTCGACCTGGGACAGCATTTCTGCATCCAGTTTCTTCGCCGTTTCCTGATCATAGAAATGAGACAGGTCGGTCGAGGCGACCAGGATGTAATTTTTCCCGTTTACCACGGTCGCGATAACTTTGCCAAGGATTTGCGCGATCGGAGGCTCCACAGCATGCACCATGATCGGCAACAATTTCCATCCAGGTTTTAGTGCTCTTTGCAGGAATGGGAGTTCGATCTCGAGGGAGTGCTCAGGATCACGAGAAACGGAGGAGAGCCCTTTGCCAAGTTCGCGACTCAACCCAGTATTCATTTCCCTAACGGCTCCAACATCGGTTAGGATGTCACCGAGCGGTGTCCGATAACCAGGATGGGCAGAAGTTAACACTGGCTCATAGTAGGATGCCGGCATCGACCATTTCGGCGGATGGACAGGTGACACTACGACTACCAGCTCAGGAGCCTTATTTCGGATGGCAGCAAAGGCATAACCTGCAACCAGGCCCGAGTACATATGCCCGGCATGAGGCGCGATCACACCGATCACGACGCCGTCAAGATTGGGAAGTTTCGCCTGGTCAAGGTAACGATCAACACTTTTTGCAAGCGTATTTGGATCGCCTTCATACCATTGACCTGCAATGGATG
>MGNL01000167.1:23690-24569 GCA_001796785.1 Chloroflexi bacterium RBG_16_51_16 | reverse complement strand
GAACGCTAATGGCGGTAATTCCTGTCTTGAAAACCATTGGACTGCATCCGCATCATCCCCGGGGCTCAAATTTCCACCTGTGATCTCAGCCCGATAGACGATAATGAAATTAGCACCGCGC
Organism: Chloroflexi bacterium RBG_16_51_16; assembly: GCA_001796785.1. Lineage (GTDB taxonomy): Bacteria > Chloroflexota > Anaerolineae > Anaerolineales > Villigracilaceae > RBG-16-51-16. The sequence goes on along the minus strand of MGNL01000167.1, from coordinate 24,448 downwards.
TCATGCTCCGTACCGGCAACGACATCAAGGACATCCTTGATGATGACTTTAAGACCTGTTTCCTCGAAACATTCCCGACTTGCCGCCTCAGCCGGATCCTCATCAGCATCCACAAACCCGGCAGGCAAGGTCCACAATCCTTTGAAGGGTTCATTAATACGTCTTACAAGTAAAACACGTCCATCAGATTCAATCAGAACCGCTGCGGCTACTTTAGGGTCGGAAAAATAGATCCAACCACATTCCTGACAAACCGGTCGAATCCGCCCGAACCGAAGTTCGCGCTGCAGTAATGAACCGCAGCGGATACAATATTTAATTTCGTCACGAGTGGTCATCCCTTACGCCAGCGGGCGATTGTCACAGTACGCAAGTAAAACGCGGCTAACGCGCATACAATTGCTGTCAGACCGAATAAAAATAACCAAAGGGTAATGCTCTGTATCTGACCGGATCCGGATACCTCGCCGGTTGGAGCTGAACTCTTGTACTCCGGCGTGACCGCGATTCGTGTGCTGTCTTCGGCGAATAATTCCGCGGTTGGGAGGGGTTCCAATCCAAGGGAGGGCGCTAACGGCTGGGCTTCTTCCGGAGCCGGTGCTTCCTGTGCAAAAGATTCTGGGCCTCCCCCTCCGCCTCCCATGCCAATCGCCTGCTGCGGAGCCGCGGCCAGCTGCATTAGCGGGGCAGACAGCAAATTCGTTGATACGGTGACTGCGAATAGCAAGGATGCCATGACAGCCGCGAGGCGAAATCCA
>MGNL01000167.1:23255-23593 GCA_001796785.1 Chloroflexi bacterium RBG_16_51_16 | reverse complement strand
CGCGTGACGAGCGCAAGTCTTCGAGCACTGATCGTAGCTCGGCATCTTTGCTCAATCGCGATTCAATGCGTGCAAGAATATCCGGATCAAGTTGCCCATCCAGGTATTCCGACAAGATTTCTACATCTTTGAAATTCATACGGTGTGTTCCCCCTCAAGACGAAAGGCAGATGGCAGAAGTTCCCTGAATCCCCGCAAACATTCACGCAGTCGCAGCCTTGCACGGGCGAGGCGGCTCTTGATCGTTCCGAGTGGTGCGCGGACGACGCTGGCTACTTCCGAATAATCCAAACCCTGGATATCCGCCAGCACAACAACCGCACGATATTCAACCGGCA
>MGNL01000167.1:815-23228 GCA_001796785.1 Chloroflexi bacterium RBG_16_51_16 | reverse complement strand
ATCTTTTGTTCTGGAGACATCGCAGGATCCGCAAGCCAGCGGGGAGAATCACCCTCCTCGCCATTCACCGGTTGTGGATCCAGCGGAACCGAAGGGCGGCGTTTTTGTCTGCGCAGTTCATCGTACGCTGCGTTTGTAACAATTCGCAACAACCAGGCTCGGAATGAACCTCCCCGAAAGGTTGTCAGGCTCCGAAAGGCTGACAGAAATGCCTCTTGGGTCGCATCCGCTGCCATGTGTTCATCGCCTAATATTCGCAGCGCGGTATTGAAGACGTGATTCTGCTGCTCAAGGATAAGCGTATTGAATGATTCAAGATCCCCCTTTTTTGCGGACTGGATCAATAAGGCTTCGTCCATAAAGTTGGATTCTATCATGCCCAATTTCTACGGATTAATACTTCACCAGCCAGCTATTTATTTCCGGTCCGGTTTTGACCGACCGACCCCTCTTTCCGCAAGGCCGGAAATAGCAGCACTTCACGGATCGAGTGCTGATTGGTGAACAGCATGACCAGGCGGTCCATGCCCATTCCGAATCCGCCATTGGGTGGCATCCCATAGCGCATGGCTCGTAAATAGTCCTCATCCAATGGATGCCGCTCTGCATCCTCCTCTGCGTAGTCCCTACCCATTTCAAGAAAACGCTGCTCCTGATCGAGAGGGTCATTCAATTCGGTGAACGCATTGCACAGCTCAAACCCGGCCACATAGGCTTCAAACCTTTCCACGGTCATTGGATCGTCAGGTTTGGATTTTGCCAGGGGGGATATATCCCGGGGATAATCGTAAAGGAATGTCGGTTGGATCAATGTAGGTTCCAGAAATTCCGAGAGCAGGTAGTCAATCAACTTACCCCGGGTGGCTTTTGGATCGGGCTTCTTGCCTGTTTTGACGATGGCCTTTTGTAAAGACTCAGATGTCGGATGATCGGCAATATCAACCCCGGAGGTCTCACGAATTCCGGTTCGGAGTTCAAGCCGTTTCCACGGTGGAGAAAAGTCAATCTCATTTGCCTGGTATTTAATTTTCTGGCTACCAAGTACCCTGCCTGCGGTAAAAGAAATCATTTGCTCGGTGAGTTCCATTACCTGCAAATAATCCGCATATGCCCAATAAAATTCCAGTTGGGTGAATTCTGGATTATGTTTATACGAAACGCCTTCATTTCGAAAATCGCGCCCGATTTCATACACCTTCTCCAGGTTACCTACCAACAGCCGCTTGAGATACAACTCAAACGATATCCTGAGATACATATCCTGTTCGAGCTCATTGTGGTGAGTGATGAACGGTCTGGCAGCAGCACCACCATAGAGAGGTTGCAGCACTGGGGTTTCAACTTCAAGGAATCCCTTCTCTTCCAAGAATTCGCGTATCGCTTTGAAGGTCGCGGCCCGAATGCGAAAGGTCTCACGCACCTCGGGATTAACCGCCAGGTCTGCATAGCGCTGTCTTGCCCGCAATTCCGAGTCTTCGAGGGCAGCATGGCGTAAAACGCTTCCATCCGGTAGCGTTTCATCTTTCGCAGCCGGTAGCTGGCTGACAGCCTTAGCTAATAGTTTGAAATCACGAACATGCAGGGTAATCTCCCCCGTCTTGGTTCGAAACAAAATCCCGGAGGCTTGGATAAAATCACCCAAATCGTACAATTTATTAAACTTGTCGACTTGCTCCTGGCCAATTTCATTCATCCTGAAAAACAACTGCATCCTGCCACTGCCGTCTTCAATATGGGCGAAGGATACTTTTCCCATTGGGCGGACACCTCGGATTCGACCAGCCAGGGTGACCTTGAGCTCGCTTCCGGCGCTCTCTCCGGCTTTTTCAAAGGCGGTTATTGCTTCTAAGTTGGTGTGCGTTCGCTCTGCGCGGGTTGGATAAGGGTCAACTCCCTCAAGCCTTAGCTGTTCGATCTTCTGCAATCGAATTTTTTCCAGAGATGTGTATTCAGCCATGGTTCCCTACCTGCCGATCCCCTGCCGTGCATGGGAGGATATAAAAATAAAGCCCCGCGGCATGAACAGGCGCGCGGGGCAGAGTGTGAACGCTCCTGTCAACTGACCTTGATAATTTTAACCTTATATGGGCCAGAAGGCGTTTCCACCGTTACGACATCGCCTACCTTGTGGTTTAGGATGGCTTTTCCAATCGGGGACTCGTTAGATATCTTGCCTTCCCGGGGATTTGCTTCTGCAGCACCTACGATTGTATACGTTTCGTCCTCGTAATTGCCTTCCTTGATGGTAACTTTGGAGCCTACCTGTACGCTATCGCTTTTTTTACCGCCGCCATTCTCTTCAATGACGCGCGCAGTCGCCAGAAGTGTTTCAAGTTCCTGGATCCGGCCTTCTACGAACGCCTGTTCATTCTTTGCTGCCTCATACTCGGCGTTCTCGATGAGTTCACCACCTTCCATGGCTTCATGCAGGCGCTCAGCCACTTCCTGCCGTTTGACGGTTCGGAGGTGTTCGAGCTCATCTTGAAGCTTTTGAAAGCCCTCTTTGGTGAGGAAATTCGTTGCCATATGCATTACCTGCTTATGAAAAGTAAGCATCTCTGAATCAGAGATGCGGTATTTGCCCGGGGATTCCCCGTAAAGCCGTCCTAATATATCATAATTTAATTGTCAATACAAGCCCCGACAATTAATAGCCTGCCACTATTTCCCCAGGAAATGCGGAATGAGTAGAAATACCCTTCTTTAATTGGTTTCAAATACAGACAGTCGATAAGGTTTACCGGTTTAAAAATGAGGCGCAAAATCGGAGCAGATACTGTCTGGAAACCATAATAGTCAATAGCTTGGCTTGAAGAAACCCTTATGCAGAAGGCTGATCATGTCAACTGCAGCTTATCCAGTCTTCACGCACTCAATTCCCCACAAATAAACAATTCAAGTTAAACTTATTCGATGCCCGTAAATCGATCGGTTGTCTTTACCGCTCCGATGCGGATCGAACTGCAAGAATCATCCAGCCCCACCCTCCAGTCGGACGAGGTGCTTGTTGAGACGATCTGCTCAGCGATCAGCCCGGGTACTGAAAAATTGATATACCAAGGCAAGTTTCCAAAAAATATCAGCGATACAAATGATTTGATTAGCAGTTCAATTGACTATCCAATCTGTTACGGGTATGCCAATGTCGGTCGAATCAGGCAGGTCGGGAACCAGGTGAAGCCCGACTTGAACGGCCGGATGGTATTCGCTTTTCAGCCGCATACATCCTTGTTCTCTACAAATCCGGAAAAATTACTCTTTGTACCAGCGGATGTGACACCTGAGGACGCATGCCTTCTGCCGTTCGTTGAAACTGCTCTAAACACTGTCCAGGATGCTTCACCTTTGGTTGGTGAAAAAGCATTGGTGCTTGGCCAGGGAATTATCGGATTACTGGTTACCGCGATCCTGGACCAATTTCCTCTCGATAAGCTGGTAACAACGGATTATTATGCCCTCCGGCGGAAGGCTTCCAGGGCGATTTCTCAGCACGTGACAGCTTCCCTCGATCCGATGCAGGCTGATTATTTGGAGAAGATTGAGTCCCAATTAAACCAAGGCGCAGACCTGACCATTGAATGTACGGGCAACCCCGTTGCGCTGAATCATGCGATCCGGTCGACAGCATACAGCGGCCGGGTGATCATCGCATCCTGGTATGGTGAAAATTCAACTCCCCTCGATTTGGGGAGTACCTTCCACCGCTCCCGGATCAAGTTGATTTCCTCTCAGGTGAGCACGATCGCTCCGGAATTAAGCGGACGCTGGGATAAAGAGCGGCGGTTCAATTTTGCATGGAAATTACTGGCAGAGATAAAACCAGGAAAATGGATCACCCATCGATTTAAACAACAGGATTGTGCACAGGCTTACGAACTGATCTGCGATCATCCCGATGAATCGATCCAGGTAATCCTAACCTATAGCTGATCAATGGGATGGATGAGTAAAAATATGTATACACTTGCCCTTCGAAGGGAATTTATCGCCCGCCATTTCCTCATAGGCGGTGACTGGGGTCCGGAGAATTTCCCTAATTCACACCATTATGTTCTCGAACTTCGATTGAAAGGACCTGAGCTCGATGAGCATGGTTATCTCTGCGACCTGGTTGAAGTTGAAAAATGGCTCAACGAAAAGGTTGCTTATTTCAGCGAGAAAATGTTAAATGAAATGCCTGAGTTCCACGAGATTAACCCTTCTCTCGAACACTTTGCTCGGATTCTCTGCACTTCGTTGGCTGAACAGATTAAATCAACCGCGATCACAGGAGTAACTGTGATTTTATGGGAAAATACTTCAGCTTGGGCTTCTTTTGAGATCAACCGATACTGATTTGATTGAAACTGTCCATGCAATGAAAGTTGGACTGATCATTTATGGTGCAATTCAAAATTTGAGTGGCGGATATTTATTTGATCGCAGTCTTGTAAAATATTTAACCGATAGGGGGGACCAGGTGGATGTCATCTCAATCCCCTTCCGGAATTACCTTATACATCTACTCGACAATTTCAAGTACAGGTTACCCAGGGATTACGATATCCTGATCCAGGACGAATTGAACCATCCGTCACTGATCACTGCAAATTCACAAAACCATTCTTACCCGGTCGTCTGCCTGGTTCATCACTTACGCTCATCAGAATCCTGGCCAGTCTGGCAAGCGTGGTTTTATCGCTTCATCGAAAAGAGATATCTGCGATCCGTGGATGGATTTATTTTCAATTCCAAAACGACAGCAAGAGCTGTCCGAGGATTGATAGACAATTCCAAACCATCAATGATTGCTTATCCACCAACGGATCGTTTTGGAAATAACATCTCTCCCGGGGATATTGAAGCGAGATCTTTGAAATCGCCCTTTCGGCTGCTGTTCTTAGGTAATCTCATCCCTCGCAAAGGTTTGCACGTCATATTGGATGCGATGGCTGGCATTTTCCGTCGGAGACAGAGTTCCAGCCGTGCGACCACCCCACATACCGATCAGCGAATTCCTGATTTTGTACTTGACATCGTAGGCTCTATGCACGTCCAACCAGACTATACCCGCGTGATGCAAGAAAGGGTGAAGGATTTGGGTCTGGAGGCTAGGGTTCAGTTCCATGGCTCACTGGATATCGAACCGCTCAGGGAACTTCTTATTAACGCACACTTACTCGTGCTTCCATCCTCCTATGAAGGTTTTGGCATCGCATACCTGGAAGGTATGGGATTCGGGTTGCCCGCAATTGGAACAACGCAAGGTGCTGCGAGAGAGATCATCACAAACGGAATTAATGGATACCTGGTCGAACCGGAGAGCAGCAATGCCTTAATGGGAAAAATCCTCCAGCTCGATGGGGATCGAAAACTCTTGACTCGCATGAGCCTGGCTGCCCACCAACGATATCTTGCACAGCCTGCCTGGACTGATATTGCGGGCGGCATTAGAGAATTTTTATTCGAAATGACAACGAACAAAAGAGCTGCTGAATCGTAGCGCCAATGGTTGCTTAGCGCGATAAGGATAAATTACCTTTCTCGGGTGTTGTTCGTAATAACTCTAACCAAGTCATAAGTTGAATATTTATCCGCTCAATGATCGACTGCGGATCATTCAATGGTATTAATGAAAATTTGTCCAAACCATTATCATAGACCAAAAAAGCAACTTCTCATTTAGCTTATAATCACGAAAATTAAGAACTTAGGAAGGGTAATTCAAAGCATGAATTTCCTGATAACAGGGGCAGCTGGGTTCCTCGGCTCATCCCTCGCCAACCACTTGGCGCGCGAAGGCCACCAGGTTAGAGGCTTGGATGATCTATCCACTGGCGACCCACAATCGCTCGTGCCGGATGTCCACTTCACACGGGGTGATGTCAGCGATCGGCCAAAACTTTGGACATTATTGCAGGAAGTGGACGTAGTCTATCATCTGGCCGCAAGGGTTTCAGTGCAAGAATCCGTGCTCTATCCGCGAGACTATAACGCGGTCAATGTCGGTGGTACCGTCGCCTTGATGGAAGCTACACGGGATGTCGGTGTCCGAAGGGTCGTCCTGGCTTCCTCCGGTGCTGTTTATGGCGATCATCTTGTACAACCTCTGAAAGAGTCTATTACACCCGAACCAAGATCACCCTATGCGGTTTCCAAACTGGCGGCAGAATTTTATGTACGCACGATCGGCCGGTTGTGGGGTATCGAGACACTCAGCCTGCGAATCTTCAATGCCTATGGACCCGGTCAACATTTACCTGCCTCACATCCACCTGTCGTTCCTTATTTCCTCCGCCAGGCTTTGAGGAACGGAACGCTTGTGGTTCATGGCGATGGCAGTCAATCCCGCGATTACGTGTATGTCGACGATGTTGTTAGTGCCATGGTAGCTGCTTCAACCTCACCGAATGTCGATGGCATGGTGATTAATATCGGATCGGGGATTGCGACCAATGTCCAGGAACTTGTCAAATACGTCCTCTCCATCACCGAAGGTCAGCCCGAGCTTCTCTATAATCCTAAGATTACAGGTGGAGTTTCCCGGTTGACCGCTGACATCAGCCTTGCCCAGGAAAAATTATCGTTTCATCCGTCCATTAAACTGGAAGACGGCCTGCGTTTGACATTGCAGCGCGATCCAAGGCTGAGGAGCTGAGCTGCTTGGCAAAAACGTTGCCGCCCGCTTTTTATGATCGCCCAACCTTGACGGTTGCCAGGGAATTGATCGGCGCCCGACTCGTTCGGGTATTGAACGAAACCAGGCTTGTCGGAGTAATCCTGGAAGCTGAAGCCTATATTGGAGAAACAGATCTAGGCTGCCATGCCAAAGCTGGATTGACACCCCGCACCCGAATCATGTTTGGTCCGCCCGGTCATGCGTACGTTTACTTTACTTATGGAAATCATTGGATGCTAAACGCTGTCACGGAAAAAGAAGGCTTCCCGGCAGCCGTGCTGATCAGGGCTATTCAACCTGTGGAGGGGATCAAGGTAATCACCCGTCGTAGGAAAGGACGGGATACCTTTGGGCCGGGGAAATTAACCCAGGCGTTGGGAATTTCGGGCGAGGATAATGGCAAGGATCTGGCGACCCGTACGGGGGGATTATGGATCGAAGAGGGGATCGGCGTGCCAAATTCATCCGTTACGGTAGGGCCAAGGGTGGGTTTAAATAATGTGCCTGAACCTTGGAAATCCAAACCCTGGCGTTTTCTTGCCAGGATTCAAATATAGAAACCTGGTGATTTATTTAGAGGAGCTCTCATGGGACTATTGAATAATAAGAACGCTTTTATCTTTGGTATAGCAAACGAACGGTCCATCGCGTGGGGCATCACCCAGGCATTGCATCGTGAAGGCGCCCAAATCGGATTAAGTTATGCCGGCGCTGCGCTCGAAAAACGGGTCATGCCTCTGGCAGATAAAATTGGCTGTAAATTCGTGGAGGAATGTGACGTAACCCGTGATGAAAACATCACCCAGGTGGTTGAAAAAACGAAACAAGCTTTTGGAGGGATCGATATCCTGGTCCATTCTATTGCATTCGCAGGCAGGGAAGAACTCACCGGACCATTTTATAACACGACCCGTGAGGGATTCAAGAATGCTCTCGATATCAGCGTTTATTCGTTTATTGCGCTCGCCAAATGTTTTCAACCGATCCTGAATCACGGTGCCTCCCTGATCTGTATGACCTATTATGGATCGGTGAAAGTTGCTCCTCACTATAATGTAATGGGAGTTGCCAAAGCCGCCCTCGAAGCATCGACTCGCTATCTGGCCTATGATTTTGGGCCATCCAAGATACGAGTGAATGCCATTTCGGCCGGACCCATTCGTACCCTGGCTGCTGCCGGCGTTGGAGGATTTAGGGATATGTATAAACATTTTGCGGACATGTCGCCTATGCGGGAAAATATCACTATCGATGATGTAGGCAATGCCGCGGTGTTTCTGGCGTCCGATCTGTCCACCCGGATTACCGGTGAGACCTTATATGTTGACTCCGGTTTCAATATCGTTGGCGTCCAAATCAAACCGGATGAAAATGCAGAATAAGGTTCTCTGAACGACAGAGGACTGGAAATGATAAAATAAGGCGCTGTGGCGCCTTATTAATTCGAACCATTCACAACCCTGATCGTAAATGTTCAAGCGCAATCCAACGACCCCAGATGATTCTCAACCGGTCCAGGCTGTCGAACGGATCACATCCGTGCTTGGGCCAGGTGTGATCTGGCATGGTTCGATCAACGGGTCTGGCGGAATTCGGATTGAAGGAGCCTTCGAAGGTGAGATCGCATTGCGCGGCATGCTGGTAGTGGGTGAGACTGGCAGGGTGACTTGCCAGGATGTCCGTGCGAACATAGTGATTGTGGCCGGTGCGGTGAGGGGAAATATAACCACGCAAAAACTGGAGATCAGGGCTACGGGCCGGGTATGGGGTGACGTGGTCACAACCGCCTTTGTCACTGAGGAAGGCGCGTTTCTTCGAGGTCAAATTCGCATGGAAGACAAGGTTGATTTGGAGTTCGGTCCTGTACCGGAAACTGCACCCATGGATACCTCCGGCACCGAATCGATATCTCAAAATGACCTGCCCATCGAAGGCACGGACAATAATTCCGGTGGCGCGACAACTTTAGTCAGCAAGAAGCAAAACACAACATAATCCCTCTCCACAAACAGGACCCAAAAGGTTCGGTTCCGATGGGTCATATATACAAAGCATGAAATACAGCGAACTAGCGATCATCACGTTGCGCCAGTCTCCGAATATTGCCAGGACTATTGGGCAGGCATTTCTCATGCGGGCTGGCTATATCAATCGAGATAACTCTCTAACCCCGTTGGGCTCCATAACGGTTGAAAATTTAAAGATGCTGGCGGCAAATTCCGAGACTTCATTTCTTCAAGGATTGGGATTGGAGATTTATCAGGATCATGAAGAAACTTTTTCCATTAGCTCTTTAGGTGATGTTGAATTAATTTTCTGCCCTTCCTGCCGCTACGGTGACAGAGCTGAACAAGCCACCTTCAATAAAATGGATCCGGATGAGGAAAGTAAGCTCCCTCTGGAGGAGGTTTCAACACCGGGTTGTAGCACGATTGATTCGCTGGCTGAGTATCTGCACATACCAGGATCCAAGACCTCCAAAGCCATGATGTTCGTCAAAGTTGGATCGGACCAGTTCGTTTTCGTCGTAATACGCGGCGATATGCAGCTTAGTGAATCAAAATTAAAGAAAGCCCTCGGCGATTTTCGTCTCGCAACACCAGAGGAGATACAAAAAGCTGGCGCTCAGCCTGGCTATGCCTCTCCAATCGGATTAAACAATGTAACGGTTTGGGTGGATGATCTTATCCCAAAATCATACAACCTTGTCGCAGGTGCGAATAAACCAGGTTTCCATTATCGGAATTCCAACTATTCACGCGATTATGCTGCTGAGCGGATCTTGGACCTCAGCAAGGCTGAATGTGGATATCCGTGCATTCGGTGTGGTCAACCATTGAAATCCGGCAATGCTTTATTAATGGCTACGCGAAAGTCAATTGAGCTCGGGAATTTACTCTTCGTTCTCGCAGATATTTATCATGATGACAAGGGTCTTTGCCTGCCAAGAAAGCTCTCTCCTTTTGACGCATATCTGATGCACCTCCCTTCCAAGGAGTTGGATACCAAAGCTATCACGGAAAGCTTATACCGGGAGTTTGTTGCCAGGGATATTCCAGTTCTCTTTGACGACCGGGATGAGCGTGCGGGCGTTAAATTCAATGATGCCGATCTGATTGGTTCGCCTCTGCGCATCACCGTGGGTGATCGTAACCTTAAGAACGGGATGGTAGAATTGAAACCTCGTATTACAAATCAGACTCATCTGGTGGATATCGAGAAGCTGGGAGATACGAGATCTCGAGATTCTTTTTGGGATTGGATCAACCGGATCACGGGATGAATAAATCCTGCAATAATCAAAAATTTTTCTGATGTACCGACTTAATTCAAATTTGACCACCAAGCACATGTATATCCCGATGTCATCCCCCGATCTGAATGAGGTGGATCGCCAGGCTGTCATGGATGTCCTCCGTACATCCGAGCTTAGTCAAGGTGATAAAACCGTCGCGTTCGAGCAGGCCTTCCAAAAATTGACCGCGGCTAAGCATGCCATTGCGGTAAGTTCAGGCACTGCGGGGTTGCACCTGTGTGTCCGTGCTGCAGGAATCCACACTGGTGATCTAGTCATTACTACACCTTTCTCCTTCGTAGCATCCAGCAATGTGCTCCTCTATGAAAACGCAATTCCGGTATTTGTTGATATTGATAAAGATACAGGCAACCTTGATCCTGCACTCATGGAGGAAGCCATCCATGATCTAATACAGGGTGGAAAAAAAGTGCAGAGGTGGATACCGCGAAAAGGAGCGGAACACAAGCGAGACTTGAAAGCCCTCCTGCCCGTTGATGTTTTCGGTCAACCCGCGGATTATGAGGTTATCCAAGCCATGGCCAAGGCGCATGAGCTGACGATTATCGAAGATTCGTGCGAGGCTCTCGGGTCTACCTATAAACACAAACCTGCGGGTACATTTGGAGAACTCGGTGTATTCGCTTTTTATCCTAACAAACAGATCACAACCGGTGAAGGAGGTGTGATCATCACTTCGCGTGATGATCTCGCCGACTACATTCGGGCGCTCCGCAACCAGGGACGTTCACCTGGAGATACCTGGCTTCAACATACGCACCTTGGATATAACTACCGGATCGATGAGATGTCAGCAGCCCTGGGCGCAGCTCAGATGCAGCGGTTGGATGAGCTGGTCAGCAACCGGCAAAAAGTGGCAGCCTGGTACACCGAGCGCCTGTCCCAAACAGCAAGAGTACGCTCGCCATTCGTTTCACCGGAGACTACGCGCATGTCCTGGTTCGTTTATGTAGTGCAACTTGATCCTGCAATAGATCGAGATGCGCTCGCTCGAAATCTGGAAGCACACGGCGTACCCGTGCGACCTTACTTTCTTCCCATTCATCTGCAGCCGTATATGGTTGAAAGATTTGGTTATCGGGAAGGTGATTATCCAGTTACAGAAGAGATCGGTCGATGCGGCCTCGCTCTGCCCTTCTCAGGAATCATGACCGAACTCCAGGTGGATTATGTATGCTCAGTCATCCGGGAGGAGCTCAAGGATTCGCATTGAAACGGAGTTTAAAACATATCTCCGGATCGTCATTTAGTAAACCAGGCATTAGATGGAAAATTTGAAAACGCACCAATTTCCACCTCCTAAACGACGTGGGTTAGCGATCCACATCTCTTTGATCTTGGTTTTATCGATCGTTTCGATAACCGGCTTCTACTATCTCACCCGCGTGGAGGCTGGAAGGGATTTCCTTTTCTCGTTCCTGGCGGCAATCCTTCCCATCCTTCCGCTGCCATTCATCGGGTATCGCGCATATTCTCTTCAACGTGCAAATTACATAATCGATCGCAATCACCTTTCCATCCAATGGGGATTGCGGATGGAGGAGATACCTCTATCAGATATTGAGTGGATGCGGCCGGCTTCAGATCTTACCCACCCGGTAAAACTACCGTTGCTTTACATTACTGGCTCAATTACCGGGATGACAAAACATGAGGATCTCGGAGGGGTTGAATATCTGGCTTCTGATCCCGAACGACTCGTTCTGGTCGCAACCTCGAAACGCATCTTCGCCCTATCACCATCGGATCCCGGCTTACTGTTACAGACGTTCGCACGTGCAAATGAATTAGGAAGCCTGACACCTGTCATACCAAAATCGGTTTATCCCTCGTTCCTCATATCCCAGGCATGGGATCGGGGACTCATCCGATTCTTATGGCTTAGCGGGGCTTTGTTGATCCTGGGTATGTTCGTGTGGGTTACCCTGCTTATCCCCGCCATTAGCCGCGTGGCACTTGGATCCCAACCTTCCCGGGCGGGGATTGAAAGCGTGCCCTCTACTCAATTGATTCTGCTTCCGTTGGCGAGCCTCTTCTTGTTTCTGGCGGGCTGGTTGACCGGCTTATACCTATTCCGCTGGGATCGAGAACGACCGCTGGCTTACATCGTATGGGTCTCAGGCTCGCTGATGGTGCTTTTATTCCTGATCGCCGCCTTCTTCACAGTCACAACACCGGTCTGATTTCCAATAAACCGGATTGATTTCACGAACGCTGAAATGGATCGTTCGATAGATAAACGATGCAATTGTTCATTGGATTTTTCACCGCAGTCCTGATTGCGTACGTCGCGTTCAGGCTACGAAGCTTAACCGGATCCGGCGCGATCGCTGCAATAGCGATCGGTACAATTATTTTTGGTATAGGTGGTTGGCAGTGGGCAATTCTATTGCTGACCTTCTTCATCTCCTCTTCAGCCCTGACGAGGATTTACAAGAACAGAAACTCGGGCAGCGAGGATTTTTATGCAAAGGGTGGTCAAAGAGATGCGGGACAGGTGTTGGGAAATGGCCTGGTTGCCGCGTTTTTCGTGTTATCCCAGGGAACCCTGTTCGATGGTGATCTGGCTTGGGTGTGTTTCGCGACCGCACTTGCTGCGGTTAATGCGGATACCTGGGCCACCGAGCTTGGTGGGCTGAGCTCCAGTCGACCTCGGTTGATTACCAACCTGGCAGTTTCGGTTGAGAAAGGTACGTCGGGCGGTGTGTCCTCTGTGGGAACTTCTGCTGCATTCTTCGGATCCGCGCTGATAGGTCTGGAAGGAGCCCTTCTGTCACCCTCCGGCCTGGATTGGAACTTATTCCTACCGATCACACTTGCAGGTTTTGCAGCCTCCATGTTTGATTCAATATTGGGAGCCTCTGTCCAGGCTATGTTTTATTGCCCCGTAGATAAGAAGCAGACCGAAAAGCACCCCAAACACAGTTGCGGAACAACGACCAAACACATCCGCGGTTTGAAATGGCTGAACAACGACTGGGTGAATTTACTGGCAAGCGCTTCTGGTTTGATCATAATTCTCCCCTGGTTGTCATTCACGAATGGGTTTTGATGATTAAGATATTTGGGATTATCACCCTAAGCCTTGTTCTGCTCTCCATCGTTATTGGACTCGTAATTATGGCGTTTTTTGGATATTACAACCGTTATTGGTCCGATGACTGGTGCTACGAACGGGATCTGGAACATCTTGGTGTCCCACAAACCTTGAACGGTTATTTCTTTACTGGCGAGGATGCCATTCGTGGATATTCCACAAATCGCTACGGTCTTACAGCGATCACGGCATTCCTGTACATTTTCGGTCTTGCTGGTACGCAACTCTTGCCAGCTTTGATTATCACCTGCCTGGTCGGATTGTTGTACTTGATAATCAGCATCTCTCCAGTCAGGTTGGATATGCATTGGACAGTGAAGCTATTAATTGCCACTTTCTTTACCTATTTCTTGTTATTCTTCTCAACTCATCGTTTTCAAATTCTATATTGGCGGGCAGGTGTCCATTATTCCGGCACGATTATAGTCACCCTAGTCCTCCTTGGGTTGATCCTTTACTATTCAAGCCGTCAACAATCCAGTCGGTGGATATATGTTACCGCTGTACTCCCTGCTCTGGTCGGTGGAGGATTGTCGGAGATCGGCTGTGTTTACATGCTTACCGCATTTGCGCTCTTATGGATTGCAGCGTTTTATTTTAGAAAACAGGGAAAAGCATGGGCCTTACAGGCTTTTCCATTAGTCTCTTTCGTAGTTGGCTTGCTCCTGATCTCCATGTTGGCTCTGATCCTGTCACCCTCAAATGACCGTTATCGGGTTCACACAGATAACCCGATCCCATTTTATTTGATCCCATTGAAAGCTCCCGAATTCGCTCTTGCATTTATTGCTGACTCCATAAAGAGTCTGCCTCTTCCGCATCTGGTTCTGGCATTATTTTTTCTCATCCTCCCTAGTCTGGCTGATATCGACTTGGTCGCATGGACCATGTCTTCTAAAACCAGGATCGCCACGGGCATCTTCTTAACCTTGGGGATAGCCTTCATTTTAATAACCGCCATTCAAATGCCGACGACATATTTTTATGGTACCCAACCGGATGCGCGCGCCCAATCCTTGTCTCGCTTCACCATATTCATTTGTATTGCGGTCGTTTTCTTCATTTTAGGATCGGTATTAATCCCAGCGCGGAATACATTTGCTTTGGCTTTATGTTCGCTCGTAATGATAGGGATTGGTTATTACACGCTCAGAATGACTGCGATCAACCTCACCGGTTATCCGGGGTTCGTTCTACGATCCCAAGCCTGGGACGAACGGGATGCGATGATCAGAAATGCCGTGGCTGAAGGTCAATCCAATCTTGAAGTCCCGGTGATCGACACGCACGAGATCGATACCCGCGATCTCATCCGTTCAATAGATACAGACGAATGGGTTTCAAACTGCGCTACCGAGTACTACGGAGCCGAGGCCTTTCTGGCTATCCCTCCGTAACCGAGGATCGGATGGACCAATAATAAATGATTAAATTTCCGCTCCTCAGTGTCCATCGGCTTGAAATTTTCTAAAAGATTAGGAATGCAGAATGAATTACAAAAATATCACAATGACGAAGGATAAAAAAGTTGCCCTGGTTGCCCACGACAATAAAAAGCGTGATCTTCTGGATTGGGCAAAATTTAACCGGGTATTGCTTGCGCATCATTCCATTTTTGCCACCGGCACCACCGGAACGCTCCTGGAACATGAGATCGGACTCACGGTCCACAAGCTGCAGAGCGGACCACTCGGCGGCGACCAGCAAGTCGGCGCCAAGATCGCCGATAACGAAATCGATTTTCTGATCTTTTTTTGGGACCCACTCGAACCGCAGCCCCACGATCCCGATGTTAAAGCATTGCTCAGGATGGCGGTCGTATGGAATATACCTATTGCCTGTAATCGCGCTTCTGCGGACTTCATTATCTCCTCCCCATTAATGGACAGTATCTACAATAGGATCGTTCCGGATTATGATGATTACCGGCAGCGAACCGTTCAATAACCCCGGTTCAGATTTTCTTTGGTGGCGGGATGGGATTATCTACCAGATCTATCCCCGTTCTTTCGCCGATACTAACTCTGATGGCGTCGGTGATCTAAACGGCATCACCGAAAAGCTGGATCATATCGCCACTCTCGGCGTCGATGCGATCTGGATTTCTCCGATCAATCCTTCTCCCATGTATGATTTCGGTTACGATGTCTCTGATTATGAGAGCATCGATCCAGTATTTGGTAATTTAATGGACTTCGATCGGCTCATCGCTGAAGCCCATCGAAGGCGGATCCGCGTGGTCATGGACCTCGTTCTTAACCATACGTCACATTTACATCCCTGGTTTATCGCTTCACGGTCAAACAGGGATGATCCAAAGAGAGATTGGTATATCTGGAATGATGTAGGACCGTCGGGTCGCCTTCCAAATAACTGGCAATCCACTTTCGGTGGTCGGGCTTGGGAGTTTGATCCACGAACAGGCCAGGTTTATTACCATCAGTTCCTCAAGGAACAACCGGATCTGAATTGGCGCAATCCTCAAGTCCGTGAGCGGATCTACCAGGTGCTTCGCTTTTGGCTGAACCGCGGAGTGGACGGATTCCGGCTCGATGTTGTGATGTCCTATTTCAAGGATTCGCAATTCCGAAATAACCCGGTTAAGTTATTCGGCCTTTATGCGTTTGATCGACAGATCCACAAGTACGACCTTGATCAACCGGAAGTCATATCCGTCCTCCAGGATTTCCGGGAAGTGCTCGATGAATATCCGGAACGAATGGCAGTGGGCGAAGTGATCGATCTCGACATGGCCCTTCGTTATGTTGGCCGGGACAAATTGCACCTCGCTTTTAATTTTGATTTTTTGAGACAACCTTGGAACGCAGCCTCGTTCCATCGGAGTATCCTCAGGTATATCCGCCGCTTACCCTCTGATGCACAGCCGTGTTTTGTCCTTGGAAACCACGACGTGAATCGTTTCCCCTCCCGGTTCGGCGCTGGAATCCACTCGGATAATCGGACGAAGGTGGCAGCCACACTCCTCCTAACCTTGCCAGGAACGCCATTCATTTATTATGGCGAAGAAATTGGTATGCAGAACACCCCCATCCCTCGAGCTGATATCCAAGATCCGCCAGGCTGGCGTTTTTGGCCATTTTATAAAGGCCGTGATCCCGCCAGGACACCGATGCAATGGACCGCAGATAAAAACTCAGGATTTACAACCGGTATACCCTGGCTCCGATTGAATAAAGATTTTCAAATTCGCAACGTCTCGACCCAGAATGCGAATCCGGAGTCGATCCTAAACTACTACAAAAAGATGATTAGCCTTCGAAGGATTACTCCCTCATTACGACAGGGCAGCTACCAGCCCGTAACCGGCAAACCCTCGCAGGTGCTTGCGTATCTTAGGCAATATTCTTCCGAGAATTGCTTGGTCATCCTAAATTTCAAAAATCGTAATATCAATTTTCTGATTCCTCAGCCACCCGCGGACACAGTCTGGGATCTGCGTTTGAGCAGTCGCCGGGCTGAACCTGTTCGATCATCTGGTGGAGAATTTACGCTTCATCCGTTGGAGGCTTGTATTTTCAGCGCTATCCAGCGCTGACCCCAAAGGTCTCTTGCTTGATCAAAACTTTGCCGTTTGAAGTTCGACTCTCCAGTGTCCATGGATCAGGTGTTTTTGCAACCCAGCGCATCAGCAAAGGGAAGCGGATCATTGAATATACGGGTGAGAGGATCAATTCAGATGAAGCGGATGCGCGTTATGCGGATGACCATGGAGAACATCCCCTGGTTCTGCTCTTTACCGTCAATAAGCAGATATTTATAGATGCTGCTGTTGGAGGGAACGAATCCAGATTCATCAATCATTCCTGCCAGCCCAACTGCGAAGCGGTGAACGCTGGTGGCAGAATTTTCATCCAGTCCTTGCGGCCAATCGAACCTGGCGAAGAATTAAGTTATGACTACAATTTGGAACTTGAAGAAGGCGATAACCAGGACAAGGATCGTTACCTCTGCCTGTGCGGAACGACAAATTGCCGCGGCACCATGCTTTCGCCTTCATCCCTGACCGGACGTATATCAAAATAACCGCAGTTCACTTCCAGATCTTGAAATCTTTCAAGATTGAGTCACCCAGGAATTCTTTTACGATGGAATTCTCTGGTACTAAGGTATCATCGATAGGCAGGAACCACTCCAGAAATGCAAGCAGCCTTTTCGCCTCAATATATTCGGGTATGCCGAACGGGACCATTCGCAATAATGGTTCAACCTTCGGCTTGAGTGCTGAAAGTTCATAGACCGTCGCCGAGTTGAACATCACATCACAGTTTTCCTGGTAGGGAAAAATGTAGCGTTTCTCCCCCTGTCGTACTGACTCCCAGCGCGAGATGGTTTCAACTGCAGAATAGCCTCGTTCACGTGCGTCTCTCACAATGCGCCGTATCAAACGGGTATCCGTTGTGGAAACCCGGTTATGCCTGTCAAGGTTGATCTGGGTCAGGGCTGAAACGTAGATCTTGAACGACCTGCGGGTTAGGGAACCAGGTATCAAGTTTGGGTTCAATCCGTGGATGCCTTCGAAGATGATAGGCTGATTTTTATTGAGGTGCACGACTTCACCCGATTCGCGCATGCCTGTCTTGAAGTTATAGCGCGGCAATCGAACCGGTTTACCATCGATCAATCGCAGGATATGGCGGGACAGTAGTTTTAGATCCAGAGCACGGATCGATTCGAAATCTGGTTTCCCATCCGGCCCCAACTTTGTTTTCGCCCGCTCAAAGAAGTAATTATCCAACTCCAAGGGAAATGGTGAAACGCCCTGGGCGAGCAGCTGGATTGCCAGTCTTCTGGAGAATGTGGTTTTTCCAGAAGACGATGGTCCGGCGATTAGTATGATGCGCGAGCGGTGTTTCACGATACGCTGGGCAATGTCTGATACATTAAGCTCGTGCAGGGCTTCAGATACCAAAACGAGCTCATCCATGCGGCCTGAACCGATGGCGTCGTTTAATGCGCCGACATTATCGATTTCGAGTTTCGAGAGCCAGTCGCCATATTGGCGGAAGGCAGCCAATAATTTGGGATATTTCTGCATACGCTGCAGACCCGAGGGTGTGTGACGCCGGGGAAACTGCAGCGTGAATCCCCCGCTGGCCGCGGACAACTTGAACCATTTTAAATATCCTGTGGAAGGGACCATATAACCGTGGTGGTAATCCATCCGCTTTCCAAATTTGTATAGCGTCAGGTATCCCTTCCTGCGGTAACGAAGTAAATGCACTTTATCCTGGTAACCCATAGACTTGAAGTATTGGATCGCAGCTTTGAGAGGTACTTCCATTTTTTCAATGGGCAAGTCACGACGAACCCACTCCCGCATATGCCTGGAGAGGCGTTCCAATTCAGCCGTTGTGAGCGATTTTCGTCCGCTGACTTGGCAGTAGTATCCACCGAATGAAATCGAGTGGTCGATGGTTAATTTAGCTCTCGGGAACAGCTCTGTGAAGGCCATCTCCAGCATGAAATTGAGGGATCTCCGGTAAATCCGTGCACCATCCGGATCGGCCGTGGTAATCGGTCGCATATTCGATTCTTTATGGATGGGAAAGGTTAATTCCCTTAACTCGTTATCTACGACCGCAGCCACAACAGGCGCTTTTAGATCGATCGCCTGGAGGAATTCAGCAGCTTTGGCACCTCGCGGACCGGAGATGACGCGGCCATCAGCAAGATGGACATCAACGAAAGAGTTCGGGCTGACCAAACTAAACTGGGATTCTGATTTCATTCATGCTTCGATTTCGGACGGGAGATTCTAACACTTCCCACTCCTCAAGTGTATTACTGATCGACCAATGTGTAGGTTAAAGAAATATTGCTAAAAATGGGTGGGAATCAAATTTGACTGATTAATTTGCCGGGTTGATGTTTATACTCATCGATCGGGATGACCCCCGAAGTCAAATCCAGGAGAATTTTTGTCAGTCTTTGGTTCACAGGAGTTGGTATTCCTAATTTCTCACCTTCCCTGGCAATCGCACCGTGCAAATAAGCGACTTCGCTTTTTCCCCGCCCGCTGTGTAAATCTATATGGAAGGAGGGCATCTTACCTCCTCTCCCCGTACCCGCGGACCGCGACAAAAGCGGTTTGGACAACCAGGTTGGCAGCCGCGTCATGAAAGCCAAGACCCGCACCGGTGTGCCCGGCAGGTCGACTACTGTTAGATCCATCGCTTTCATAACCGCAAGGCATTCAGCCAGCATTCGTATTTCCAATCGAAACATGCCGTGATGTGCCAATACCTGGGATGGAGGCCAATCCAGGATCGCTGAAGTTGGATTCGCAATCAGGTTGGTTAGCATCTTTGACCATTTCATGCCCGGTCCATCTGCATAGATTCGACAATTAAGATGCGCATCATCCAACGCCAGGAACAGGATTTCCGATAGCTCGTGACCTCTGGCTACTCCGATACCTCGCTGTTTCTCGAGCATGATATCCCCTACCCCGCGTTTGCTAATTGCTGTGGTAACCGAACCATAGATCACCCTCTCGATACCCAGCACCGCACCGATCGCTTTCTCGTTCTCAACGCCGTTCGATAAGCATAAGAAGGGCGGCAATCTGTCCGCATAAGGTTTAAGTTCACTGAGGGCAGCTGCTGTATCGTAAGACTTTAGGGCGAACAGAGCGACATCAAAAGGACCATACTGCACAGCTTCTTCAATTGATCCTGTAGCCTTGAACGCCATCGGTCTGACGAAGGAAGGAGTAGTACGCCTCCTATTCTTATCGGCGGAGAGGTCCAGGCGTAGCCCGCGTTTATTTAGTTCATCTACGACTTTGGGTTTTTCTAAATATACAACGGTGTGTCCAGCCAGGATGAGACTTCCGCCAATATAGGTACCTATTGCTCCAGCGCCAAGCGATAGGATCTTTAAGGGTCGGTTTTCTAAAGGTTCATCCGTGCTCATGGAGTGGTATTAATTTTCTAAATGGTTGAGGCGGCATTAATTTCTGGGGTCTTCTTCCCTGGATTCTGGTGAGTGGCAGTGGTCGTTCAAAGAATCGATTGTCCACCGGTGTTGGCTTGGAAAGTAAATCAAGCGGGAGAAGCTGGTGTTCCTGAATTGGAAACGGAGTCCGGCAGATTTGGCATGCGGCGTGATGCCCACTACTGCATGCAAGGCTTGATTAAGAATTCCTCCGTGTGAGACAACCAGATATTGACCAGGTGGCCGGTTTAGCAATTTGTTCAAAGCCTGGCCCGCCCGTAAAAACAACATCCAATCCCCTTCCCCATTGATTCCCATGGGATCAAACGGATTGCTTAGTTGTGTCTGGGGGAATTTTTCCTTAAACTGGGCCGAGGTGAGGCCGGCTATTTGACCGACATCTCGTTCCATCCAAAGTGGGTCTGCTTCAACCTTTACATTTAGCATGCTCCCGATGATCTCGGCAGTCTCTTGGGCACGTCGCAGTGGACTTGTTATGATCAGATCAAAGCCTACCTTACCGATCCTCCATCGCTCAGCCACAGCCTTCGCCTGGCTCCGGCCTTCATCCGTGAGCGCAAAGTCCAATTGACCTTGCCATATATCTTGAGCATTGGCCACTGATTCCCCATGTCGCAGAAGCGTGATTACATAAGGCTCCCTGACTTCCGCCTCACTTTTCTCCGAAGTCCTGGCCTCATCCGCCTTCATTGTGCTCACCTTTTTTTATCAGATAAACAGGCCGCCTTTTTACTTCCTGAAAAATAAATCCGACATAAATTCCGATAAATCCTACCATGGCCATTAATAGTCCGCCTACGATGAGGACAACGAACATCAGAGAACTCCACCCGGGCGCCAGGTTTGATGTTTGTCCGGTCACCCAGAATGAGAGCACATAAAGCATTTCCAGCAAAGCCAGGCAGATCATCAATGCACCCAGGCTGATTCCGATGTATAGCGGGACCAATGAAAAGGAAAAGATGGCATCCATGGCCAGTCTAAGTCTTTTCCGAAATGAATATTTTGTTTGCCCGAGGATACGATCCGCGGGTTGATAAGGGAGGATCACAGATTTGTAGCCTATCCAGGAAACCATGCCGCGCAGAAAGCGGTGGTATTCGGGCATCGATTTGAGCGCATTGACTGCGTCACGGGATAAAGCGCGAAAGTCCGCAGAGCCTGGAACAACCTGAGTTCCGCTCAGGATGTTCATCAACCGATAGAACGTAGCGGATGCCCATTTTTTAAATGAGGCAGGTACCGCCTCATCCATCCTTTGGGTTTGAACGATATCGTACCCCTGCTCGAGAAGATCGATCATCTGCGGGATCATTTCAGGGGGATGCTGACCATCCCCATCAAGTGTGATCACAGCCTCGCCTGTAGCTGCGTCCATACCTGCGGTCAGTGCAGCCTGGTGACCAAAGTTTCGGCTGAGGCTGAGAATCTTTACGCGTTTGTCTTTCGTTGACAACTCTTCCAGCACGTGCAGGGTGTTGTCTGTTGAGCCGTCATTAACATAGATGATGCAAAGTTCCCGGTTCAGGTTGGTTATCGCGGAGAGCAGCCGCGTATGCGTATGGCCGATGACCTCGGCTTCATTGTATACAGGGATGACGAGATCGATGCTAAGCTTTTTTTTACCAACCATTGAATTCATTCTAACATTATTGATCGTCGGCAATTTCCTCATCCACAAGCCGGATCAGATATTCCCCATAACTGTTATGGCTTAATGCGTTCCCCAGCTTTCGGAGCTGATCGCGATCGATAAATCCCATCCGATAAGCGACCTCCTCCGGGCAGCCAATCATCAATCCCTGGCGTTCCTCCACCGTTTGAACAAAATTGGATGCCTGGAGCAGGTTTTCATGGGTACCCGCATCGAGCCAGGCGATTCCACGGCCCAGAGGCTGAACCCTGAGGAGACCCTGGTTCAGATAGGCACGATTGATGTCTGTTATCTCTAGCTCTCCTCGGGCAGAAGGCTTAATTTTTGCTGCAATATCCAGGACTTGGTTATCATAAAAGTACAATCCGGGGACGGCGTAACGGGATCGCGGCTTGAGAGGTTTTTCCTCCAGGGTCAATGCTTTGCCGCTGTCATCAAACTCGACAACCCCGTAAGAACTTGGCTCCCTGACCGGGTAGGCAAAGATCATCGCCCCTTTGGTTATCCGGGCGGCTTCCCGCAGGTAATCCCAAAGCCCCGTGCCAAAAAAAATATTGTCCCCAAGGATCAGGCACACGCTTTCCTTGCCGATAAAATCCGAACCGATGACAAAAGCATCTGCAAGTCCTCGAGGGGAGTCCTGATGGATGTATTCAAACTTAATCCCCCATTGACCCCCATCACCAAGCAAACGCTTATAAAGGGGCAGG
>MGNL01000167.1:0-798 GCA_001796785.1 Chloroflexi bacterium RBG_16_51_16 | reverse complement strand
GATGAGGATGTCCCTGATTCCAGCCAATAACAACATACTGAGTGGATAGTAGATCATCGGTTTGTCATAAACCGGAAGTAATTGCTTGCTTACCCCTTTTGTTAGTGGGTAAAGCCTGGTTCCCTGCCCGCCTGCAAGTAATATTCCTTTCATCTCGCTGTATCCAACTCCATGAACCGAGGATTACGATCGGTCCTGATAATTATCTGCCATCCACTGATTGAAAGTATGTTGTTCGGAGATCGACTTAATCCAGTCCGGATTTTCCAGGTACCACCGTATTGTCTGACGCAAACCTCCCTTGAGGTCATGCCTGGGTTGCCAGCCCAGTTCCGTATTGATTTTGGTTGAATCCATCGCATACCGACGATCATGACCGGGGCGATCGGGAACATATTCAATTAGTGAAGCATGCGGTTGTTTTGCTGGTCTGAGGTCATCCAGGATGTTGCAAATTTCCTTCACCACTTCAAGATTCTGCAGCTGATTTCCCCCACCGATGTTATAGGTTTGTCCAAGCTGCCCTCGTTCGAGAACCAGCAGGATGGCTTCAACATGATCCTCCACATACAACCAATCCCGGATTTGTTTTCCGTCGCCATAAACAGGCAATGGTTTCATTTGTAAAGCATTGAGAATGATCAAAGGGATCAATTTCTCCGGGAACTGATAGGGACCATAGTTATTTGAGCAATTTGTGATCGTAACGGGCAGACTGTAGGTGTGGTGGTAGGCGCGCGCGAGATGATCTGAGGCAGCTTTGGATGCTGAATAAGGTGATCGCGGGTCGTAATTGCT
>MGNL01000166.1:13702-43326 GCA_001796785.1 Chloroflexi bacterium RBG_16_51_16 | reverse complement strand
ATGTGGATAAAGAGATCATCCTGGATCGGCTCCAACCATTAACCCAAAAATATTTCAACGAATTTAAAATCTGTCCTGATTGCCAGCAAATTTATTGGAAAGGTTCTCATTACGATAAAATGCACCAGACCATACAATTCATCGTGAAAAATGGAATTTGATATTGAATAATATGGAGTAAAATCCTCTCGATTAATTATAAAGAGGGATCGGTCCCACCGTATGTCTAACCCTATCATCTTAATTACGGATGACGATACTGCAGTATTAAATGCGGTCGAACGCGATTTGCGTAGAAAATATGGGCGGGATTACAGGATAACCAAATCCGATTCAGGCGCAAAAGCGCTTGAATTTTTGAGGGAAATTCAAAAACGCAATGAAATCGTTGCCTTATTCCTAACTGACCAGCGAATGCCCTCCATGACGGGGATTGAGTTACTGGAGAAGGCTCGAACAATTTTTCCTGATGCAAAAAAGGTCCTTCTAACGGCTTATGCCGACACCGAAGCAGCCATAAACTCCATCAATTCCATCCAACTGGATTATTACTTGATGAAGCCATGGGACCCACCTGAAGACCATTTGTATCCGGTGCTGGATGATCTTCTGGAGGAATGGCGAGCGAATATCAAACTGCCATATGAAGGAATTCGTGTTGTAGGCACACAATGGTCGCCCCGTTCCCATGATGTCAAAGATTTCCTGGCACGCCATCAAATCGCTTACCAATGGATGGATATAGATCGTGATCCATCCGCTCGGAGCCTGGTAGAACAACAGCTTGATGGTGAGCCTAAAATTCCGGTGATTTTCTTATCCGATGGAACGGTATTAATCGATCCCGAGATCCGGGAGCTTGCTGACAGGGTAGGATTTAAAACTCAGGCGTCCCTGCCCTCTTACGACCTCATCATTATTGGGGCCGGACCTGCAGGGTTAGCTGCTGCCGTCTATGCGGCCTCCGAGGGGATACACTGCCTGGTCATTGAGAAAAAAGCACCTGGAGGTCAGGCTGGTAACAGTCCAAAAATTGAGAATTACCTCGGTTTTCCCACTGGAATATCCGGCATGGACCTGGCGCGTCGGGCTGTAACCCAGGCTAAACGTTTTGGCGCGGAGATCATCTCGACCCAGACTGCCGAAAGCATTCGGATCCAGGAACCCTATCGGATCGTATGCCTGTCAGACGGTAGTGAGGTGTCCGGCAAAGCGGTTTTAATTGCCACAGGAGCGGCGTTCCGCCGACTGGAGGTTCCAGGTGTTGATAAGCTAACAGGCGCAGGAGTTTATTATGGCGCTGCGTATACCGAAGCGATGAATTACCTCGACCAACCGGTTTTTGTTGTTGGAGGCGCTAACTCGGCTGGCCAGGGAGCAATGTTCCTGAGCCGCTTCGCAAGCAAAGTGACCATGCTGATCCGGAGAGACACCCAATGGTCCTCCAAATATTTAGTGGATGCAGAAGCGGCCAACCCAAAGATCGAAAGAATGTTCAACACGGAGATCCTCGAAATTCGCGGAGCGCCAGGTAAGGTCGAGGAAGTCGTTGTTATTAACCGTATTACGAATCAAACCCAGGTATTACCGGGTTCTGCTGTATTCATTTTTATCGGCGCACAGCCTCAGAGCGAGCTGGTGAAGGATTTAGTTATGTGTAATGAAAAAGGATTTATCATAACCGGGAGTGACTTGATCCTTGACGGCCGCCGTCCGAAAGGCTGGCTACCTGAGAGGGATCCATTTATATTGGAAACCAGCGTACCCGGAATTTTCGCCGCTGGAGATGTGCGATTGGGAACGAACCATCGAGTTGCAACAGCCACAGGTGAAGGGGGGATTGCTATCGCAGCAATCGAAACCTACATTAACACCCTATGAACCGGGATTTTTTAAAAGCCCAGCCATTATTTGCTGGTTTATCCGGACCGGACCTTGATTGGCTGGCAGAGCAGGTACAGGCTATCTCGATCAGCGCCGGTGAATTCCTTATCTTGGAAGGCGAACCCGGTGATTCGGCATATATCGTTGTTAAAGGAGAATTTGAGATAGTAAAAAAATCCGATCAAAGGGAAATTGTGATCGCCGTTCGAGAACCCGGCGCTGTTATCGGTGAAATGGCGTTGATCGACAATACGCCACGTGTGGCCTCCGTCAGAGCGGTTACAAACGGAAACTTGCTAAAGATCAGCGACACTGTATTCATCCGCTTATTGGAAAAAAGTGCGACCGCAGTCATGGCAATCCTGCGTACGGTTAGTGGTCGCCTTAGACAAAATGAAGCCATGCTTCGCCAAAGTGAAAAGATGGCTGCTCTGGGTACCTTATCTGCCGGATTGGCCCATGAATTGAACAATCCAGCGTCTGCCGCCCGGCGCAGCGCCGACCAGCTTCGTGCGAAACTTAATAACTGGCAGCAATTAAATTCCGAGTTGGACCAGATTAAATTCGACGAGATTCAGCGGGGAAAATTGAGCACACTGCGGATGAAAATGGGTGACAGGCACGAGAAGAAAGCGTTGAGAGATCCATTCGCTCAAAGTGAACTCGAAAATGAAATCCAAAGTTGGCTTGCAGACCGAGGCGTCCAATCGGCGTGGGAAATCAGCTCGGAACTGGCATCCGCGGGATTTGACACCACCTCCTTGAGCGACCTGTGTGAAACCTATACACCGAAACAATTGAATATCGTAGTGAACTGGCTGGCAGTCGGTTTTACAGTTCACGCGTTGATAGACGAAGTCCGGTTGTCAACAGAAAGAATATCGGAAATAGTCAAGTCGGTTAAGGAGTATTCCTACCTGGATCAAGCACCTCTACAGGAAGTGGACGTCCACGAAGGCCTGAACAATACCCTTGTTATCCTGCGCCACAAGCTCAAGGAAGGCATTCAAATATCAAAACAGTACGAATCCACTCTGCCCCGTATCGAAGCATATGGCAGCGAGCTCAACCAGGTATGGACGAACATCCTGGATAACGCAATTGACGCGCTTCCCGGCAAAGGTGTGATCACTATTCGTACTTACTCCAAAGATTCTCATATTTATGTTGAGATTTCAGATAATGGCCCGGGTATTCCTGTGGAAATCCAAAAACGGATATTTGAGCCGTTTTTTACCACTAAACCACCCGGCGTAGGGACAGGATTGGGTTTGCATATTTCCTATTCGATCATTCATAAGCATTATGGAGAGATCCGGGTCATGTCACACCCGGGTGAGACTTGTTTTCAGGTTAAATTACCCATAAGTTTACCGAGGAATTAAAACAGACGTTGAAGTCGCTCCATGATTTTCGTGGAGCGGAGGAACAAATCGGGAGCAGACGCAACAATCTTATATCATAGAATTCGTTGATGTGAGTGAACGTAACCTAGTTAAAATTCCTGAGGAAAATTATGATCACAGATGATGAGAGTTTGAAAAACATTTTAATAAACACAAAGGTCGTAGCCAGCGTGGGTGTCTCATCGAACGAAGACAAACCCAGTTATTGGATCTTTAATTATTTGATGAATAACGGTTACGAGATGATCCCGGTTAATCCAACTTCTCTCGAAGTCCAAGGTGTGAAATCTTTCCCGGATTTGAATTCGATAACACAGAAAGTTGATGTTGTGCAGGTATTTCGCAAACCTGAAGACGTCCCCCCGGTTGTCGAATCTGCTATTCAAATTGGTGCTAAAGTTGTCTGGATGCAGGTAGGTGTGATAAATCACCCGGCAGCAAAACGAGCAGAAGCAGCCGGACTCAAAGTTATCATGGATAAATGCATGCGGGATACCCACCGCCGGTTATTGGGTGGTACGTTAGCATAATAAAATTCGTGTGGTTCGCACTTAAGAGTATTTTAATGTAAACGCCGGGGGTAAGTTTTGTTATGTAAAATCACTGCTGTTTGCGTAATAATGAAAGGAGAAAATCTGATCCATGAAGACGGCGATTAAGTATCGATTCGCCACCTTGCTCAGTGCTGCTATCCTATTGGCTGTTACAGGATGCGGACCGAGCGCGGCTGAATTGACACCCACGATAGATCCAAACATGATCCGTACGGAGGCGGTTTCTACATTTGCTTACTCTCTTACACAAACCGCCCTGGCGAAACCAACCAATACAGCAACCCTTACACCTTCTCCGACATCTAGCCCCACCCCCATAAGGACTGGCACTGCGCTAACCCAGGCTGCGAGCGGTCCAGCTACGTGTTATGGTTTGGTATATGCGCAAGACGTAACCGTTCCCGACAATTCGCCTATGACACCCGGACAGTCCTTTACAAAAACCTGGCGGGTACGAAATACGGGTTCATGTGCGATCGCGCCTGGATTCACATTTAAGAATGTTGGTGGTGATCCCATGGGCGGACAACCCCTAACCCTCACTCAGCCCATACCAGCCGGGGCGACCACAGAGTTGTCGATCAACATGACCGCACCGTCGTCGACTGGCACGGTACAAGGTACCTGGCGAATGGCGGACGCGAATGGCGGCTATTTCGGAGATCCGCTCACAGTGGTGATAGTAATTGGAGGTGGTGCAGCGACCTCGTCAACACCGACGGAAACACTCACACCTGAACCGTAACAAGCATCAACGATGTTTTTGATGGATGAAAGTATCCACCCGAACGAGGTGGATACTTTTTATATCCATATTACGCTGATCAAACCACCCTTACCGTAATCAGTCTGAAATTATTACGGAATATTTATCTAGTATGATATTGGGTGGATTACAGTTCCCTTTCTTCATGTTGCGGAATCTTTTTCCCCGATTAAGTCTTATCACCCAATTCTCAATTGTGGCATTTCTTGTATTGTTGCTGGTCGCGATTGGACTGGCAGCCGGGCTGGAAGACCAACTACGAAGAGATGCCTTATGGGCGATTGCCGAGAACGCAGCCAACCAGGTTAATAACTCCCTCAACCCATCGATTCATTTGTCAGATCTAGCGGTACCATTATCCGGCAAGCGTTATGATTCCATAAATGAATTAATTCACAAGACTTTGCTTAGTTCGAACATCGTACGAATCAAGGTATGGAATCAGGAAGGTTTGATCATTTACTCCGATGATCCGACGGTTATGGGGCAAACCTTTGAAATATCAAACGAACTCCAGGATGCTTTGAACGGAAGGATGTCGACTGATATTTCGGAGTTAGAGAAAGAAGAAAATATTACCGAACGTGATCAGTTTACACGGTTATTCGAGGTGTATGTCCCCCTCCAACCTGACGGTTTGACAGAGGTTAAAGGTGCTTACGAGGTTTATTATGATCTCAATCAGCTGGAGCCGCGATTGGCAAGGATCCGGCGGGCTGTTTGGGGAGGCGTAGGAATAGGATTTCTCTTTCTTTATTTTTCCCTTTTTTTCCTTCTTCTCCATCCATCTCGTGAACTTATCCGCCGTAATCAGGAGAATAAACGCCTGCTCGTGGCCGAGCGAGATCAAAGACAACTCTCAGAGACACTTGAAAGAGTAAGCCTGGCATTAAGTGGCATTCTCGACTTGAGAAAATTACTCGACCTCATTTGCCTTGAAAGCACAAGAGTTTTTGGTACACAAGCAGCATACCTCTGGCTAGTCGAAGGTGAGGATTTAGTCGGTTTTGCCGCTTCTGGAAGAGGTGCTGACCAATTTATTGGGATGCGCTATCCGCTGAACGATCCAGTCCTGCTTGGAGCCCGAATCGCCCGTGATCGAATACCGATGTTTATTAATGATGCACCTCATTCAACCAGTGTTGACCAAAAATTAATCGAGTTCTTCGGCATTCGTTCCATCCTGGGAACACCACTTACGAAGGGCGATCATATCCTTGGGTCCCTCATGGTTATCGATACGATCCATCCCTATCGATTTCATAGTCAAGATCTGGAACGTGTTTCTGTGTTCGGAAGTCACGCAGCGGTCGCGATTGACAATGCTCAACTTTACGCGCAGGCGAAACTTCATCTAGAACACGAGAGGGCGCTGAGAGAAATCGACCAGGCGATCACATCCGGCGATAGCCTGGAAACAATATTCGAGCTTATCATCCAAAAAGTGCTTGATCAGGTAAGAGTGGATGCAGCTGCCATATTCCTATTGGATCAGGAGACTGGCAGATTCGTCTATAAAAAAGGGATGGGATTTCAATCCAGGGATATTGAGAAATACCAAGTGAATATGGACAGGTTTTCGGACGGATATGATTCCGAAGCTAGCAAGACGCCAGGTTCTGAAGTTGTTCTCTCATCGGTATCAGGACCCGAATTCTCCGATGTCCTCGGATCAGAAGATTTTAATGCGTATTTCACAACACCGTTGATTTCCAAAAATAAATTGCTGGGTGTACTCGAGGTGTTTCACCGTTCGCCACTTGCAATTCACTCGGATTGGCTGAATTTTCTGGAAACGCTCGCTGGCCAAACAGCGATAGCAATTGATAACGAAAATCTGTTTTCAAGTTTGCAACAATCCAACGTAGAATTAAGCCAGGCGTATGAAGCTGCCATTGAAGGCTGGTCGGCCGCACTAGACCTTCGCGATCGAGAAACAGAAGGGCATACGCGCAGGGTGACAGAAATGACTCTAAGACTCGCAGGGAGACTGGGTTTTAGCCAGGATGAGCTCGTTCATATCCGCCGGGGCTCATTGCTTCATGACATTGGGAAGATGGGAGTGCCGGATCGAATACTCCTCAAAGAAAATGTGTTGACAGAGGAGGAGTGGATTTACATGCGCAAGCATCCAACTATCGCATATGAGTTGTTAAAAAACAACGAGTATCTAACACCTGCCCTAGATATCGCCCACTATCATCATGAAAGATGGGACGGATCCGGATATCCAGATGGGCTAAAGGGCGAAAAAATCCCTTTGGCTGCCCGAATATTTGCGGTGGTTGACGTGTACGATGCTCTTACCTCTGACCGGCCATACCGTCCGCGATGGAGTGTTGACAAAGCGGTTGACCATATCCACTCATTGAGCGGGGTTCATTTTGATCCCCAAATTGTTGATGCGTTCCTTCAGATGCTTATCCATAAATAATATCAACCCCCAATTCAGCAACCGCAAGACCATTATTTATTAAGGAATGGAGCTGCGGATAATTTTAGTTGGTAGGATAATCCATGTTTACTAACAAAGCAGAATCGGTAGATGAATACATTCAGTCGCTAACGCCAGAAAGACGTGAGACCATAGAAGCTGTACGGACTATCATACTAAAAAACCTCCCGCGTGGATATGTAGAAACGATAAACTGGGGCATGATCAGCTATGAAGTGCCTCTATCTACATATCCAGACACATATAATAAAAAACCATTATGTCTAGCAGGGCTAGCCTCTACCAAAACTCAATTTTCGTTATATTTGATGAGTGTTTACTCTGATCCAAAAACTTACAAATGGTTTCAGAACAGATACAAAGCCAGTGGCAAGAACTTGAAGATGGGAAAGTCTTGCGTACATTTCAAGCGAGCGGAAGATTTACCCCTTAAACTCATTGGTGAAACAGTCTGTCTATTCACCGTTGAGGAATATATTCGGCTCCACGAAAATGTAAGGAACGGGGCTTCAAAGAGAAAAGGAAAATAATCTGAAAGCGATCTTCCAGAGTTATCCAAATTCCAAATTTAACCTACGAACGTTCATGACTCTAAATATTTCATTTCCTCGC
This sequence comes from Chloroflexi bacterium RBG_16_51_16, assembly GCA_001796785.1. Taxonomy (GTDB): domain Bacteria; phylum Chloroflexota; class Anaerolineae; order Anaerolineales; family Villigracilaceae; genus RBG-16-51-16. Next base: position 35,649 of record MGNL01000166.1, on the reverse strand, counting down.
ATAAACATTATTACGGAATCAATACATAAGTAATTTAATCCTTCGTATGTTTGAATGGATAATTATTCCCCAGCCTAACAAGTATGTTGTTTAAGTTGTCGAATTAATTAAACTCTTATGGCTATGCGATTAATACGCAATCCCGACCCTGGGTCTTCGCCTGGTATAACGCAATATCCGCACGCTTAAGGACCAGTTCCAAGTCACCATCGTCTGGACGGATTCCAGAAATACCCCCCGAAAGTTGGATCGGGTAAATGAACGAACCATCACTCAATGGAAATCGTTTAATCCTGGCACGCATGCGTTCGGCAATCTCCAGGGCTTGGCTTTCTGAAACGTTGGGGAACATAAAAACAAATTCGTCTCCACCGAATCTGGCAACCAGATCGAATGGCCGGATCTCGGTTTGGAATAATCGCGAAGCATAACATAAAAATTCGTCTCCCTTGTCGTGACCGTACTGATCATTGGCTGCCTTTAAATTATCGATATCGAATATGAGGAAACTCAGAGGATGTCCCTGCCGCCTCGACCGCACAAATTCAATCTCGCCCTGTTCGAAAAATCTTCTTCGGTTAGGTATACCGGTAAGGGGATCGGTATTCGCGATCTCCAAAATAGATTTACGGGCATCCTCAAGTTCCAATTCCATGCGGGTCGTGTTTAAAAAGAAGTAGGAGAATGTCCAGATGGTAATCGCGACCACAGTACTGAGCGAATACCATATCATCATACTGTCGCCTAACATATCGACAGGCTGGTTTTTAAAGGCGGTTTCAAAAAAACGAAAAATATTCACGAGCACCATGGCGAAAGCGATCAGAGAAATGCCCCTGGATATTTTTTCCAATCGCACCGGTGGATTCTCATACAATCCAAGACCAACACGGAAATTAAGAATCGCGGAAATGGCAGATGCAAGAATCACCCTCGCGTTGATATTCGAGGAAAAGTAAGCGAAGTACAAATGTAAGCCGGCGTAGATAATAAATAATCCATAATTGATTAAGTTGAACGCCTGCCTACCATAAAATAATTGAACCCCTTCAAAGATAAGAATCAATGCATAGACAAGGGTGAAATTCGCCATGACAATAGAGAATGTATCCGGAATCAAGCCTCGCAATTGAAGCAGAAAAAAACCAACACTAAAACAAAAATTGGATAAGATCCAACGGTAATAACCCGGATACGCATGATGTGACCGGAAGTAAATGATCATAATCAAGCCCAAAACAAAAGGGATGAACGCGGTTAAGAAGCCGAGTGTCCGGATATCAAGAAACAAGCCTTACTCCATCCCGGGTATCCCCAATCTGCACATTGATCCTCAACTTGTTTGCATCAATCTCGATTGGCAATACCGAGGCATTCAATCAATTATAGGTTTATTCTTCTCACCGGGAGAATAACAAGAGTCTATTAATTTCAACCCAAAATCCACAATTAGGGGTTGATTTATTATCTACAATTCCGATTTTTTAGGTAAAGCAGCCAGGAAACGAAACCCTTAATGAAATATCGCTTTCAATACAGGTCTGTTCGAGGAATTAGGATAGGAAGAAATCAAACGAAGGATGTTATTCAACACTCGCTATAACCACATGAGTAGCACTTGCGACAACCTTCTTCATTGACAACAGCAGCCTCACCACATTCTGGACACAGATCGCCCACCCTCACGGATTGCGCCGCCAATTCTGCTTCTTGCTCAATGGCGTGTCCGCCATTTCCGCCAGTTGTTAAAGCCTTACCATCCCCATCATTGCCCTTCCTTTCCCGAAGAAATTGGTCGAACACTTGACCAATTCCGTCTGGCAGAGATCTTACTCGATTTGGTCCAAACCCCATCGATCGTCCACCGCCAATGCCGATAAATTGACGAACCACTTCGCGCAACCGATCTGTCGGCAATACGGGTGAGGCCATCCTCAAGATATACGATATCAGTCGGCCGATAGCCTCGGATACCGCGGCAGTTTCGGAACCCGCTTTCGCGGTATTGACAAATGCTTCGAATGGCTGACCGTCGCCATTTTCATTGATCGTAATAAATGCCTTGCCGACCGGCGTTTCGATGTTATAAGTGCTACCTGATAACGCTCTGGGCCGGGGTTTTTTTGTCTCCTGCCAAGCGGGTTCCGGAGCAGTTGAAATTTTTTGTTTCTTTTCCAATGTGGCATGTGTCTCAAGAACAACCCGATCGCGAGATCCTGTTACATACACCGTGATTCCTTTACATCCCAATTCCCATGCGAGCAAATATGCCCTGGTTACATCTTCAATCGATGCCTGCTCTGAAAAATTGACAGTTTTTGATAATGAATTATCAACAAACGCCTGTAGAGCTGCCTGAATTCGCACGTGCTCTTCCGCAGTAATATCAGCAGAGACTACAAAGACATCCCGGACTTGCTCGGGAATTTCTGTGATTCGTTGGCATGTACCATCGCGCATGACCTGTTCGACGATTTCCAGCCTTTTTTCCTCACCCAAACCCAGTTTTCGGAGTGCCTGATCGAAACGAGGACTGGCGTAAGTGAGCTGAAGATCCTTGCCATGATCATTAACATGACGGATATAAGCCAGGGCAAATACCGGTTCGCAACCATACCCTTCACATCCAGCGACCGTCGCGATCGTACCTGTTGGTGCCACGGTCGTTTGGGCTGCATTCCGAATACCGTGATTTTTTATTTCATGCACAATGAAATCCCAATTAAGCTCAGGCCTACCCCAATACCGGGAATAACTATTTATCGGTACAGGTGGTTTCCAACTCATATTCACAGGATCGTAAATACTCTTTTTCAAAGCAGGGAATGGACCTCGTGCTTTAGCCAACTCGATACTAGCAAGCATGGCGTGGTAGCGCACAAACTCCATGACCTGCGCGCCAAACTCCTGGCCTGCCTCGGAACCGTACCTGACGCCTACGTGGTACATCAGATCAGCCAGACCCATGATTCCGAGTCCAATCCTCCTTGCACGGTGAGCCGCCTCTTTCAATTGCGGCACAGCTGGGACGTATGCATTTGCCTCTACCACATCGTCTAGAAATCTCGTTGCAAGCCAGATGCTCCCCTGCAAAGTTATCCAATCAACAGTTCCATCAGGTCCACAGTGCTCATTTAAATTAATGGACCCCAGGCAGCAATTCTCATAAGGTCCCAGCCATTGCTCTCCACATGGATTGGTCGCTTCCAGAGGATATAGATCAGGTACGGGATTGGCGCGGTTCGCGGCATCCAGGAATAACACGCCTGGCTCACCATTGTGATGAGCCTGCCTTACTATTTTTTCGAATAACTCGCGGGCACGGATTTTTCGATAAACCCTCACCGGGATCCCCGATTTTTCAACCTGTTCAAGCGTACCGCTGTACTGGCGATACTTCATTTCATTAACATCCGGGAAGCGAAGCTCCCACTCCTTGTCCGCTCTGACCGCTTCCATAAATGCATCCGTAATACCAACCGATATATTGAAGTTGGTTATTTGATTTTCATCCGTTTTACAAAGAATAAAATCCTCGATATCAGGATGATCCACTCGTAGAACGGCCATATTCGCGCCCCGGCGGGTTCCACCCTGGGCGATTTCACCAAAAGCATGGTCATATACACGTAAAAAACCAACCGGACCGGTTGCCTGGCCTGCGGAAGTTTTAACATGAGATCCCTTTGGGCGCAGCCTCGAAAACGAAAATCCATTTCCGCCCCCGGTCTGCTGGATCAAGGCGGCATCCCGTAGAGTCTGAAAAATTCCAGCACTATCCCGACCCATGTCATCACTGATAGGTAATACGAAACAAGCCGCCAATTGACCAAGGGGTGTACCTGCTCCGGTGAATGTCGGGGAATTAGGGAAGAATTTTCGTGTGATCAGTAATCGGTAGAATTCTCCTGCCCTGTCATTAACTCCCTCGTTCCATTGCTCTTCCACTTTGGCGACATGGTATGCGACCCGCCAGAACATCTCCTCGACCGTTTCGGCAGATTTTCCATCAGATCCTCGCCGGACATACCTACGTTCAAGAACTTCTCGGGCATTTTTGGAAAGTTGAGCTTTAGGCAGTCCTTTAGGCATGGAGGGAGTTGGAACCAATCCATGACTTCCTTTAATATCCAAGGTTGCTTTGGAAACCATTATGATTCTCCTCTAACTAACAATCAAACCTCTAAGAATTTACGATGGTAGACGTCCGACAATTTTTTACAAGCTCATTTCAATCTTGATCTTCCAATAACCGGTCAATTTCCTGACGGATAGAATGCAGATCATCCAGACCAAGATAAACAATGGCATATCGGATATATGCTATGAGATCCAATTCCTTTAATCCTACGATTGCTAAATCACCAACAACCCTGGATGAGACTTCAGGTTTACCAAGTTGCTGGAGTTGGGATTCCACCTGCCCAACCAACCGGTCAATGTCTTCAGCAGAAACGGGTCTTTTTGCACAAGCGATCCGGATACCCCGGGCAAGTTTTTCTCGATCGAATTCCTCACGAGTACCGTCCAGTTTGCTGATCAACGGAGCAGCCAATACTGCCCGCTCATAACTACTAAAACGCCGTCGGCATTTCAGACATTCCCTTCGTCGTCGGATTCCGCCATGGCTGTCATGCGACGTATCAAGGACCTTCGAATCATGATGCTGGCAGTATGGACAACGCATCGCCGGCTCCGAAATTAGAACATTTGTTGCCGCCATATGTGGCGGGAAATGTTGATTTCCTAGTATATATGGCAGAAAAGTGGCGCAAATTCTAACATGTTAACATATTGATAACAAGGGCAATATTAATTAAAATGATCAGTTCCCATGAGGGGTATAAATGATTTCGACGTTGGTTTATAAATTTGCAAATCATTGGTCGAAATACCGTTCAAGATTAATCCCGGGCGAGCGACAATCCCCGCAGAAGCAGAAATAAAATTCTCCCGGGTATCGAGTCAAATAACCATCAGGACAAACTGGACTGGGCTCTTAGAGAATATCACCATTTGGAGTCTCTTGATATGCTTCAAAAAATTGTAATCTTGGTTATGGTACTGGTTTTTAACATTTACCAGATTGAATTACATTATCTAATACTTTTTTGACAAAATCCTTTGTACCTGCTATACTACTCCTACTTGAGTTGCCTTTCCCTGCCTACAGGCAGTCTGTGTGTCAATAAGAATACACGGTAAGATATCCCCTGGTGAGACAGTCAAACAGGGGAGTTTTTATAAATTGGAGAGCGGGGCGTAAGTGCTGTTTTTACCGAGAACCTAATACTCAAGAGTTAACATGAATTAAACCGCATTTGGCGGATAATAAATTCGATATTTAAGTGAGGTTAATCGAAAGCCAATATGAGCAAGAACAAGTTAAGAATAATCCCACTGGGTGGATTAGGGGAAGTGGGTAAAAACATGATGGCCTATGAATTTAAAGGCGACATCATCGTGGTTGACGCGGGGATCATGTTTCCCGAAAACGATATGCTGGGCGTGGATTACATCATCCCCGACTTTCAATACCTGCTGGACAAAGTGAATCAAGTCCGCGGGATCATCATAACTCACGGGCATGAGGATCACATCGGTGCGATTCAGCATTTGGTTGCTCAAATACCCGCCCCTGTATACGCCACACCGCTCACTCGCGGGTTAATTGAGGCAAAACTACTGAGGAACGATTCCAGAGCGAAAGCCCAACTCCATACGGTGCAAGCCGGTGAGAAACTAACCCTGGGTCAATTCAGCATTGAATACTTTCACATCTGTCACTCCATACCGGATTCAGTGGGATTAGGGATCACAACTCCGGCAGGTCTCGTCATCCATATGAGCGATTTCAAGTTCGACCACACACCCGTAGATGGATGGCCGACCGATTATGCCAAATTGGCTGAATTTTCCAAGCGGGGAGTGGATCTATTACTCTCTGATTCTACGAATGCAGAGCGCCCCGGATGGACACCTTCGGAGATGGTCTTGAATGCGGGGTTCGACCGGGTATTCAGTGAAGCCAAGAACCGAGTCATAGTTGCCACTTTTGCTTCGCTGATCTCCAGGATCCAACAGGTCGCAGATGCAGCATTTAAACATGGCCGAAAGATGGCCTTCGCCGGACCGAGTATGGTCGATAATGTGAAAATCGCGCGCAAGATGGGTTACTTGAATATCGCGGATGAGAACCTCATTCCGCTTGAACAAGCACTGAATCTTCAGGACCACAAAGTGGTTATTATGTGCACAGGTTCTCAAGGAGAACCCTCATCTATAGTTGGCCGACTTTCGGCTGGGACTAACCGTCAATTCGACCTCAAACCTGGGGACACGATTGTCCTTTCCTCTCACCCAATTCCCGGAAATGAGGAAGCAATCAGCAAGACGATCAACCGGCTGCTGAGGCGAGGAGCTCAAGTGATCTATGATTCGATCGCCCCAGTCCATGTTTCCGGCCATGCCAGCCAGGAGGAACAAAAACTCCTGATCAATCTGGTAAGACCCAAGCATTTTCTTCCGATCCACGGCGAATTACGTCAACTAACCCGGCACGCTGAGCTGGCCAGGGAAGTAGGTGTTCCAGCCGAGAACATCATCATTGCAGAAAATGGTCAGGTGGTCGAATTGGTAGGTGGTCGAATTCAAAAGGGTGAGCGGATCCCGGGTGGTTACATATTCGTTGACGGCGAATCAATCGGGGATATAGATCCTGCTGTAATGCGTGAGCGCGGTCAGCTTGCCCGCAATGGAATATTCCTCATCGATATCAGTGTAGACAAATACAACGGTCGCTTACTCCATGATCCGGAGATACTCACCCGTGGATTTGTCTCGCCTGATGACGCCGAACTCCTGCTACCTGAAGTTCGCAAGCGAGTGATGGAAGTTGTCAATGGTGGCGGGTTGGATAGCGAAAAAGATATCGCCAACGCGGTAAAAAGCTACCTTCACCAGCAAACCAAACGGCGACCGATCGTGCTGGTGACCCTTAGTAAGACCTAAGCGTCATTCGATCTGCTTGACCTTATTTCCACCCATATTTTCCCCGCAGCGGAACGAACGCCACCCCAATTTCAGTCTTGCAGTCAAATTGGCTGCCTTTTCGGCGCCATACTTCTAATACTTGATAGCCTTCTCCTCCAACCGGAAGGACAAGGCATTTGTTATCCTTCAATTGGTCCAATAGAGTTTGGGGTACACGGGGTGCCGCAGCTGCAACCAGAATGCCATCATAAGGAGCAGCCTCCGGCCAGCCAGACGAACCGTCTCCGGTATGGCAAAGGACATTTTCATATTCTGAGAGCCGTACCCGAGCTTTGTCGGCTAGCGCCTGAATGTACTCAATAGTGTGAACTTCTTTCACAATGCACGCCAGGATGGCTGCCTGATAACCCGACCCAGTCCCAACCTCCAGAACCCGCTCATTCCCCTTCAATTCCAATAGATGAGTCATCAAAGCAACGATATAAGGCTGCGATATGGTCTGCCCCAAACCTATCGGGATCGCATTATCAGCATACGCAAGATCGATATCCTCGGGTGGAACAAACAAATGACGAGGTACTTTCTCAAACGCATCAAGCAGTTGAGGATCTTTCAGCCCTCTACCAGAGATCTGTTTAAGGACCATCTCGTGTCGTGACGAAGCAAATTCATTATCGCTCATTTGGATTTAACACCAGCTGATCAGCGATAAGACGATTGACCTTACCCATGGGATATTCGGAAAGATCACCCAGGTCCACCCATTTAAAATCCTTCGTGATCTTTCCACTATTATATGTAAAGGCATAGGCGGATAAAGTCACTCGGAAATGGCTATACGAATGTTTTACCGTCGTAAATAGACTCTTTTTCCGCAATTTTAATTTGAAGGTAGATAAAAATCTTCTAGCCAGTTCCTGACCTTGATTGGTGTTTACGTAAACGCTTGGAAATTCCCAAAGACCCGCCAATAAACCCTTCGAAGATCGTTTCCTGAGCAATACCTTGCTTAATTTTCCACGTTTATGAATAATTATTGCCGCCGCTTGTTGCTCATGCGGGATAGGTGTCGCCTGGCCAACCATTGGCAGAAGGTTTTGAACACCGCGACGAAAAGCCAGACACCTATCTTCTAATGGACACTCGGTACACTTTGGCTGTTTGGGCAGGCAGATCATCGCACCAAAGTCCATCAGGGCTTGATTAAAATCACCCGCCCTGCCGTGCGGCAGATTCTGTTCCGCGATTCTTCGAATCCTGCGTTCGAAAAGGGAAGTCTTCATCGATATCCTGATATCAAACAAACGAGAATAAACCCTCCTGATATTCCCATCAATCGCAGGCTGATTCTCATTGTAGGCAATGGAGGCAATGGCTGCGGATGAATAAGCTCCCAAACCTGGCAGGTCTTTCAACGATTCGAGATTTCTGGGAAATTTTCCTCCAAACTCTCGCATAATGATCCTGGCCGTCTTCAAGAGATTGTGCGCCCTGCTATAATAACCCAACCCCTCCCAAACAGACAAAACATCATTTTCGGTTGACTCAGCTAATGATTTTATATTCGGAAATCGTTTCATCCACCGTTTGAAATAAGGGATGACTGTTTCGACTCGCGTTTGCTGCAACATTACTTCTGAAATCCATACCCGGTAAGGATTTTTATCTTTTCGCCAGGGCAGGTTACGACCATTTCGTTCGTACCATTGCATTATTCGTAATCCGAGGGGGATTATCGAGTCCATGGTCATGGCATTTAGACTAATTACACGTCGTGTTTAATGGAATGGATATATATTTCTCGACCAGATCCGGAAAATATACTAACCGGGCTTCAATGTATTCCGGCTGCGCACAACCCAGCAGAATCACAACCTCCCCATGGATGAAGTTTAAGGGTTCCCGGGTTGGAAAAATCATTTGCAAATTACTCTCGTTTAATAGAACAAATCCAATCCGAGGAAATTCTCGGATGGCATAAACCGGCCATGGATTTGTAGATGACAGACCAAGATCACGCCGATAAAATCTCGGGTAGAGAAGTTTGCCTTCGTAAATTACTGCTTGTGGTGACGATAGAAATGCTTCGATTTGCGCTGGATTCTCAAAATTTGGAGAAAGCTTCTGGATCAGTGAATCTCTACTTATGGAGTAGCGGGGTGGGGTAAGGTATTTGATCAACCATGGCAGGCTCCCAATTATAAAAAAAGTCATCAGGATGAATGCCGAAAGGGTTTGAAACGAAGGTACTTTGGTTATGGTTTTATTGTTCTTGATAATATCGGCGAGGGGCTTCGCCCTGGCACCAAACAGAATGCAAATCCCTACCAGGATCTCAATCACACCAATACCAAAATAGAAGTAAGGCACCCAATCAATCGGCAGATTGTACCGCCAGGATGAAAACCGAGCGATCCCGTTGGACAGTGCGTAGCCGAGATTCATGAACAGCGGGAGCAAGCCGATCAACCTCATTTTCGCCCAGGCTGCACTTAATCCAATACCGATTATGCCAAGATAGATCAGGATCAAAACGAAGTTATACCAATCGAGGGTACCATCCCACGAAAGCCAGTAAAGATTTACCGGTTCGAACAATCCATCAAATCGTTGGATCAAGGGTAACGCCAGTAGACCTCCGATTTCGGTGTTCAGAAAATGATTCGTGATAAAACCAGCCACGAATCCGGGATGTTGGACGGTAAACTCTACGAGTGAATTCAGCAGGCTGTCAGTTTTGATATTGAACCTTGAGAATTCCAGATTTCCTGTGAACGAATACTGGCTATAAATAATTCCCATTTGGTTGGGATCATCGAATGCGAACTTACCGGTCACGGTGAAATTATGAATCAGCCAGGGAGTGACAGCAACGAGCAACGCGAAAAAGAAGAAACCAACGGAAAGATAATAAGATTGGGTGAGAGGCAAGGAGCCCTTAACATGCGGTTTCCGTGCGGATTTCCGACGGATGTTCCTGCCAGGGCGACGCCTCAGTTTGATATCCCCCAAGACAATCCAGGCGGCAGCCAGGACAAATGGGAGAATTATGATCGCTTGAGTTCGAATGAGAAGAAGCAAGCCAAATGAACCGCCAGCTAAAATCGCGTATCTGGTATCTCGATTCTCCAACCATTTTATGATCATCAGGCATACCAGTATGATAACTAATGCTGCGAGGAAATCTGTAGCAAGGATTCTCGAATTGACAACCCTTGTATTTGATGAAATCCACAGGCTTGTCAGCTCTCGGAAGATGGCAAAAAATGCAGCCATCACACCTGCTGCAGGTGAATGGATTTTTTTGCCGAGGTAATAAAGCAAAACCGGGAACAACGCCAGCAGGATCACCTGGGCGGTTATTATCATAAAATAATTCTGATTGAAAATGAAATGAAGAATTGTCAGAAATAGGACGTAGACAGGCCTTGGAGGTATGACCCCCTGATAACCTTCACCGATCAGGATCGATTGAGCGAATAAATCATAAGTCCCCGCGTCCGAATAGGGAAAAGGAACGTTGGATGGCGGCGTGATCGGAGCGTAAAAACTGGTCTGCAGCACGTTCCACGGGACACTCAACCAGATCGAAAAAGAAATCATCCAAACGGCAGCGGGGATAACAAGGTTGTAAATAAATCGATGGGAATCATAGGCATAACGCAGACTGGCCAGCAACATTCCAAAGCCGATTAACATTGAAACAACTGCCTGCCAACCTACGATTGGTACTCCCGGTTCACCCCAGTAAGCAGGATCTTTGGTTATTCCCAGTTTGGTAAGGTTTACGAATAAAACCAGGAGCATGAATATGAAAAAGGCATATAGTCCGCCTTTGTAAATATTGCGTCTTGTCGAAAATTCCCGCCAAGCAATGCCATTCCTGATGCCAAGAAAAAACATTGCCGACTGCAGACCTAAGATCAGACAAAAGAACAGAACGGGAGCTAATCGAATGTAACTTGCTATTAGCATTTGGGGATCTGAATAACGAAGGAGAAACAGGGTTAATCCGGATAAGAAAGCCAGTAGAAGACTCAGGAAAATGGAGCGGTATTGAACCAGGTTGGCTGTGAATAATGGAGGTTTTATTGTGAAAAAAATCCCACTAATTGCACAGGTCAACAATAAACCCACCATGGATAATCTCGCGGGTGACAAGCCCGCTTCCGACGGTATGAGGAGTAACCAGATCAATGCGAGCAAAGACTCGACAGCCGTGATAAAAAAATACCACGGCCAGTATTTTGAGTTAGCAGATTCGTTCACTTTTTGCTGATTACCGGAAGTATTTCAATCGAAAAAACTGCATCCCGCGAAATATCTCAGTAGAATTTGATTTCGCTAAAATTGAAATCCACCACGTGCCGGCACGATCTTGTGAGCGTAGTTTTTGATAAATCCGAACAACCGATCTTGAAGGATCGCCCAATCACCGGAAGCCAGAATCCGCCGAGCCTGGGGTTCATCAGTAGCCAGCAAGCCTACCTGGATCTGTGGATAAGAACCATAGATAGTGGCCCATGCTTCTGCAGGTTGGAATCCTAGGCGTTGTACACCAGGAATGAATTCGCCGATGACAAATTCAAAATATTCCTGGTCGCGCTCTGCAGCGATATCCCAGGTCATGATCACCTTAACCGCCACAATTATCCTTTCTGATACTCCAGTACAATAACTTTGGTTTCGTCGGGCAAACCCGAACGGCTTATCTTCAGTGAGGGCTGGGTGCCAGGTTTAGTCAATCCCATCTCTTTCATAAATTTGTTTAATGAATCGAGTTGGATTTTTGCATCGGGTGTTGAATAATGCATGGGCACGATCACGTTGGGTTCCAACAAGCTGATTACTTCAGCTGCCTTCGCTGCATTCAACCCGCCTCCGCCTCCTACAGGAACTAGCGCAACATTCACGGTCCCCAGAGCCTCGATCTCCGTCTGGGTTGGGACCTGCTTCAAATCACCCAGGTGGGCCACGGTTATCCCATCGTAATCAAATACATACAGCGTATTGCGAAAACCATTACCAGTTTTTTTCTTTCCGGTCCCACCCTCTGTTTGAACACCGGTAACAAAAACACCACCAATCTCAAATTCACCAGGACCTTCAATCACATGAGAGGTGCCTTTAATAGCCTCGGTGTGATTGTGACCTGCTGCGTCATGACTCACTGTCACAATATCCGCCTTGAGTTTTAAGGGCTCGTAACCGACCACCTTGCTGTCAAAGGGATCCGTAACGACCGTCGCCATGCTGCGTTCGGTTAATCTAAAACATGAATGGCCGTACCAGGTGATTTCCATCCGCCAGCCTCCGACGGGCAATTATACTTTAGTCCTCAAACTGTTCTTTAGCCTTCTTCGTTAGTTTTCCTCGTGTTTCGGTGTCGAGTATTCGCTTTCGAATCCGGTAAGTCAAAGGAGTGACCTCAAGCAGTTCATCATCCGCCAGGTACTCAACGGCTTCATCCAGGCTCATTCGGCGCGGAGGGGTTAGACGGATCTCCATATCACCTCGCGCAGCGCGAACATTGGTCAGGTGTTTTTTCTTACAAACGTTGATCGGTATGTCCTGTCCTCTGGCGTTCTCACCGATCACCATACCCTCGTATACTTCGACGCCCGGCCCGTAAAATAGCATTCCACGCTCCTCGGCGGATTTAAGGGCATAAGCGGTTGTCGTGCCAGTCTCCCAGGCGACCAGTGAACCATTGGTGCGGACCACCATCGATCCGGCTAATTCATCGTAACCATGGAGGATGGAATGCATGGCACCCGACCCTCGGGTCGAAGTAAGAAATTGATACCGGAACCCCAACAAACCCCGCGTCGGTACCAGGTAAATCATTCGTGTTGTTCCCTGCCCGGTTTCCTGGATGTCCATCATCCTTCCCCTACGACTGCCCAGCATCTCTACGACAACACCGACTGTTTCGTTGCTGGTTTCAATGTGAACCTCTTCATAAGGTTCCAATTGAGTGCCATCATCGGCATGATGAAATATCACTTCCGGCCTCGACACCTGGAACTCGTAGCCTTCCCTGCGCATGGTCTCAATAAGAATACCGAGATGGAGTTCCCCCCGCCCGGAAACGAGAAAATTTTCCGCCGATTCGGTCTCATCAACTCGTAACGCAACATTGGTACGCAATTCGGTGAGCAGGCGGTCGCGGAGGTTTCGGGAAGTGCTGTAGGTCCCTTCCTTCCCGGTAAACGGGGATGTGTTTACTCCAAAGGTCATCCTGACCGTCGGTTCTTCGACCTTGATGGGTGGTAAACGAATTGGAATGACCGGATCTGCCAGCGTCTCACCAATCGCGATCCCCTCGAGACCCGCGAGAGAGATGATATCACCGGCAAAAGCTTCTTCGATTTCGACCATTTTTAAACCCTGGAATTGATAGAGATATCTGGCTGATTCGATCAGATTTTTTCCATCAAGGGTCAACCTTGCGAGCTGTTGTCCAAGTTTGATCTTGCCCGCGAAAATGCGGCCGACCGCGGTCACGCCACGATAGTCATCATAACCCAGTGTGGTCACCAGAATTTGGAGTGGCGCATCGGGATCCACGAGAGGAGGCGGGATATGATCAAGAATGGCTTCAAAAAGCGGCTGTAGATCCTTCCCAAGCAATGGCGTTTTGCCGGCCTGCCCGGTTGTCGCCTGGGTGTAAACCACAGGGAAATCCGCCTGGTTGTCTTTGGCGCCTAATTCTATAAAAAGATCAAAGGTCTGATTAAGCACCCGGTCAGGCTCAGCATCCTTGCGATCGATCTTGTTGATGACTACCACAGCCCGATGCCCTCGTTCCAGCGCTTTTTTTAATACAAATCGGGTTTGAGGCATGGGGCCTTCTGCTGCGTCGACGAGCAGCAGGACACCATCAACCATGTTCATGATCCGTTCAACCTCGCCACCGAAATCGGCATGCCCGGGTGTATCAACGATATTTATTTTTACGTTTTGATTGGATTTGGGATCAAGCAGGGTTATGGCAGTATTTTTTGCAAGGATGGTTATGCCGCGTTCTCTCTCCAGATCATTTGAGTCCATGATCCGTTCAGCCACTATTTGGTTATCCCGGAATACATGCGCCTGGCGAAGCATGTAATCCACCAGGGTTGTCTTACCATGATCGACGTGAGCTATGATTGCAATATTTCGAAGGTCATTACGATTGATCAATTTAAATACCTGAATTCTGACTGTTAACGAGCTTACCGTTTAATATTAATCTATATCAGCAGCGCGTACAAATTTCCAGCTAAAAACCTCGACCCGGATGGCCGAGGTTTTCGGCTTTCTTTTACGATCATAACAGAGTGCATTGAAAAGAAGAGAGTTTTTTTCCTTATCTTAGTGTCTTACCAGATTTGTAAAATAGGTAGGTACCATAAGTCCAGACCGGTGAAATATTCTGGAATTATTTACCGATGGGCAACTTAAGTTCCTTCTTCCCAGGAGTTTAAATACTTAAGCTGCTCATCGGTAAGAACGTCAATTTTGATACCCATAGCCTGCAGTTTCAAACGGGCAATTTCTGCATCAATTTCCGGTGGTACAGAATAAACCCGCTTCTCCAGCTTATCGGCATTCTTTACCATGAATTCGGCTGAGAGAGCCTGGTTGGCAAATGACATGTCCATGACCGAGGCGGGATGTCCTTCAGCTGCCGCAAGATTAATCAAACGTCCTTCAGCCAGGATGTTAATTTTCCTGCTGTCCCTGGTTTCATATTGCTCGACGAAGGGTCTGACGAGCTTGGGTTCACCCATCGCCATTTTAGCAAGCGATGGTATGTTTATCTCAACATTAAAGTGTCCGGAATTGGCAACTATCGCACCGTCTTTCATGACCTTGAAATGTTTTTCATCGATTACGTTAATATCACCAGTTACCGTGCAAAACAGGTCTCCGATCCTCGCTGCTTCCTCCATCGGCATGACCTGGAAGCCATCCATTACAGCTTCCAATGCTTTTAACGGATCCACCTCGGTGACGATGACCAACGCGCCCATGCCACGCGCCCTGGATGCAAGTCCCCGTCCACACCATCCATAACCGGCAACTATGAAACGTTTTCCAGCCAACAATACGTTGGTGGCGCGTACGATGCCATCGATCGTGGACTGGCCGGTTCCATACCGGTTATCAAAAAAGTGTTTGGTCTGAGCATCATTAACCGCTACCACCGGGAAAGTAAGCATTTTATCCGCAGCCATTGCCCTAAGCCGGATTACACCAGTTGTTGTTTCCTCAGTGCCGCCGATCACTTCGCCAAGAAGTTCCCGTCGGTTCTTATGCAACTCCGAAACAAGATCAGCTCCATCATCCATGGTCATGTTTGGTTTGTGATCGAGTGCGGCTCCGATATGCTTGTAATAGGTGACATTATTTTCACCTTTGACTGCGAAGGTGGGAATTTCGTAGATATTTACGAGTGCAGCTGCAACATCATCCTGGGTCGATAAAGGATTGGACGCGGTTAGAACCAAATCCGCCCCGCCATCATGCAAGGTTCTTGCCAGGTTGGCAGTCTCCGTGGTCACATGCAGGCAGGCAGATAGGCGGATGCCTTTTAATGGTTTTTCCTTTGAAAATCGTTCCCTGATCTGGCGAAGTACCGGCATTTCACGCTCAGCCCAATCAATGCGCCGCCGGCCTCCTTCAGCTAAATTGAGATCCTTGATGTCGTAATTGTCCATTGATATTTTTCCTTTCTATGATGACACTTGGACTTTTTTCTACCCTTTATGCAATTAAAACATCCAACTTACCCTTATCGTCGAAATGTCTCCTAAAGCGAGATACAAATTCCTGCAGGGTGTATTCTTGACTCTGCGGTCCACGCCGCTCCAGGCAGTATACAGCCGCCAACGATCCGATTTCGCCGCATAAAGTCCAGTCCCATCCATGTGCAAAGCCTGCCAGAAATCCCCCGCGGAAAGCATCACCCACACCGGTAGGATCGATGATCTCTTTTTCCGGCACTGTGGGGATGAAACACTCCTGGCCATCCGTGTACAAGTGCGCGCCATCCCTGCCTCGGGTGATCACAACCACCTTGACATGCTTCAAGATTTGTTGAAGGTTCCAGCCAGTTTTATTTGAAATCAGATCATACTCATAATCATTGCAGAACAACAAATATGCACCTTCCATATCTCTTGCCAGTTCCTGGCCTTCCAACCTCAGAACCTGCTGGCTTGGATCATAAAGATATTTGATATTCAATTCCCGACACTCAGCCGGAAATTTCTTCATCGCCTCTGGTGCGCTTGGAGATACAACCACGAGATCTGGTATTGACATCAAATTCTTAATGGATTGGGTGTCCGAGTATGCCATCGCGCCCGGGTAAAAAGAGGCTATCTGCGCGGAACCCTGGTCTGTGGTTGCAAAAAAGGATGCGGTAAATTCACCGTCGACAACCTTCATCAAACTTGTATCGATACCGTGTATTTCCAGCCAACTCCGATAGTCACCGAAGTCCTCACCAACGGTTGCCATGACCCGCGGTCGTTCGCCCAGGAGAGCCATGGTATAAGCAATGTTAGGTGCAATTCCCCCGCGCTGGCGGGACATCGAATCAACAAGGAAGGAGAGACTGACTCTTTCCAATCTTTCCGGCAGCAAATGATCCTTGAACATGCCTGGAAAGGTCATTAAATAGTCGTACGCGACTGAGCCGGTAATCAAGATATCCAAAATTTCCTCCGACCCTAAGCAGGAAAAGGCGTGGCGTTGGAACGCCACGCCGACCTTCTGTCCTCAAGGGTATATACGAACGTAAAGCTGTTAAAAGCTCAAAGCACGTTATTTTACCATTAGTATTTCACGAAATTTCTTTTTATTGTCCACGTTAAAGTCCTGAAGTCACTTCATTTATGATCAAGGCTCGGTTATGGACTCGTGACCAGCAGGTTATCAAACAGGATATCTGTTCCGGGATCATCACCGGAAGCGGCTATCATACCAATATCCCCTGATGAAAATGAATCATCCTCCAGCTCCGCCAGGAGAGTTCCGTTGACGGAGAACTGCAGCTTGTTCCCATCGCACACGACCGTGATGTGATTCTCTCCATCCACCTGGTTGATCGCGCTTGAGGATTTCAACTCCGTCATCCCGATCAGTGAAATCTCATCGGACAGCTGTTTGCTCACACCATAATAACCGTCACTTGTTATCGTGAAGAAATAAAAATTGTTCTCATCCTGGTATCTGCAGATTACTCCATATTCGTTGTTGTCCGGACCGCCTATTTTTTTGGCATCAACATCGATCTTCACATCCGTAAATGTTCTGCCAGACTCAACCCAGAAGAACCATTCCGGCTTGTCAACTTTAATCCGGTAACCGCCCTGGTCATAGTCAGTAATTCCCTCTTCATCCCGCAAGCTAAGAAAACCGCTTGCTGGATCGTCGAAGGAATCTTCCACTAACACACTTGCCTTCACCGGGGGTTCAGTCGGGATTGCTGTTGGTTCGACAATTTCATTCAGAGGTTCAGTTGTCAGAGTAGGCAGCGCCTGACAAGCAAGAGCAGTGCTCAGTAAGATGCCAAAGAGAAATAGAGGCTGCTTAAATTTCATTTCCATTCTCATCTCCACAAAATCTGAGTTGGTATTAGCTTGCGAATATTAACACCCGCTCCACGCTACTCGTTCCTCAAGACACCTGCAAGATTTTCCTCAAAGGGTGGATGAATGATGCCTCTCTCTGTAACAATCGCTGTGACCAGTCGATGCGGAGTGATGTCAAAGGCGATGTTGCGCGCCTGCGCTTCAATCGGGGCGACGCGTTCTCCCTGGAACGAAATGTCGAGAACTTCGCGAGGATCCCGTTCTTCCAAAGGGATCTGGTCTCCATCGCGAAGGCTAAGATCAATTGTGGATGTTGGCACAACTGGATACACCGGTATATTATTATCCTTCGCGGCCAGGGAAAGCATATAGGTGCCGATCTTATTGGCGACGTCACCATTGGCAGCCACCCGATCGGCACCGAAAAAAACTTTGGTAGCGTTTCCTGAACGAAGAAAATAACCCGCCATGTTGTCACTGATGATCTCATAGGAGATCCCATATTGGTCCAATTCCCAGGCAGTCAGCCTTGAACCTTGCAGGCGTGGCCGGGTCTCATCCACGAGCACATGAATTTTCTTACCCTGCTCATGAGCCATCCGGATGGCTCCGAGGGCAGTCCCCCAATCAACCGTTGCGAGTGATCCTGTGTTGCAATGGTGAATGATGACATCACCATCAGAGATCAAGCTTGAGCCATATTTTGCCATTTCAAGATTGATCGCCACATCCTCGTCTGCGATCAACTGCGCTTCTTGAAGAACTAAATTCCGCGTCTCCGATAAACCTAGAGACTCGTCCTGCGCAACCCGCACCATAATCCGATTTACAACCCAACCCGGATTAACAGCAGTTGGCCGGGCTGATACTAATTCCTCGGCTGCAGCCTGTAGATCAGATAACAGGCCTTTTCTCGATGATGAATTCGATGCAAACGCTGCCAGGGCCAGCCCAAAACCCGCTGTCGCTCCAATAGCAGGGGCTCCCCGGACGACCATATCTTTTATCGCAACGGCTATTTTTTTATAATCCGTATAAGACACGATCTCAAGCACAGCCGGTAACCGGCGTTGATCAATAAGCTTAACAACACCATTTTCCCAATATACCGTACGCATACTATTTGCCAGAAAAGAAAATGGTTGCACGCATTTCCGAGAGGCGTTTCTGTTCCCGAGTGGGAATTCTACTCACCTTTCCAAGTGCTCTGGCGCGCCAGAAAACTTCGGCAACATGCTCAATCCTTTCGAGATGATTCAAAGCATCTTCCAGATCCTTTCCAACGGTCAAGCTTCCATGCTGGCAGAGCAAAATGGCATCATGATCCCGGATCAGATCTCTAACTGCTAGGGCATCCTCTTCAGATGAAGGAGTGGCGTATTTCGTAGTCGGTACCTCTCCCAGGGTCAGCAGCACTTCAGGCAGGATATTATTGGGAAATTCCAATCCGGCAACGCTCAGGGAAGTGGCGAACACCGGGTGGGCATGGATCGCGGCATGCACATCGGGGCGTTTTTTGTATACCTCAAGATGCATTGGAGTTTCAGTGGAGGGTTTGAGCTTTGAGGTTAATTTTTGGATCACCCCTGAGAGGTCCAATATCACCAAATCCTGTTCCTGCAATCGTCCCTTTGACAGACCTGAAGGTGTGATCATTATGGAAGTCTCATTCAAGCGGATGGATATATTGCCGTCGTTGGAGACCATCAACCCGCGATCATAGCAAATCCGAGCACATTCAACGACAGCCTGTCTTAAATCCACCTCATTTAGTGAGTGACCCAACCGTTTGTCAATCATGAAGCGATTATAACCAGTTACGAAATCAAAAGAGCCAGGTTTGGAATTCCCTGGTTCTTCTGAGTCAAACAACGTAATTGAATTGATTAATGATCGGTTTGGAATTATTAACCCTATTGAGGCGGAGCATATAGCGAAACGAAGGGCGCATTCAAACCGCAGACTGAGATGTTATCAAACGAGGCTACGCTCCCTGCGGTTACTTCGTGCGGGAGTAATTCCAAGCCTATCCCACCCGCAGGCAGGGGTTTAGGATCGGTATAACTTGATCTTTGTTGACCATCGATCCAAAGTTGGACATCACCCTGGTAAAAGCTTGCCTCTAGCGTATGCCACGCGTTCGCTTTCGCTCCCTGCCCGCTAGCGACCACAATGTTTAAGGCGGGAAGAGTGAGCCGATGGATTTGGGACCCACCTGAATTGATGACAATCTGATAGCGTACATCATCAGCGTGCTGACCATCAACTTCCACGCCGTAGGTTTGCTGCCAATTAAAAGAGATTGGCCGATCGCCATCCGCGCGGAATCTGATCCGCCAGACAGAATCCGGGAATGCTTCCGATTGTAAATTTGAGCCCAGGTGTTCTCCGCTATTGTAACTTGCAACGAAATTACCTGTTTCCTCCGGATATCCTGCTACGCTCCATCCCTGCGCATGCAGGTCAATCTCTGGCCAATTCTGAGCTGTGCCATCTTGAAAATCCTCAATGTAGATGAGGGATTCACCGCTGCCGCAAGCATCCGTCAGTAATAGCCCGAACGGATCGCGAACCAACGTGATCTGAATATCGTTTTTACCCCGCTCCATATTTTGCTGGATGGACTGGTTTACATACCCCGGTGCTGAAGCTTCAATATTTACAGCATCACGGGGCAGATTCGACCAGCCATAAACACCCTGATCATTCGTTTGGACAGGCTCCTCACTCCCCGAAGCAGGATATATTAGTGTTACGCCTGCAACTGGTACACCTGATTCATCGATCACGCTAACCTCCAGGTCGTAAGGAACTGGAGTTGGTGTCGCTGTCGGAACTGGTGTCGGTGTCCATGCTGATGCGGTCATCGTGGCAGCCTGCTCAGCAGATGGACCGCAGGCGGCGAGTATAAACAACATCGGCAATGCAATCCCCATCATGTTTTTCAATTTCATTCCATTCTCCTTATTTCGGATTGACTTAGGAGAATTTTACGCGAAGTGGGTAGTCCCTAATTGTGGTATTTTCATATTAAATCAATATACCTTCCGAAGAACCAGCGCCGATGAAATAAATTCAGTCAGTCGACAGGTTTTTTATGAATGTTTTTTCAGCCTAATATTGACACTCTCCCGAGAAACCAGTATAAGGACGGGATGAAATTAATCAATAAAGCTCTCATCGTCATCCTGCTGCTCAGCCTGACGGCATGTGATCTTTCGAGCCTACCAACCATCCCACCGGGTTGGACACTGACACCTCCGACGAGCGCCACCCCAAGGCCTTCACCTAGTCCGACCATCACCGCTACTCCTGCACCTGTGATTCGGGTAGAAGATGGTGAGCAGGCTTTGTTCAATGGTGATTACCCTGGTGCGCTTATTCATTTTCAGACAGCGTTTCAGGATTCATCTGATCCTCTTGTGCAGGCGGCAGCCAAATGGGGGGAAGCGCGGGCATACTATGGTGACGAACGCTTTGATGAAGCCCTCTTGGCACTGGTAACCGTGACATCCGAATATCCTGACTCGATTCATGCACCCGCTGCATATTTTCTACTGGGTTCCTGCCAATACACGCTCGAGGAATATGAAGCAGCCGCAATGTCCTGGCAAACTTATCTGACACTCCGACCTGGCATAATCGATTCCTATATCCAGGAATTGCGCGGGGATGCTCTCTTCCTGGCTGGTAATTACCCGGATGCCCTTACAGCGTATAAAGCTGCAATCCAGTCACCGCGCCTGGATGACACAGCACTGCTTGATATCAAGGCGGCTGATACCCGCAGTAAGCTCGGTGATTACGAGGCTGCTCAGGCAGTGTATGAAGGCATCCTCGGCAGGCAGGTCAATGATTATGTCAAGGCACAAGCGGTGTATGAGCTCGGACTTACGTTGCTCGAGCAGGGAAGAAACGAGGAAGCTTTCGGTAAGTTTAGATTCGCGATGGAAAATTATCCTCTTTCCTATCATTCATATCTAGGCTTGACAAAACTGGTAGAAGCAGAAGCGGAGGTGGATGATCTCTCGCGTGGACTCGTAGATTACTTCGCCGGGCAATACGATGGTGCTCTTGCAGCATTTGACCGCTACCTCGCTGTGAACCACCTGAATGATGGAACGGTATCTTTTTATCGGGGGCTAACGCTGCGGGCATTGGGAAACCCGGAGGCCGCAGTTACAGAACTATCAAATTTTATTAGCAATTACCCCACTCATCCACGTTGGGCGGAAGCGTGGGAATACAAAGCTGAGACGGAATGGGTGGATCGCGGCTTATCAACAGTTGCCGCACAAACTTATGCAGATTTCGTCGATTTGATGCCTACCTCACCTGTGGCGCCGGATTACCTCATGCGAGCCGCTC
>MGNL01000166.1:3889-13636 GCA_001796785.1 Chloroflexi bacterium RBG_16_51_16 | reverse complement strand
TTCCTGCCAATGATCAAGCGCCTACAGCCATCTTTCTGGCAGGAATTGTTCGTTACCGCCAACAGGATTACGAACACGCCATGGCTGCTTTTAATAGTAGCCTATCGACAGCCCAGCAGCCGGTTGACCGGGCCCGTGCATACCTATGGATTGGAAAGACCCAGGAAAAATCCGGTGATCTGGAGGCAGCGCATACTTCCTGGCAGCAAGGGCTGATCGCGGATCCCGGTGGGTATTACAGCGAACGAGCGCGAGAAATCCTGGCTGATGAAGAATCATTCAAACCAAATCAAAGCCCTATTAACCTCCCTGACCTGGTCGCGGAAAGAGCCGCTGCGGATGCCTGGCTGCGATTGACTTTCAATCTTCCAGCAGATACCGACTTGACTGGACCCGGTAACCTGGTAGACGATATCCGGTTCATTCGAGGTACCGAGTTCTGGCAATTAGGCTTACATGAAGAAGCCAGCCAGGAATTTGAGAATTTACGAGAACAGGTAAGCACCGACCCAGTGGCATCCTACAGACTTGCGAATTACCTGCTTGATCTGGGACTCTACTACACAGCCATATTCGCGGCTCGTGATACGTTGACTATGGCAGGGTTGGACGACCATGCGGAATCCATGCTGGCTCCACCCTACTTCAGTCATCTACGTTATGGACTGTACTTTTCCAACCTGGTTATTCCAGTAGCGGAGGCTGAGAACCTTGATCCCCTCTTGATTTTCGGTGTTATACGCCAGGAGAGTTTATTCAAAGGATTTATCAAATCCACCCAGGAAGCGCGAGGATTAATGCAAATCGTTCCGGGTACAGGAATAGATATCGCGAATAAACTTGGCTGGCCGATTGAGTTTAAAGAAGACGACCTGTACCGTCCCGATGTGAGCATAAGATTCGGTACGTATTATCTTGCTTCAAACCAGCGTTCATTGAACGGAGATCTTTTAAGCGCCCTGGCCGCCTATAATGGAGGCCCCGGAAATGCCTTGATATGGAAACACCTCGCGGGAGGAGACAACGACCTGTTTTTGGAAGTCATAAGGTTTGGTGAAACCAGGGACTATATTCGAAATATTTTTGAAATTTATTTAATATATAAGAGACTATACGCTCAAGCAAGTGTGTGATTGAAAATAAGAACGATTGCCCAGCAGATTCTAAATGGGCGAGAATAAATTAGTCATGGAAATTATCTTACAAATAAATAACCCCACATAGTGTTCAATCCCAAACCGAAACCAAACCGATATCACCGATCAATCGATTTCTTCGATGTGTGCGACGATCCGTTTATGAGCGACACTAGTATCCATATCCAACACCGAAACCAACTTATCCCGACCAGTTGCTCCGGCAATGATATCGATCCGGGATTTTGCCACTTGCAGGACTTCAGCTAATAACCCAATCAATGCCTGGTTTGCCTTATCATTCACCGGTGGCGCTTTCAGGTGAACCTTTATGGTGCCGTCGTTCAAGACGCCGACGATTGCATTCCTGCTTGCCCGGGATGTAACCCGAAGCGTCAAAGCCGAACCACGTTTACCGTCATGGAGTGTAAATTTTCTCACCATGATTTACCTCATCCTATGGAAAGAAAGAAACTTGAGAGGATTCTTGAGAAAAGTTCCAATGCAATGATCAGGATTAAAGGACTGAAATCAAACATACCTGCCGAGGGGACGATGCGACGGATGGGATTCAAAAAGGGATCCACAATCCGATCCAGGCTCTGACGCACCGGATGATAAGGTGACAGGAAAAAAGAAAGCAATGCAGAGGCTATAACGATCCAGATTAATACTTGTGCAATCAACCTGATAAACAAAGCAACAAGATCAAAATTCATCAAACCTCCGTCTTAATCATATCAACAATGATATCAATTCGTGCGAGTTCCCAGGATAGCGGTGCCCACCCTTATTAGGGTTGCACCTTCTTCAACCGCGATATCATAATCCGCGCTTGTTCCCATGGACAATTCTGTCCATTGAAGATCAGGTAGTTGAGTCCTCAAGAAATCCTGCAGTTTCCGGGTTTTGATAAAATACGATCGTGAAATTTCAGCTAGATCTGCAGGGGGAGGCATGCACATCAACCCTTTCACAGATAAATTTGGCATATCCCGCAAGTTCACCAATTCGTCCAGCAGATCCGGCCATTTTTTTTCCTGGTTCGCCAACCAGCCATTCTTACTAGCCTCGCCGCCGATATTAAATTCCAGGAGTACCGGGAGTTTCTTGCCTTCCTGACCACACGAGCGATCCAATCGCCTGGCAAGTTTTAGACTGTCAAGCGAGTGGAGGAGTTGGAAATGTTTGGCAACCAGATCCACTTTCCTGCTCTGGACATGCCCGACCATATGCCATTCCAAATCGACCGGGAAACCTAATGTTTCCATTTTTTCGACTGCTTCTTCCGGATAATTCTCGCCGAAAAGCTTGATGCCAGCCTGAATGGCAATTTTGATTACTTCGACAGATTGAGCTTTACTTATAACAACGAGACGGATCATTTCCGGCGATCGGCCGCTGGCTTTTGCAGCGGCTGCTATCCGATCAAGGGTTCTTAGATAATTTTCCTGGATGATATGCAATTCTTTAGTCACAAGCTTTGTGGAGAGTAAAACTGTTAATCGATTGTAGCCCTGGAATGACATTGACCGACTCTGATTAAGATTCGTCTATCGGGCTATCCCGATCAATGCACCAAACCGGCCAGTCCTTCCATTTTCAAGACGATGAGAATACCAATCGTCAGGATGACAGGCTGTGCAAATTTTCGAAACTTCGATATTTTGAACCCCAAGGTTCATCAATTGAATCTGATTGGCTTTCCAAAGGTCAAGATAGGTCCTGCCTGTACTTGATTTTAATACGACTTCTGATTCTTGTTGATTAACTTTTCCAAATTCCTTTACCACATCGGAGCGTACTTCGTAGTGATCCGGTCCAATCGAAGGTCCCAATCCCACGATCAAATCCTTTGGTTTTGAACCATAGCGATCCATCATAGCCTGAACAGCGGCAGTCGCAACCCCCCGCGCCGTACCAAGCCAGCCTGCGTGACCGATCCCTATCGCGTTCCGAATTGGATCACAAAAGAGCAAGGGTACACAATCGGCGAAACGCATGAATAGGGTTACATCGGGGCTATCCGTGAATAATATATCTGCTTTCACTGGAAGTTGATTTTGACCTCGTGGTGCTTCGGCGTGGACAACACTCGTGCCGTGAACTAACCAGACGTCATGAATGGAAAATGGCGGACGGTCCATTGACAAAAATATTCGATTCCGATTTTCACGCACGTTCTCCGGATCGTCGCCCACCAAACTGCCGACATTTAAGGACTCCCAGGGTTCCGGACTGACCCCTCCCCGCCTTGTAAAAATACCGTGAATTACATATTTTGGAAATAGGTCGAAACTTAAAAAGCAAATGCCGTTCTTTTGGTGGAATCCCATTATTTCTTATTATTCACGACGGCGAAACGTTTAAGATAAATTTTACGAGTATCACTCATCGATTCCTCAATATTTGGATAAGCAAACCATGCCGTCAGGAACCCAAATAATCCCCCGGTCAGCACACGTAACAAGGGAGTGCTTTCCCTGTAGGGCAAGAATTGTGTAAGGAATGACCATTCAAACTGGCTAAAGAGCTGTGAAAAGCCGTCTAGTCCAATCGGTCCAAGCCCTATAAGAATCCATAGACTCCAGTGCAAGGATTTTAACCTGCGGCCGGTAAGTGCAAAAACGATACCGAAGAGCAGTAATCCTGAATAAATCGCGATATCGCGTTCACATAATGCCATCTTATAACCATGCTTCTCATCCCCAATGAATTGGCGAGCCTGGATTCGAGAAACACTGGTAGGATCGCTGACATCTCTAATACCGGTGGTTTCTTCGAATGTGATTACCCCAGGTATCCTCGCTTCTTCAAGCGGATAGTAGAACTGATCCCCGAAAAGGTAAAATGAACGAAACCCGAACTGATGACACAGAGGGCTATAAATCTTATAAATGATACGACCTGGCAGGATCATGCCTGTCTTCATTAACACCGGTGCAAGAACTGGCAAACCGACATAAGTAAAAATAAAGATATTTAAAGCCAGAAGATAATGTCGTGCCAACCAGTATGCAAACCGGTCCAAGGCAGTTATCAATCGACCTTTGTCCATTCGCCTCTTATAAGACATGTCTCCGACTTGCTCCAGTTGATTTCGGCGGTCGATCGCCGCGCCCAGGGTCATTTCGAGCGATTGCCTGTTTATTGGAGCTTTCAACAGATACGGACCGATTTCCAGAACAGGTATCTCTGCCAGGTAAGTTGTTAATAAATCTGGGTCAGATTCGATATCGAGCTCAACCAGCCGGTGTGGATACTTGGATTCCAGGGATTTCAAAAAATCCCTTGTTTCATCGCACAAGTGGCAATTCTTACGAGTGTAAAGGGTGACGGTTATCAATGCTTGGTACCGAACGTGTGGTAGATGGGTTTCACGCTACAAACCGAAATCAACAAAAAACCCGTAGCGGGCGATAAGTTCGAACGTTCCCAGGAAAAGCATGACTCCAACGATCAACAGAACGATGCCCATGAATATTTCAACATAGCGCATTGTCTTTTTATATCTTTGCAGGATAGTCGTCACCCACCCAATTCCGATGGCGGCGATTAAGAACGGTATCGCAAGACCCGCAGAGTAGAATGAAAGCAGGGTGGCGCCTTGCGAAACTGAACCCCCATTGATAGCCAGAGTGAGAATGGCGCCCAGGACGGGTCCAACGCATGGTGACCAACCTGCGGAAAAGAAAATCCCCATCAGGGCGGAAGAAAGATATCCCCACTTCCGGTCAGGCACCTTCTGGATACGGGTATCATAAGCCAAGAATGGAATGTGGATTATTCCGATCATGTGCAAACCGAAGAGGATGACAACGATACCGCCGATCTTCGCCAGCCAGTATCGCGCATCATATAGGATCGCGCCTGCAAAGGAAGCCGCGATCCCTAGTGTAATAAATACGACACTGAATCCGAGAACGAAAGCGAGCCCGTGCGAAAATGCAACCCACCGGTTTTTCCCCCCCTGATCACCTGCAGCACGTCCACCAAGGTACCCTACGTAAGCAGGAACCAACGAAAATACACAAGGGGAAAGAAATGATGCCAAACCTGCAAGAAACGCCAATCCAACAGTAATTTGAGCTAATTCCATTTAAGTTTCTCTCTCGGTGACTGAAACGACCGTACCATGGTCCGGCCAGGTCATCCTTTGTTCACTTTGCTCAAGTGTGATGATCGGTGTTGTCCAGCGGAACACCCATTTGGCATCTTCCGGCCGAAGGTTAACACAACCATGTGAGCGTCTTTCCCCAAAATCATTGTGCCAGAATGCGCCATGGATGGCGACGCCATCGCCATGAATAAATGTAGCCCAGGGTACGGCGGGGGTTGAGTAACCCGCTCCGACCGTTCCGGCGCTCATATTCAAGGAGATGATCTTCCAATGCGTATTAAGATCGCCAACTGGAGTTTTCCACTCGTCAGTGAATTCACCGGATGCCAGGTAGACAGCTCCGGTTGATACTCGGCAGAAATAAACCTCCCGCCCTGCTTCCAGGCAGGATAGAGTTTGATAATCCAAGTCAATATTTATGTGTTTGCTCGCAGGATCCACTTCGGGATTGATGGGAGAGACGTCTTCATCTGTCAACACGCGAAATGCCGCTCCATCCGCCCAAAAAAGATCACCAGGCCCATAACCATGACCAGGTGATTCGTTAAAGCGATAATACACCTGTCCGCTGGTTTCCGCCCGGATTTGATCTATCCAAACTACCTGGCTATAGTAAAGGCGGGGTGGGAAATTATAAGCGATCAAGCTTTTAACCCACGACGATATCGGTGGACCATCCAATAATAAATCCACGTACGGTATGGTCACTTCAGCCCAGAAACCGCTGGAACCCTCCGGTAAAGCAGTAATTGGATTGTTCGGTTTGTTGCTTGCCGGTTGAACGAACGGACTGTAAATAAATCCCTGATCCGTTTCTACAAAACGCTGGTTGGTCCTGCCGATAGCATTCCCGACTACCTCCCTACCCCACACGACCATGTTGTCATCATAGAGCGTGTTTGTGATTGAGGCAGCCGACGGATCTGTTGTTGGTCTGGAAAAAACATCCGCCTTCCCGAGAATGCGACCTAAATTCTCGCCTTCAGGAAATTGAGGCAAGGGTAGACCAACCCAATTTCCTTCACCGCGATTGAGGTAACTTTGGCCGTCATCGGAAAGGAATTTATTAACAGGACGTAAAGCGACCGCCCCTAATCCAAGACCGGTTACTTTAAGCAAATCTCTTCTGGAAAATTTGTTTTGCATCCAAGCACCTTACGAGACAAATCGATTAAGCATAATTGGAAAGGTGAGCACCGTCAACTCGATGCATATAGACAAGACGTGACAAAATCTTCTTTCTTGCCGGGTCAGCAATGGGTAATTGTGATATTCTCAAAATTGCAGAACGCTGAATCCAACGGTTAATTACGTTCTTCTGGATTGTGGGATTCTGTAAAGTAACTCTTCATCGCCCGCAAACATCGACTGCTTACTTTGTGTCCGACATCATCCTGACAATAAGTAATCTTAGCCCCGGCTCGTTCAAGCAGATTGGCCATCAATTTACTTTGCTCCAAAGGGACCTTATCATCACGCGTACCATGCGCAACGAAAAAATGTTTTCCTTCCAGGGGTTTATCCTTGATCGTTTCACTGCCAGCACCAGCTGAAAATCCACCTAGAATCGCTGCCTTCTCAATTAATCCCGGATGGTTTAATGCGATTAGATAAACCAAAGCGGCTCCCTGACTGAAACCAATCATATCGAAAGGCTTGCTATTCAATCCAATCGAACCGGAATATCCTTCGATAACTTCCACCAGATTCGACAATTGTATAAGAACCGACTCGCGCGACATCTGGCCTAGACTATCCACCTCAGACGGACGCCATGAAAAACCTCCATCGCTGACCTGGTGCGGTGCCCGGGGTGCCATGATGCAGTAATTTTCATTCAATCCATTGGCAAATACCCACATCGAGTTCTCATCGCCCTTGTACCCGTGAATTAAAACCAGCAACCGTTCCGGCTTTTCAGGCAGATAGATCCGGATGGTGCAATCCTGAAAAACAACAACCCGGGAATTATTCGCGACCTGCACCTTTTAATATCCAATCAAGTGCTAATAACACAAGGAGGATGAGGACGACTGGTGATAAACCCGCTATCACACATAACAATCCGGCACCGGCAGCGGCACCTCCATAAAAATACCAAACCAAACCAATGCCAACAATCAGTAGGATAAGGACTGCTCCTAAGGCAATCTGGAGGTTAGTTTGCCTTGCAAATCTACGCAGGTCGCGGCTCATGTTCTGACCTTAATAAAATTTCGCCGAATTCTTTCAGTCAGTGGCATGAGTTTGACCAGGTTGGACAGCTCCGCCTCGACAGCTTGATCTCCCAATTGGGCAACTTCACGAACATCCACTAGATCCAGCAAGTCGATATGTTCCACGGAAGGTCGGATAATAACATCTGGAGCGTCCAATTTCAACCTGAGCTCGGTCATTTGACGTCCACCAATCTCCACGGACCGCATGTAATTGTCGAACACTTGAGCAAATCGAGACTGGACGATCCGCGACCATAGGAGGAAGGGTATTTTTGGAGGCGCAGGCATCGGCATGCGTTTTAATGGTGCCTCCAATGGCTGGGAAAGAACTACTGCAACGACGGGCAGATTGGGTTTGAGGGAACGCGCAACCGATACTGGCACCGGGTCTAGAACGCCGCCATCCACCAATTCAAGACCGTCAGCGTAAAATGCTGGGAATATACCCGGCACGGCAATGGTTGCTAAGAGGACATCCTTCAACCTTCCTTTACTTAAGATCACTTCCCGTCCGCTGTGCATATCCACGGCGGTTACCGCGCATGGTATTTTCAAGTCATCAAATGTACGTTCGCCCACCACTTGATCCAGCCAGGATCGTACACCCATTAAGCCCATCAGGGATGGACCTTCAGTTCTCTCACGGCCATACAATCTTTTCTGGTCAACTCTTGAAAAAATATTTTCAATTTCATTAATTGGGTAACCGGCAGCATATAAAATCGCAACGATGCCACCAAAACTCGTTCCAGCGATGGCAGAAATTTCAAATCCTTCCCGCTCC
This sequence comes from Chloroflexi bacterium RBG_16_51_16, assembly GCA_001796785.1. Classification (GTDB taxonomy): domain Bacteria; phylum Chloroflexota; class Anaerolineae; order Anaerolineales; family Villigracilaceae; genus RBG-16-51-16. Next base: position 5,377 of record MGNL01000166.1, on the reverse strand, counting down.
AATCGCCGGATCACTCCAAGGTGTGAGTTTCCCCTTGCCCCTCCACCACCTAACGCCAATGTAATCTTCATTCGATTCCAATACTTTCTATACGGTATTGCTTAAAATTTATCGGGTTCATATTATAACCTTCGCAATGATCACACCTTAATATACGATGAAGGCTTGATTTTCGCTCATGTCCGCTATAATCTCGTCACAATGTTAGTGAGAATTTTCCGCCTGGCGGAAGTCCCCATCGAATACCGATCAAATTTTCGTCACTTGTATATCGAGATAGCCTGGTTTGGTGTTGCGAGCGGTACAGCGATCAACTTCCTGAACATCTTTGCAGCCAGACTTGGTGCGACTGGCTTTCAGATTGGCTTGATCGCAGGCTTATCCGCGCTAGTGAATCTTCTACTTGCGCTCCCTGCCGGCCGCTGGCTTGCGAAACGCGATACCTCTCGTGCCATCTTTTGGAGTTCGATCCTTTACCGTTTAGGCTATTTCCTTTGGATACCGTTACCATGGGTGTTTTCCAACGAGGACCAGATATGGTTACTCATCCTGATCAATTTCCTCATGGCTATACCTCTCACGCCATTAAGTGTTGGCTTCAACGCGCTGTTCGCCGAGGCAGTACCCCTGGATTGGCGGGCTTATGTCGCAGGCATCCGGAATGTCACCCTCGCTCTGACTTTCGTCATTAGTTCCATCGTGTGCGGCTACTTCCTAAAATTTGTACAATTTCCGCTAGGCTATCAGTTGGTGTTTTTAATTGGTGCATTGGCCTCCGTGTTTAGTAGTTACCATTTATTTTTCGTAAAATCGATCGAATCCAAATCAACTACAGCTGATAAACGCGTTGAAGGCAGATTGCCTTCGCCAGAGCGACCCGCGCCAGTGAAAGAGCGGTTATTTGCACGAAATCTCCCTGCTTATTTACGCCTGGATATTTGGCGAACACCGTTCCGAAGGGTCTTATTGGTATTGTTAGCCTTCCACCTGGCTCAATACCTGGCGATCCCTGTATTTCCGTTGTTTTCTGTAAACGAATTACGTCTTGGAGATGACCAAATTGGTATCAGCACCGCATTGTTTTACACTACCGTATTGATCGGTTCAACCCAATTAGGGAGGCTCGTCCGATGGTTAGGTCACAAAAACGTCGCTGCTTTAGGGGCGATCGGAATGGGCTTCTATCCTTTTCTGATGGGATTCACAACCCAGGTCTGGCAATTTTACGGGTTGTCCCTGGTTGGAGGTTGGATGTGGGCCTTGGTTGGTGGTGCGTATGCCAACTACATGCTCGAACACATACCCGACCATGACCGTCCACCCCACCTCGCCTGGTACAACATTGCCCTGAATACAGCGATACTGGCTGGTTCCCTGTTTGGACCATTGATCGCTTCGCAACTCGGCATAAGGGATGCTTTGAACATCTTTGGTGTATTACGATTCCTGGCAGGTGCCGCCATCCTGATCTGGGGGTAGTGCGGGATA
>MGNL01000166.1:0-3842 GCA_001796785.1 Chloroflexi bacterium RBG_16_51_16 | reverse complement strand
AGTCGTGAAAGTGGTCGCTACCAATCGCAGAGTTGGTTTTGATTACTTCATTCAGGATAAATTCGAGGCTGGGATCTCCTTACGCGGCTCGGAGATAAAATCCATCCGGGCCGGTCAGATCAGCCTGGCAGAATCTTATGTTGACATCGAAAACGGGAATTCCGCCTGGCTGGTTGAGGCGCATATCGCGCCGTATGAACAGGCAAGTCGGTTCAACCATGAACCACGCCGTAAACGTAGGTTACTTCTGCATAAAAAAGAAATTCGCAATCTGTGGAACGCGGTCCGCATGAAAGGCATGACTGTTGTACCCACCCGGATATACCTTAAAGGTGGCCGGGCAAAAGTCGAAATCGCTCTGGCGCGGGGCAAAAAGGCTTACGATAAACGGGCCACCATTGCCAAAAGGGATGAAGCTCGCTTGAAGGAACGCGAAGTGCGTGTGCGGTAGTATGCTTTTCGAGCATCGTTTCAGGAATCCATGAAAAACATACCCTAATTATGAAAAACCAACCGACAAGCATCGGATCGATTAATTTACTTCCCGAAGAGCAAAAAAGGGAAATCTACACGCGCTATATCCCTCCGGCATTAACTAAACATTTCAATTTGCCGGATGTGGATTCGCACCGCATTCAATCCTATCTGCAATTTAAATTTTCTCCCGGTTCCAGTGACATGGAAATGTCCCTATTTCACGAAAAGCCTTATTTTGATCCAGTCCTTTATGCCCATTTGACGGATACCTTGAATGGTCAGGTGCATATCCTTCTGTATGTACTTAACGATCCAGATTCACCGCGGTTCGATGTGGACAGATTGCCGGATGGCAGGTCAACCCGCTTTGGAATTCTCCAGCGCAATCTTCAGGCGGAAGAAGAAGCGTTGAAGGCTGGTTTGGCGCCTGGTCAAATTCATCGCGGTTTACGCATGCTCGGTGAAGCAATCGAGGCATTCGAGAAATTTATCCAAAGCCTGGGCCAGGACGTTTACTTTGCCGAACCGCTTCACTACCACAATGCAGTGATTTTTGAACAATACGGTTTTTCTTACCAACAGGGAAGGCGGTTAATGGAGGAAATTCAATCTGGTTTTCAAACAGGCGAAAACCTGGTGAAATTATTGAATTCAGACAATCCATTCCGTAGCAAAGCCTCTGCCAGAAGCATACGGCTAAGATCCTGGGCTCTCCATGACGGTATCATGGGTGAGCCGTTTACGAATGTAACCATGTACAAACATATTGGCAAAAAGGCTAACTTAAATACCGCACAGGGGTGTGAGTGGTGAAAAGATACGCGGTGATAAATCCTCTTGTGATTAAGTTACCAATTTACGCAATTAAATAAAAAGATCGCTGTTCAGCGATCTTTCATTACAAGTAGCGGGGGCAGGACTCGAACCTGCGACCTCCGGGTTATGAGCCCGACGAGCTGCCACTGCTCTACCCCGCATCGTTTAGCCCGGCGATATTACCATAGCTGGAAATCAAAGTCAAGCAAAGGATTCAATCCCAACATTAAATAATCCGTTCATTGAATGAACTGATGTCAGACAAGCAACATTAGGATATTAAACAATATTATCTTGAACTTTTATTTTGCAGTACTAACGTTGGAGTGCTATGAGAAAGTTATGGTGTATAATGTCCCTCCACAATCCTGCTCACCCAATAACCCATTAGGAATTATTAGCAAGCCCGACCTTTCCAAATCGATCCCGTATTGAAGTCGAAGGCAATAAGGGACATAAGGTGTCATCATCCGGTTTGGGTTTCGCCAAACGTGTCTTTTCGAAAAGCGGGATAACGAATAAAGACGCATGCCACCCATAAAGAATGCTTCACTTTTGGTCATCGAAGGCCGATATGCAGATATCCCTTCTTACGCGCTCGATCTGCAAAAGAAAGGATTCGATGTCCATATGGCTGCTAACGGCAGCCAGGCAATCTCACGATTGAAGGAAGTTTCTCCCAGCCTGGTGGTGGTCAATGCGGCTTCCCTGCGAAGCACCGGCCTCCGGATCTGCCAGTCGATCCGTGAAAAAGATTCCAAACTCCCAGTAGTTCTAATCGTAAAATCAGAAAAGCAAATCGACAAAGATGCAGCCGATTCAGTACTTGCACTGCCCTTCACGGTGCAAAAGCTCGTCAATCGGATCAAGCCCCTTCTGCCCGGTGATGGAAAAAATGTGGTCCATGTCGGACCGGTAAGGCTGGATATGGAACGACGCCGGGTCCGGTGCATGGGTAGAAGCACAAAACTTACCCCACGTCTGGTTACTTTGTTAAAAATGTTAATGGACAAGCACGGTGAGGTGGTTGAAAGGGAAGCTTTGTTTAAGAAAGTATGGGAAACGAATTATACGGGTGATACGCGTACACTCGACGTACATATTTCCTGGCTTCGGAGCGCCATTGAACTGGATCCGGATAATCCAAAATTCCTCAAGACGATCAGAGGTGTTGGATACCGGTTAGATGTTTAATTGGTAATCCTTGCCCCGTTCCGTTACCAGTCGAACGCAAGCTTTTCGGCTGGTTTTTATTTTAATTTCCTCTGGAATCTCGCCGGAACGCCTCGGTCGAAGCACCTGAGCAGCACTCATGAATATGTTGCCGTTCCAGTCTGGATCTACTTCCCAATAGTCAATTTTGAGGTTACCAAGATTGACTTTAAGGGTTGAATTTATCCGAGAAAGATGTAATCCTTTGGATGAACTCATTTGCCGGATCGTCTCCCTAGACCGTTCCAGAGTAAAAGGCTTCATGGTTGTCGAAAGAAGTCGGCTGCGTGTGGTATGAATAGCTCTCCAGGTCGAATCGCAAGCTATGAAGCTCCTACCAAGACGGTCGGCTAAGGCCGGCGTCGTTCCTGATCCACAAAAAAAATCAGCCACCAGATCGCCTGGATTGGAGGATGCCAGTATGATCCGCTCAAGTAAAGCTGCCGGTTTTTGGGTTGGGTAACCTGTACGTTCATTATGCATACGCGCAACTACTGGAAAATACCACCAATCCTCGGGTACTTTACCCCGAACTAGGTCTGGCACCTTTCCAAATCCAGCCTTGGTTGATGATCGAAAGGTCTTGACCGTGCTCGGGTGATACGGTTCCCTTATCGGATCTGGATTAAAAATATAATCCGGGCTTTTTACATATACGAGAATTGTGTCATGCTTCCTATTAAAAGCCCTCCGGATTGGTGAGGGCCCGTGATAAGTCCAGATAACTTCATTTATTAATTTATCCTGGCCGAAGATTTCATCGAGCAAGAGTCGGGCATAGGAATCGGCATGCCAATCCAGGTGAAGATAGAGGGTTCCATTGGCTGCCAGAAGTCGATAAAACAGTGCAAGTCTTTGATAGAGGAAATCGAGGTATTCATTGATATTTGGCCATGCATCTGGGTAACCGTCAGCCAACTTCCAATTTTCGGGTTTCCTTGAGTCCTCACCGCGTCCAATTCGGGTCCGAAATTTTCGGTTCGTAAAGAAGGGTGGATCTGCATAAATGAGATTGATTCGGCCTTCATGTTCCGGCAACAAAGCTGCCATGACTCCCAGATTATCCCCAAAAATTAAACGGTTTTGAGCACTTGCAGATGGATAACCCCGACCACCGGGAAAGATGATCGAATCAAGTACGAGATCTGATCGCGCTAGTTCTTGAAGATGTTTGCCAGGCCAGGTTAATTCAGGCATCGATGGAAACTGCAGCTATTCCAACTTCCCCACGATTAATAGTGAACCTCAACCGGAGTACCCCGGGTTTTATGGTTAGAAACCGCATCGGAAGTATGAGGCGGTAACGCCCATCGAAAAAGCCAATTCGCTTCGTTCGT
>MGNL01000165.1:3863-10463 GCA_001796785.1 Chloroflexi bacterium RBG_16_51_16 | reverse complement strand
TTACCCACGCCGGAGGTAGCATGGGTGAGGTCGGCTCTGTAAGCTGGCAGTTTGACCGGGTGGCATATTTCTCATTTCCCGTCAGCTCCATGAATTACGATAAAGCCCTTGAACTTGGCATCGATGCGGGAGCCAACGATGTACTGGAAGACAACGGCACTATTGAGATTATCGCACCGGTAGAGCATTTTAAGGAGATCACGACCCGATTACATGCGACAAAGATCCAACCGGAGGAAGCCGGATTGCGTATGGTTCCCAAGCAGGAACTCGAGCTTAGCCCGGAAAATACTGTCCAGGTGATGAAAGCGTTGGAGAGCCTCGAAGAATTGGACGATGTGCATAACGTGTATTCCAATTTGAAGGTATCCGATGAGGCCTTGGCTGCGCTTGAAGCAGCGTAAGATTTCATGGATCATTGGTGATTTGATTCAAAGCTGCCGAATCTCGGTTATGTTTCTATAGGTTGATAAAAGAATTTGATCTTCGTAAAGGTGTATCTGAATAATTGATACCACATCTATCGAATCATTCTGCACATCCAGGACTTACAGTCAATCAAAGTCTCTGGATGTATTTTTTTTCGAAATCAATTTCAAGACTGATGCCAGGATATCTAGACCGCTCTACACGTAGGTTAATTTTGGATTATCCGAATGACACTGGGAATCGGGATTGATCCCGGCACAGCCACCACTGGTTATGGCCTTGTCCGTTTGGAAGAGGATGGTGCGTTGACCGCCGTTGCGTTCGGAACAATATTAACCTCGAAGGAGTCCACCTTGCAAGCCAGGTTATCGGAACTCTACGATCAGTTGCAGGAGGTACTCCGCAAATACAAACCGGATACAGCTGCGGTGGAAAAATTATTCTTTCAAAAGAACACAACCACTGCCATGGCTGTCGGTCAGGCGCGCGGTGTGGTCCTGCTTGCTCTCAATCAGGCTGGCGTAGACCTTTCAGAGTACACACCTAATGAGGTAAAACAGGCTGTCGCAGGCTACGGCTCAGCGGACAAACACCAGGTGCAGGAAATGGTCAGGGTATTGCTTAGGCTCGATTCAATACCAAAACCGGATGACGCTGCGGACGCACTCGCGATCGCGATCACCCATTTGCATACCCATCGATATTAGTCCACCCTTCCACTGAATCGGTTTATTCTGTGGTTAAATTGGCTCTATGATCGCGACCCTCCGCGGTGAAGTCAGTCAGGTTGAAGATAGTGCCATCGTTTTGAATGTGGCTGGGGTTGGTCTGCGTGTATTTATCCCCTTGCAGAGTCGAGCCAGGCTGAAGATCGGAGAATCGGTATTCCTGTTTACTCACCTTGCGGTACGCGAGGATGCGCTGACATTGTATGGGTTTGATACTCAGGCTGAACGAGACCTGTTTCTCATGCTCTTGAGCGTGGATGGAATTGGACCGCGTCTCGGGCTGGCGGTGCTTTCTACGCTCACGATCGATGCCATTCAGCGTGCGGTTTATACCGAGGAGAGTGAAATTCTATCTCAGGTGCCCGGCGTTGGAAAGAAGACGGCTCAAAAGATCGTTCTTTACCTTCATGATCGCTTGAAACCCTCCGATGTCCTTACCGGTGTGGCTGCCATGTCGGACAGGGACGGAGAGGTCCTGGCTGCCTTGACAGCCCTTGGTTACTCGGTCATCGAAGCCCAGGCCGCGATCCAGTCCCTGCCCAAAGGGGCGCCTGACGCCGTGGAAGAGCGATTAAGGTTGGCATTGCAGTATTTCCAATAATTCCCTCTCAATCCTGAGCGTTCAACAATCACAAGCTGGCCAGTAAGGATCAAGTGGGCGGACATGCGCCCGCTCGCTGTTATACAATGAATTTTGGAGGCTTCATGTTAAAAAAGAAAATCGCCTTTATCGGGTCGGGGGCGATGGCAGAAGCAATGATCGCTGGCCTCATCCGCAACAAGCTGGCCAGGCCGGAGGATCTGCTAGCTTCGGGTCCCCGGGCTGAACGCGGAGCTGAGCTTGCCCGCAAGTACAGCGTGATCCCTCTCGTGGAGAACCAGCAAGCCGTCCATGGAGCGCAGGTGGTTGTGCTCTCGGTAAAACCGCAGCGGCTGACGCAAGTCATGAAAAACTTAAAAGGGATCCGGTCGGATGCACTCGTGCTATCCATCGTGGCAGGCGCGAGCCTCAAGAAGATCAGTGGCGGGCTTAAACATACTTCAGTCGTACGTTCAATGCCCAATACACCTGCTCAAATTGGTAGAGGCATTACCGTATGGACCGCTTCAGCGGCTGTAAGCAATTCCCAAAAAGCGACCGCGCAAACGATCCTTTCCGCTCTGGGGGAGGAGTTGTTTGTGGAGGATGAAAATTATCTGGATATGGCTACTGCGCTTTCCGGAAACGGCCCAGCGTATGTTTTCCTTTTTATGGAGGCGCTCATCGATGCCGGAGTACACATGGGTTTTCCACGCCGGATAGCAGAGACGTTGGTTGTCCAGACTCTTCAAGGTTCGGTGGAGTATTATCAAAAAATTGGGAATCATCCCGCCTCGCTGCGCAATCAGGTCACCTCACCCGGGGGAACTTCGGCTGAAGCCTTGTATTATCTGGAAAAAGCCGGCTTCCGGACCGCCATTTCACGTGCGATTTGGGCTGCGTATCAACGATCTCTGGAATTGGGAAAGGAACTACCCGGTCATATCGATACTGCAGCCATTGAGTAGCATTGGAAAGTCTGTCCGAGTTTAATCGGGATCATCCATAATTATTTTCGGCAACACCCGTATTTTTATTGAAGTTTCAAATCTGTTGAATCCTAACAATGGTTTATATAAGGATTACAGCTAATTAATTCCTGAGTTAAATATGTCGCTAATTTCGCTGACGGGACTTTCTAAATCTTTTGGAGCAGTCGACCTGTTTTCTAATCTTAAATTGTCGATTCCAAAGGGAGCTCGGATGGCGTTGGTGGGTCCCAACGGGGTTGGCAAAACCACATTACTAAGGATCATAGTTGGTCATGATGAAGCTTCCTCAGGGAAAATCACTCGTTCTCGAAGTCTCCAGATCGGTTATCTTCCGCAAGAGGCCGACTTCGCAATGGAAGGGACACTCTGGGATGCCTGCTTGAAGCCGTTCACCGGGCTGATATCCCAGCAGGCTGAACTTCATCGCCTTGAAGCTCAGCTTGCGGACAGCCATAACGACAAGCTCCTCTCTCAGTACGGCAGGCTGCAAGAGGATTTTGAACGCCGGGGAGGATACACTTATCTCAACTCCATCAAACAGGTTCTTGCAGGGCTGGGTTTTACCGAGGCTGAATACGGACTTTCTCTTGAACATCTTTCAGGTGGTCAAAGGACTCGCGCTTTCCTGGGTCAGTTACTGCTCTCAAAACCTGATCTCCTCCTTCTGGACGAACCGACCAATCATCTGGATATCTCCGCGGTGGAATGGTTGGAAGGCTATTTGGCGCATTGGGAGGGCGCGGCTGTAATCGTTTCCCATGACCGATATTTTCTGGATCAAGCTTGTAATGCGATGCTTGAAATGCTGCCCTCCGGCTTCGAGGTTTACCATGGCAACTACTCGGCTTACTTGCATCAACGGCAGGAGCGAGCGGATCGACGGCAAATGGTATTCGATGCTGAACGTGAAAAACTCTTGAAGGAAGTTGAATACATAAAAAAGAATATCTCCGGACAAAATGTGCAGCAGGCTAAGGGCAAGCTTCGCCGGTTGACGCGGATTGTCCAGGCAATCGAGCAGGTTGGATTGGACACGGTTTTGGACCAAAACTGGTCGCAATTGGATGTACAAACCACAACGAGTCCGTTCAGTGTGGCGGAAGCCGAGCGCAGGGTGAGAAGTCTTCGCTCACCTGTAAGGAACTTGCCGAAACTAAATCTCATTCTTGGATCTAATAAAAGGTCGGGTGACCTGGTGCTCCGCACCAATGAACTCGTGGTAGGCTACCCCGGTAGATATTTATTTACAGCACCGGACATAGAGCTGCGTCGAGGCGAATGTGCGGCATTAATCGGACCCAATGGCGCAGGTAAGACAACCTTCCTTAAGACGATCCTTGCACAAATCGATCCGCTGGAGGGAGAGGTATCCATGGGTGCGAGTCTGCATCTTGGCTATTTTGCCCAGGCTCATGAAGGCTTGGATCCTGATAAATCCGTATTCGATGAAATTGCCTCCATCATGCCAGCCTGGCTTTCGGGTCAGGTCCGTGATTATGCAGGCAGGTATCTATTTTCTGGTGACGATGTCTTTAAGCAGGTCTCCATGCTGTCTGGCGGTGAACGCGGCAGGCTTGCCCTGGCAAAACTTGCCTTGCAGGATACCAACCTCCTCCTCTTGGATGAACCTACCAATCACCTGGATGTACCCTCCCAGGAAATCCTTCAGACTGTCCTGGACGAATATGACGGGACGATCTTGTTAGTTACTCATGACCGCTATCTCATCGATGCACTTGCTACCCAGATCTGGGAGATTGATCCGGAAGAAGCGCACATGTCCGTGTTCAATGGGACTTACTCTCAATTAAAGGTAGAGCGCGGAAAAATATTAAAGCCAAACGCTGAATTAGCAGAGGTCAGCCGCAAGAAGTCCAGGCTTGCCAGAGCCGGCTTGCCGGATCGCAGAGAAGAAAGAAAAAAGTTGGCACGTTTGCAAGAGCTTGAAAACAGTATTGCGGCTCATGAGAGGCGCCTCGTTGAGTTGGGGACGTCTTTGGAAAATCCGTCTCCAAATCCTGTTGAGGTCTCCCGGTTGGGTGAAGAGTATGCGCGTGTGCAGAGACAGATGGATGAAAAAATCCGAGAATGGGAAGAGATCCAAAGCTAAAGGTGTGTTAACCATGGAAAAACGGGTGAAATTTAATTTTGAGCTTTCCTTTACGAACGGTGGCGGTCTCCAGGGTCGTGATTTTCGTTTGGACATTCCCGGTGAAGATATTTCTGATCAAGAATTGGCTGACCATCTCATCCGGGATATGCGTTTGTTATTGGTTAAGGAAGTCTCCATTTCGAATAAAGAGATCATTACCGAACGGCATAAACGGCAGGCATCCGAATCTGGTCGGGGATCGACTGGATTTGCTGATCTTAGCCACACAATCTACGATGGTTTGATTACCTATAAAGGACTGCCAGCTCCAATCATTTGTGATTATTTAAGTCGTGAAGCGTCGCGTGAGCGTTATGCTCCGGGAACCGAATTCCAGATCGGCAAGATCGAAATGATAGCCAATACCGGTACTTACGTTGATTGTCCGTTCCACAGATATAAAGACGGGAGGGATTTATCGGAAGTAGGACTCGACCGATTTGCCGATCTGGAAGCCGTCGTTATTCGGGTTGATTATCGTCAAAGGCTGGCCCTGGATGTAGAATCCTTCACAGGCAGGAACCTTGCCGATAAGGCAGTTCTCGTCCACACCGGTTGGGATGAATATTGGGCAACGGATCGATACTACGAAAACCATCCGTTTATTACGGAGGAGGCAGCACAATTTCTCAAGAAATCCGGAGCACGCCTGGTTGGAATTAACTCGATGAATATCGACGATACCCATGGGAATTCCCGACCGGTTCACTCGATCCTGCTTGCCTCGGAGATTCTTATCGTCGAGCATTTATGCAATTTGCGACACGTTCCGGAGGATGGGTTCCGCTTTAGTTGTATCCCGCCCAAGTTCAAAGGAGTTGGTACATTTCCGGTGCGTGCGTTTGCGCACCTATAGATCCAGGGTCGCTCCTCGGAGGATGAAGTGGTACTAAAGAAAACGACAAAACCCAATTCACTGGAATGGCTGTTGGAACAGAAGGATCCTGGCGTGCGTTACCTCGCCCTCAGGGATTTGGTTCATCTGGCTGAGTTTGATTCCGATTTGAAATCTGCACGCCGAACGGCACATAAAAATGGACCGATCGCTGCTGTGTTAAACAAAATGCATCCAGATGGTTATTGGATGAAACCGGGAGTGGGTTACAGCGGAAAGTATAAATCCACTGTCTGGTCGGTTATTTTGCTAGCCCAGTTAGGTGCCTTATCAAGAGAAGATGAACGCATTCGCAAAGCATGTAAATACATCCTGGACCATACCCTTGCGGAAGGTGGCAAATTCTGCTGCCTGGCTGAACTTAATCCATCCGGTACTATTGATTGTCTGCAGGGAAACTTGTGCTGGGCTCTCACCGAGCTAGGGTGTGAGGATCCGCGCCTGGATGAAGCCTTTGAATGGATGGCGCGCACTGTGACCGGTGAAGGTGTTGCTCCAAGCAAAGAAAAGCAAGCTCCTCTCCGGTACTATTCCTATAAATGCGGTCCTTTATTTGCCTGTGGGATCAATAATCAGTTGCCTTGCGCCTGGGGTGGTGTTAAGGCCATGCTCGCATTTAGCCGATACCCGCGTGAAAAAAGGACACCTCTTATAAAAAGGGCGATCAAAGACGGTGTAGATTTCTTCCTGAGTGTAGATCCATCCAGAGCGGATTATCCCCAGCGAGATCCGGGTATACCCAGCCGTAACTGGTGGAAGTTCGGTTTTCCTGTTTACTATGTCGCGGATATCCTGCAAATAGCAGAAGCGCTGGTTGGGTTAGG
>MGNL01000165.1:0-3763 GCA_001796785.1 Chloroflexi bacterium RBG_16_51_16 | reverse complement strand
GTCAGTTTTGGTTCGCAGGGAAAGCCTAACAAATGGGTGACCCTGAGAGCCATGCGCGTACTTTCTGATGCCAAGCTTTCTCAGGTTTAATGATTCTGGGTTTAATTAAGGGAAAACATAATGAGCAGTATCAACTTCAATGGTAAAACCTACTCAAGCCTGGAGGAAATGCCCGCTGCTGAACGCATGATGTACGACCAGATCATGTCGGTCTTTGCAGACGCAGACAAGAATGGCATTCCTGATATCTTCGAAGGCGATATCGTCAAGAATGTCCTGAAATTCGGATCGACCAGCTACGTAGTGGATGGTCGCTCAATGCAAAGCCTCGATTCGCTTCCGCCAGAAGTTCGTTCGCAAGTCGCCCAGGCATTTGAGAAGATGAAGGTAATGGGCTTGATATCCGGAGATATACCCCTCATGTCAAGCGGCAATCAGCCCGGTGTCGACGCTGCTGCGATTCGACCCTCACCTCCGCTCATGCAGCCCAACCCAGTCCAATCGGAGGTATCCACCTCACGCGGCTTGCTGCTCATGCTGGGAGTGATTGTTCTCGTCCTCTGCGCAGGAGGTGCAGCATACCTGCTTTTACTTCCTAGATAAGTCTGTAAATAGTATTTTCTGTTAATTGGGGGCTTGCCAGTGTAATTGCCTTGCTGAGGATTCAAATCTCTGGGTTTTCAATCCTTTAAACCAAATCTTGGATGAATTTGACGAACCAGTTGGCTCGTTTGTTTTTAAGTAACGCATTCGTCATTGCCTGTCGATATGGACATCCTTCATGGAAAGTTCATCCTCGACGGGTTCAAGATGTGTAAATACCGTTGCCGTTCCTAAAGAATTCCGGATATCCCTCTCGATATTCTCTGCAACATGATGTGCATCATGTACAGTCCATTCACCTGGAACGAGCACATGCACAGTAACAAATCGCCGGGCTGCAGATTGGTGTGTCCGAAGGGCATGGAACTCCACTCCTTTTTTCCTGTACGTCGCCAGCACTTTCTCGATTCGTTCCTGGTCAGGTGCTGGTAGCGATGAGTCCATTAATCCGGAAACCGATTTGCCCACTAATCGGATGCCTGTCCAGATGATATTTAATGCAACCATGATGGCTACAATTGGATCGAGAAATATCCACCCTGTAAGCGCGATGAATCCGATGCTGATGATCACACTAGCTGAAGTCCATACGTCTGTTAATAGGTGATGAGCGTCTGCCTCGAGGGTTATGGACTGATATCGTTTGCCGGCTGCCATCAGAATGCGCGCGGTTGAGAAATTGACCAGGGTAGCTAGGCCCGAGATGACTAAACCGACACCTAATCCTTCAAGAGGCCGAGGATCGATCATCCTCTGAATGGCGGTTGCGATGATACCGCCAGCTGCCGCCAGGATGAGCAAGCCCTCCACAGTACTTGAAAAATACTCCGCCTTACCGTGGCCGTACATATGGCTCTCATCCGGGGGTTTGGCTGCAATGATCAACATTGCAAGTGCAACACTTGCTCCGATAAGATTCGCAAAAGATTCGAGGGCATCCGAGAGTAAGCCTACTGAACCCGTTAATGCATATGCGACGAATTTAAGGATAATCGTAAGAATCGCGGCGCCAATGGATAACCAGGCGTACCGGCTGAGGGTATTCCGGTTCTTCATAATGTTCCGATGTTCGTCTTGTTTATGGGGCATTACCGGATTTAGAGTACTGCTAGTTTCTTTCCGACCTTTACAAACGCAGACAAACCTTGATCCAGGTCCTTGCGGCTGTGAGCTGCAGAGATCATCACTCGGATGCGCGCTTTACCCTTGGCTACGGTTGGAAAACCAATCGCCATCGCAAACACGCCGTTTTCGAAAAGCTCCCGGCTGAACTGCTGCGCTAGCGGTGCCTCGCCGAGCATGACAGGCGTAATCGGGGTTTCGCTCACGCCGGTATCGAAACCCGCCTTTTTCATTTCAGCTTTAAAATACCTGGCATTTTCCCATAATCGATCGACCAGCTCAGTGGATGATTCGAGGAGATCGATGGCTGCCAGACAGGCGGCGGCATCCGGTGCGGTGACAGCCGAAGAGAACAGGAATGGTCGTCCGCGTTGCCGCAGCCATTCGATGATTACTTTGTTGCCTGCAACCAATCCACCAACCACACCAAAAGCTTTTGAAAGCGTTCCTACTTCTACGTCAACTTTGCCGTGCAGGTTGTAATGGTCGACGATTCCTCGTCCACCTTTGCCGAGTACACCTTCACCGTGGGCATCATCCACCATGAACAAAAGGTCATGTCTCTTAGCCACTTCGTAAAGTGCGGGCAGGGGAGCTATGTCTCCGTCCATGCTGAAAACGCCATCGGTAACGATTAGTGCCCGCCGGAAACTGCCGGCATTTTCTTTAATGGCGGATTCGAGTGCGGAAGGATCGTTGTGTTCATAGGCAACGATCTTTGCACCTGATAATCTGCTCCCGTCAATGATCGAGGCATGGTTCAACCTGTCCGAGAAGATCACATCCTCCTTCCCGACCAGTGCAGCGATCGTACCCAGGTTCGCTGTGAAACCGGATTGAAAGGTGATGACGTCCTCGGCTCCCTTGAACTTGGCCAGCCGGTTTTCAAGTTGAATATGCAGATCCGTCGTGCCTGCGATCGAACGCACCGCGGCCGGGCCTACTCCGTATTTTACGGTTGCTTCTTTGGCAGCCGCAACGATTTTTGGGTGGTTTGCCAGACCCAGATAATTATTCGAACAAAAATTGAGCACGTCCTTGCCATCCACGACTAGACGCGCCCCTTGGGCTGATCCGATTGTCCGGATGCGGTTGTACAGTCCCTGGTCCTTCAAGCCACTTAATTCCTGGTTGAGCCAATCGAGTTTGGACATGGAATCTCCAATTATCGGTGTACCGGATTTCGACTTTGATGATTATAGCGATGTTCCCCAAGCCGTCTGTCATCTTTTACCAGTGACAATCTCTGTTTTATTTCGGGATTGATCCTGTCGTGTCCTCAACCAGATACCCGAGCTCTGCCAGCATCTCCCATACCTTTAATTGTGTTCCTGGCTTGAGGATCACGGCAGTCGGCCCTAAAGCTTCACCCAGGAACCGGTTGGCTTTGGATTTTCGCAGGCGATTCAGGATTTCTGGTTGGCTGACCTTCAGGACCAGCTCCTGCTCGATGCGGGATTGAGCCCCAAGCTTTTCCCACACTTTGATCGCCTTAACTAGTGATGGAGGTATCCCAGCCTCTGCACTTTTAGAGAGCAGTGCCAGCAATCCATCGATCTTCAAACCCAGACTCCTCGCTCTGGCGAGGGATTTTGCTGTTATCCAGAAATGGACTTCGTCCGGTTTGACTTCACCCCACTCGCAGTAGCGCGCCAGTTGGTAACGGATTGCTCTGGGAACGGTGCTGCTCACGCTGATTTTTCCACCTGTCCGTATCTTGATTTTGCCATTCTCGGAAATTCTCCTGATCTGACCGGCTGTAACTTGCGGATCCAACCTGCCAGTGATCCGGAAAGCAGTTGGCTCAAAGGCCTTCGCATTGGCTGCCAGGTCTACCAACCCCAGCCAATGCAGTGTTCCCTTGATGAAAAATCGGATCAATTCACCTTCAACCTCATCCCAGTGGTCGAAACCCCTCAGATAGCTTCCGTCAAATTTGCGTTTTATGAACCATGAATCATATTCACCAGCCGGCCTTTGAAAATCGGGATGCTCTTTTTTGATGGCGCTGATAAAACTATTCAGATTCCACCATTTG
>MGNL01000164.1:1206-10356 GCA_001796785.1 Chloroflexi bacterium RBG_16_51_16 | reverse complement strand
GTGGCGGCTTATATGCCCGACTCAACTGTCCCGGTAGTCAAAGACTTTGTGTCAGCTTTTCGCACTGCGTACGGTGAAGATCCGACCAATTCTGCCGGCTATGCATATGACGCGACCAAAATCGTCATTGCCGGTTTGGAAGCCACAAACTGCAGCGGCCGCGAAGCCCTGCAAGAATGGTTGGCCACGAACATCACTGATTACAAAGGCGTGACCGGAACGATTGCCCTCGATCCAAAGGGCGAGCGAATGTTCGCTCCAGGTATGTACACCCTGATCGAGATCAAAGACGGCAAGTGGGTCGAAGCCAAATAAGCTCGGATGTTTATCACAGTGGGACGCTTCTATTGATCTAAAACTTCCCACACAACGGTCCGTGTGATTTCGCATGGCCGTTGAACTTCCAGGGTGGCTCTCGGCTTGAGAGCCACCCTGGAATCCCGGACGAAAATTTAAGATTGAGATATCCATGTCCTGATATGGGTGAAACTTCTAAAAATGGATTGAGGTAATTTATGTCCCAATCTTTCTTAATTCAACAGCTTATCAGCGGTGTAGCCATCGGAATTGTATACGCTCTGATCGCGATTGGTTACTCGATGGTGTATGGCATATTGAAATTTATCAATTTCGGCCACGGTGCAGTGTACATGGTTGGGACGTACGTCAGCTATTTTGTCTGGTTATTTTTCATTAACAGTGTGGGTTGGGGAGTATGGCCGAGTTTCTTGATTGCAATTACAGTATCCATGATCGTCGCAGCAATCTTCGGGGTGTTGATGGAGAGGGTTGCTTATCGTCCAACCCGAGGGAAGAGCCGCTTAACCACCTTTATGAGTTCAGTGGGTATGGCCTTACTGGTCACCTATACCATGGAGTTCCTCGTAGGGCCGCAACCCAGGCCGACACCAGAACTTTTCCCGGGGGTAAAAATCCACATCGGTGGGGCGATCCTCACGGGTCAGCAGATTTTTATGCTCGCGACCGGCATCGTATTACTTATCCTGCTCCAATTATTTATCACCAAAACCCGTCAAGGCAAAGCTATTCGAGCCTGTTCGGAAGATATGGGCGCGGCCTTCTTGATGGGAATCGATGTAAACCGTTCAATTTCGGTCTCTTTTGCCATCGGATCAGCCATGGCTGCAGTGGCTGGAACATTGGTGGGCATTTACTACAATGCGGTCTACCCAACCATGGGATGGCTGGCCGGTCTAAAGGGCTTTATCTGTGCCGTCACCGGGGGAATCGGCAGCATCCCTGGAGCCATGCTGGGCGGGATGCTGCTCGGCATGGGTGAGAATTTGGGTGCTGGCTTGGTGGCCTCAGGTTACCGGGATGCGATTGCCTTCACCATACTCATCCTGGTCATGATCTTCCGACCGATGGGCATTATCGCCCGTGAACAAAAGAGTTCGCTCTAGGAAAGGGAGTTGCGATCATGAGTTGGTTGCCTCATAAAGTCAACTTGAAGTGGATTTTGTTGGTCGGTTCCCTGCTGCTGCCCCTCGTAGTCAGGTCACCTTTTGTTCTGCACGTCATTATATTGATAGGGATCTACGTCATCCTAACCGACGCGCTCAATTTTGTCACCGGCTTTGCCGGTCAGCTGGCATTGGGCATCGCTGCGTTCGTTACGATCGGCGGATATACGGGCGCGCTGCTGATGCTCAATAACGATTGGAGCTTCTGGACGGCGCTCGTGGCTGGCGGCGCGGCGGGCTTTCTATCCGGATTGATCCTGGGTGTGTTGTCCCTGCGGTTGCGCGGCGATTACCTGGGCATGGTTACCCTGGGTTTTTCGGAGATCGTCCGCATCGTAGCGATCAATCTGGTGCCTGTTACCCGGGGCCCCATGGGTCTGCCCGGCATACCACGCCCTGAGATCCTTGGTTATCTTTTCCACGGCGATATACCATACTACTATTTGCTCCTGGCCCTGATCATCTTTACCCACGTTACGATTGAACGGATGTTATTCTCCAGGTTTGGCAGGGCATGTCTGGCTATTCGGGATGATGAATCGGCTGCGGCAGCCATGGGTGTTCAGGCTTACCAGTACAAAGTACTGGCATTTTGCATATCCTCGGCTTACGCGGGATTGGCTGGTGTGTTTTATGCCTCCTGGACGACTCTATTCAGCCCGGATTCTTTCCAGCTAGTCGATTCCATCATGGTTTCGGTTATGAATACCCTGGGTGGAATCGGCAGCCTGCTGGGTAGTTTCCCTGGCGCAGTAATCCTTGCCTCCCTCCCTGAAATATTCCGCCCCTTTACGACCGGGGCGAGAGTTGCCAGCCTTCGTTTAGCGTTGGTAGGTTTAATCATGCTCTTTTTGGTCATCTTCCGCCCGCAAGGAATCGCAGGTATGTCCATTGATCCAGTCTTCATCTCCCTGGAACCCATCCGAAGATGGTTCACACGGCGTCAAGACAAGGTCGATGAAAACAAAGAGGCAAAGCAATGACGGAACTACTGCGTACAGAAAAAGTAACCAAGGCGTTTGGTGGGTTGGTTGCTGTTAATGATGTGGATATGGTGATCGATGAAGGAATGATATTGGGCTTGATCGGGCCGAACGGCGCCGGCAAAACCACTTTATTCAACTGTATTACCGGTGTTTACCCGATCACCAGTGGTGAGATCTACTTCAAAGGGGAGCGGATATCTCGTTTGAAACAGGATTCGATCGTTCGCAAGGGCCTGTGTCGGACTTTCCAGGAGTTGCGCATCTTTAAAAATTTAACGGTGCTTCAAAATGTATTGATCGGAATGCACACGCGCTGTAAGGGAAATGTGGTGGATGCTATTTTGAGCCTGCCCGGCACGGTCGCTGAGGAGAAGCGGGCAAAGGAAAAGGCACTTCACTATATGAACTTGTTGGGAATTGCTGAAAGAGCCGATTTTAAAGCCGTCAGTTTGCCTTATGCAGATCAACGCAGGGTCGAAGTCGCGCGGGCGCTGGCGGCGGAACCGGAGCTGTTACTGCTCGATGAACCGGCGGCGGGAATGAATGTCAGAGAATCCCATACCCTGACAGAATTCATCCAATGGTTGAATAAAGAAATGAAAAAAACCATCCTGTTGATCGAACATAATATGCGCGTGGTCATGCCTGTAGCGCATAAAGTAACCGTGCTTAATATGGGAAAAAAGATAGCCGAAGGGACACCGACCCAGGTACAAGGTTCAAAAGAAGTGATTGAGGCTTATCTGGGAAGCGATTATGTTGCCCATGAGCTCGGAGATAAATAGATATGCTTAAGATCACAGATCTGGTTGTCTCTTATGGTGCCATCGAGGCACTGCATGGAATTTCCCTCGAGGTTGGAGAGGGTGAGATCGTGGCGATCATCGGAAGTAATGGGGCCGGCAAGAGTACACTCCTGAACACGATTTCGGGGTTACTGCGCCCGAAAAGCGGAACAATAATTAATAATGATATTCCTTTGCACAAGACGGATCCGAACAAAATTGTTGGATTGGGTATCAGCCAGGTGCCGGAGGGACGGCGCATTTTTTCCAATTTGACCGTGCGGGAAAATCTTGAAATGGGCGCGATCCTTCCTGAGAACTGGAAAACGTTCGACAAGAATTTGGAGCGGGTTCATAAGCTGTTCCCGCGCCTGCAAGAACGGGATGCGCAGACGGGGGGTACTCTCAGCGGTGGAGAGCAACAGATGCTTGCGATCGGGCGGGCGTTGATGGGCAATCCAAAATTGCTATTGCTCGATGAGCCGTCGCTGGGTCTTGCCCCCGTCCTCGTTACGGATGTCTATCGTGTCATCATGCAGATCCAGAGCTCAGGTATTCCCATTCTACTGGTCGAGCAAAATGCCTATCAGGCGCTAAAGGTAGCCAACCGGGCTTATGTGCTTGAGACGGGGAATATTGTCATGGGCGATACAGCATCCCGGCTGCTCGCTAATGATCAGGTTAAAAAAGCTTATTTAGGCGGATAAACCCCCTTTATAGTCCGTCGTACCATCCAGATTAAGACACCAGCTTTACGCCCAAGCGTGTGGCGGTATTGAGCACCAACTGCCAGTCTTCATCACGGACCGGAATGCCTTCCTTTTTGCGCTTCGCCTCGTTGTGGGCCTCGACTTCGCCAGGAACGATGATTCCATCGAAACCTTCCGCCGGTCTGACCGCCCGCAGGGCGCGGGCAAAATCATCGGTAGCAGCTTTGAACTCGGCAATCGGTCGGAGCTTCGAGACATCGATAGCCATAAAGAAACAGCCTTCATCCCATGGTCGATCGGGGGTCGGCTTGTAGTCATTTTTATTGGAAGTGTTTGTACCAGCTAGAAGTCCGGAAAACAGTTCGACGATCAATGCCCAGATCAAGCCTTTGTACCCCAGAGTTACAGGGCTTCCGTTAAATGGTGATTCACGCACATAAGGATCGATCACAATTTTGGTCGCATCATCTGTATAGACGCCCTCAGGGGTGACTAGATTCTTGGAAGGCAAGGGCCTTTTATCCCTGGCTGCCATGACCACCTGACCGATTGAAAAAGATCCCGCGGCCATATCGATGATGATCGGCGGTTCTTTCTTCGTAGGCACTCCGACTGCGATCGGGTTGGTGTAAAAGAATGGATCGCGTCCTCCCCAGGGTGCGACGCGAGGGTTTTCATTTCGCATTACAATGCCGACCATATCGTGCTCGACTGCCTGCAGGACATGGTTGGCGGACATATTGAAGTCACCTCCATGCCGGACCCATACACAACCGGTGCCAGCCTGTTTCGCTTTGTCCATGGCGAGTTCCATAGCGCGTGTGCCCACTACAACCCCGACACCATAACCGGCATCCACCAGTACCATCGCTGGCTCCTCGCGTAGGATTTTGAAAGGGACGCCAAAGAAGTTTAATTTTCTTTCCAGTAACCCGACTGCATAGGGAATGATGGCAGCTCCCTGGGTGTACATACCCCGCAGGTCCGCCCGTACGTGACATTGGGCGAAGATCTCAGCCTCTTCTGGCAGGGCACCCAACGCCCTTGCTATTCCTTTGTAAACATTCGTCATTTCTCGAACACTAACAACGATCATGGCATTCCTCCAATCCAATTTATTTTGCTATGCTGTACAAGCTGTATCAGACTTCTTCTGGCGCCAGCATTCGCTCGCTGACCTGCTCATTAAATGCTGCCGCTTTGGTTTTTGTCCGGCAACCGCCATGACTTCTTCTACGGTCAGGCTGTGGCCTGTGATTTCAATCATCCGTGTTATTCCGGCTGACCTGATTGCTCATCTTGCGAATTATCCTGGATAATTTCTACCGTCCACCGGGCGACATTGCCAACGACCGACGTGCATTTGTCGATGTGTCCTCCCAGGCGCAAGAACTCCTGGAATTCGTTTTCATCCCATTGGTCAAATGTCCTGCCAAATATCTTCTGGTGAACACTGGAACATTGAATATCCCCATACTCCTGTATGAATCGGCTGTGCAGATCCCTAACCATTTGCATGCATTTACGCCGGTCATCTTCTGATTGGGTCGTGAGGTTGTCAAGCTCCCGGCCATTTTCCATGCTGATCGCCATGATCCCTGCGGATAGAGATCCACAGGTTTTGCTCAAGTTGGCGATGCCGCCCGCGAATCCGAAGGAAGCCTGGAATGTCTTGCTATCCCGCTTGTCCAGTGCATCCATGATCGCCAGTAATGTGCATTGGGAACAGGCGCCGTACTTGCCTTCATACTCGTAACCGAGTTGGTACGCATTTTGCGCTGTTTCTGTTCTGCCTTTTTCAATCATCAAATCACCTGGTTGAGGCGTTGTTTAGAGTGTCTTCCGGATCGATGGGTTGGGGATCGAAGATTGTGACATTTGCAGTTATCAGCGGAAGCCTCACACCAATTAATAGGCGTAATAAAGCGGCCCAGGATTTCAGATAAATTCCCGGGCCGCCATCGCTAAGGTACTAGAATTTGCGAGACCACTCTTTCGGCCAGCGTTCGACGACCACTTTTTTCTGGGTAAAGAACTCGATCGCATCCATCCCTTGACCGTGCAGGTCGCCGAAAAAGCTGTCCTTCCAGCCGCTGAACGGGAAAAAAGCCATTGGCGCGGCAATGCCGACATTGATGCCGACATTCCCAACTTCCGCTTCGTATCGGAATTTGCGCGCCGCGGCGCCGTCCCTGGTAAAGATGCACGCCATGTTCCCATACGGTCCATTGTTGATCAACTCGATCGCCTGCTCGACGCTGTCGAGATGGATCACTCCGAGAACTGGTCCAAAAATTTCAGTCTGGAACACCTCGCTGGCGACCGGAACGTTTTCCAGGATCGTTGGTCGGACAAAGCTGCCATCCTCGAAACCCTTGATCATCGTGCCGCGTCCATCCACGCGAGCGTAAGCGCCTTCGCTCACACCGCGAGCGATCAGCTCTTCGATGCGCGTCCGGCTCTGTTGGGAGATAACCGGGCCGACCTGAACCCCGTTCTCCAAACCATAACCGACAACGCGTTTTGCTGCGGTGTCACTAATCGCCTCCGTAAAGCTGTCGCGGGCTTCAGCCACCGTGAATGCCAGGGAGGCAGCCAGGCAGCGTTGACCCGCGCAACCGAAGGCGCTGTCCGCTACGATCCTGGTGGTCATCTCCATGTCTGCATCCGGCAGGATCACGATCGGGTTTTTCGCCCCGCCCTGGCATTGGGCGCGCTTGCCGCCTGCAGCTGCCCGGCTGTAGATATAGCGAGCCGTTGGGGTGGATCCGACGAAGCTGATGGCGCGCACCGCAGGGTGGTCCAGCAGGGCATCGACCGCCTCCTTCGTTCCGTTTACCAGGTTGACCACACCTTTGGGCAATCCAACCTGCTCGAACAGAGCGAACAGCTTCTGCATCGTGAATGGCACCCGCTCAGAAGGCTTTACGATATAGGTATTCCCGCAAACCAACGCATACGGCAGGAACCAGAAAGGAACCATCGCTGGAAAGTTGAACGGCGCGACCGCCGCGCATACCCCCACCGGCTGGCGGATCATCATCTCGTCGATACCGGGAGCGATATCCTCATTGTTATATCCCTGCATCATCATGGGTATGCCGCAAGCGATCTCGACGTTTTCGATCAACCGGCGCATCTCCGCCCGGCTCTCTTCGAAGGTCTTGCCGCACTCCATGGTGATCGTGCGGGCAATGTCGTCGAGGCTGGCTTCCAGCAGATATTTATACTTAAATAGGAATTGAGCTCTGTCCTGGGCTGGGAGCCGGCGCCAGTCAGGGAAAGCTTGCGAAGCGGCATCCACTGCCTTGATTACCTCGACCGCTGGCGAGAGTGGGACCGTACCCAACACGTCGCCGGTTGCCGGGTTCATCACATCCAGGTACTGCGTGGCTTTGGAATCCAGCCAGCTGCCGTTGATAAAATTAATGGCTTTCATTGATTTATCCAACTCATCCGTCCTTTTTTTAAGATTAAAGTATCGATATCGCATCTTCGATGATCTTCAGCCCTTCATGCAATTCAGCCTCGTTGATGCACAGAGGCGGGCAGGCGAAGATCAGGTTGTGGTTGATGAAGGTTGAGAGCCCATCTGCCGCGAGTTTTTTACGCACCACGTTCATCCGGTCATCCGGCATGGGCTGTTTGGTCTGCCGGTCGGTCACGATCTCAAAGCAGGAGAACAGTCCAATACAGCGCACATCTCCAACCACCGGATGTCTTCCTTTGATGGCTTCCAACTCGCGAGCCAGTACCTTACCCAGGGCTTTGCTGTTCTCGATCAGGTGGTCTTCTTTATATACGTTGATCGTGGCTATTCCAGCCGCTGTGCTCATTACATGACCACAATAGGTCAGACCCAGGTACAAATATTTATCTTCGAAGAACCTTGCGATTTCATCGGAAACGACAACCGCCCCCAGGGGCAAATAACCGGATGTGAGGCCTTTAGCGGTCGTAATAATATCGGGTGTAACTCCCCAGTGGTTTACGGCAAACCACTCACCCGTCCGGCCAAACCCACTCATGACCTCGTCAGCGATGAGCAAAATACCGTACTTCTTGGTGATCTCGCGCAGCCGCGGCCAATAATCGTCAGGCGGGACCAATATTCCGTTGGAGCCGGTAACACCTTCCATAATGAGGGCTGCTATGGTCTGAGGGCCTTCGTATTGGATCACATCTTCAATGGATGTAATGCATTCCCGGTGGCAGGTTTGTAATGTATGTCCGAATGGGCAGCGGTAGCAGTACGGATCGAAGACATGCACTACTCCGGGGATGCCCGGCTCTACGGGTGGGCGGCGGTAGTCGCCGCTCAAAGAGATCGCGCCGTAAGTTGCTCCGTGATACGAGCGATAGCGGGCGATGATCTTATTCCGACCCGTATATAAGCGCGCCATTTTGACGGCGTTTTCATTGGCATCCGCACCACCGAGGGTGTAGAAGACTTTATTCAAGTTGCCCGGAGCAACTTCAGCGATCATATTCCCCAGCGTGCCTTTGGGTTCATGCGCGTTGCCAGGGTGTGCACTGGTCAGCTTTGCCGCTTGCTCCTGGATGGCAGCGATCACCTTGGGGTTTTGGTAGCCGATATTCAAGTTCATCAGTTGGGAGGAAAAATCCATGTAACGCTTCCCCGCCTTATCCCAAAAATAAATTCCCTTGCCGGTTTCGATCGGGATGGGGGCAACGTCTTTTTGAACGGACCATGAGAAAAACACATACTTCCGGTTCAGATCGATGACTTCCTGGGCACTTAATTTTTTGGTTTCGTCTAACACAGCTGCCTCTTGTTTGATTTTCATGGCTTCCTCTTGGGGTTGAAATAATGGAGAAGTGGAGTTTTAATTCTTCAAACTTCGTTAAGTTGTTATCGGATCTGGATTGGTTCAATGTCCTTGGCGGGTGCGAGGCTCTTAGCCAATCTCAGGTCTGGCTGGGCAATTTTGTAAACATGCAGGATGAACATGGTTTGATATTCTTTAACTCCTTTGACCTTGGCTAATCGGTTGGTCAGGAAATCCTTCAGGTGCTGTGTATGGCGGCACATGACATCCACCATCACATCATATTCACCGGTGATGCTGGATAAGTAGCTCACTTCGGGGAATTGAGCGATCACCTTGCTCGATTCGTCCAAGCAATCGGGTTCTATGGATACCAGTATAGTGGTATAGGCGTC
>MGNL01000164.1:0-1179 GCA_001796785.1 Chloroflexi bacterium RBG_16_51_16 | reverse complement strand
GATATTCAAGGATTTATCTTCGAGCATTTTGAGGACCCGATTGCGCACGGTGCCCACAGAGACGCCCAACTCCTTGGCAATCTGGGAAAACGGTTTACGCCCATCTTCCTGGAGATGCGCCAGGATGGTGAAGTCTAGATCATCAATATAGGGAGTTTCATTGTTATCCATCGCTTGGACCTCTCCATCAATAGGGCTGAAAAGTTAAAGTATTTGCTTTGAAGATATTGTATAAAACGAAATGCTGAACGATCTCCGAGAAGTCACGATTAATTACGCTAAGAAAAGTCCGAATTGTTATAAATTGTACAATAAGGTTGATAATTTGTCAATAATAATAGCAATTTAATAACAAATTGTCATTTAATGGTGTATTGTGAAACCGCATTACCGTCATTACCTTTACCAGGCTTAGGCAGCTTCTTCCTCGTTAACCCCAAATTCAACCTCCCCAAATTTCTTGACTGGCATCTTACAAAATTTCTTAGAGTCTTTCCTACTTTTTTGTTTATCCCCAATCTTTAATAACTAGATACTGATGACTGATAACTAATCCCTGATCACTAGCCTTTGTGACCAACCCCCGCCTCGCGGCGCAGGCAGGGATTCCGCCGCGAGGCGGCGTTTGGACGAGCGAGCATTCTGGCGCCCCGGGACGCCAGGACAAGCTAGCATCGCCCATCCCGATCCCGTTGGGGATCGGGACCAGCCGCTATCGTCGAAGATCCTTGGTGTTCTTCCAAGGGCAAGTATCGGCGACATTTGGCGAGCTGACTTCAAGTCAGCATCGCCCACTCCGGACTCATGAGAGTCCGGTGCGAGTCGCCGGTATTGGCCGAGCGAGCAACCAGCGAGCATCGGCCATCCTTGCGGCATTGGCAGCAAGGAGAACCCTGTCTGTCCCGGAGTTCTTCCGGGGAACCAACTGATTAAGAGTCTAAACACTACGCGTCTATTGTGTCTAATGTTTGGTAAATCATCCATCCTGTGAACGATTTACAGTAAAATCTGTCTCTTATGTCGAATATATCTGCAGCGTAGTACTGTATCTGCAACCAAATTGCAGCCACCTATGGCAGGAGGGGTGGCTCTGGTATCTCAAAAACAGGTGGCCAATCGGGACGAGGTTTGCGCCATATATGCGGTGGCAGCAAAACCAAGGCCGATTCACTATTAGCA
>MGNL01000163.1 GCA_001796785.1 Chloroflexi bacterium RBG_16_51_16 | reverse complement strand
GACCGGACGGGTGACAGGTCCGCATCTTCACTGGGAGGTGTGGGTGAACGGTGTCCAGGTCGACCCTCTGGATTGGCTAGACAAGGAATATCCATAATCCAGATTGCAAGCGGAATCGATGATTCAAGGCTCACTACGCCATGTTATGAAGAAAATACTATCAAACCGAAGATACCTGAAACTATTAATATCTTGTATGTTCTGACATTCATCCCTTGACCTGCGCCTAATTTTCCCTTAATATTGGTGATTAATATAACAAGGTGGAAGCCTGGTTTAACGGTTTTCCGAATCGCCGCGAGAATCTCCGCAAGAAAGGAACGTTCTCGGGCTTTGTGTTATATGGATAAAGGATACGATTCACGCCGAATGGAGGTGACGCCGACACCTGAGGGAATTGTCCACCCGGTGCCCCAACCCGCATGATGCGGGGTATTTTCAAAACAATTTTCGGAGGAGTAAGAAATGACTAAGCGATTGCTCGCTTTATTTTCTGTTTTAGTCGTCGCGAGCCTTGCATTGGCAGCCTGCGGTGGTGGTGGTGCTGCCGCATGCACGTCAGATAAAACCCAAGTCTGCGTACCACAAGGCGAACCCATCCACATTGCCTACGCTCTAACCGTCTCCGGTGCCACAGCTACCCTCGGAGAGGACAGCAAGGGCGCCATCGAGATCGCGATCGATGACAAAGGCGGCCAGCTTCTCGGCCACCCACTCGAATTAACCGGTGAAGACACACTGTGCAATGCTGAAGGCGGACAGGCCGCAGGCACCAAACTGGCAGCCGATCCGTCCGTCGTAGGTGTCATTGGCACCAACTGCTCGAGCGAAGCCCGTGCAGCTATGCCCCTGCTCTCAGAGGCCGGCATGGTTATGATCTCCCCCTCGAACACCAATCCTGACCTGACCAACCCGGATCACCCGGATCACTGGCCCGGCTATCTGCGCACCGCGCACAACGACCTGTTCCAGGGCAAGGTTGCAGCTGAATTCGCGTACGGCGAGCTTGGTCTCAAGAAAGCCGCAACCATTCACGATGGCAGTCCGTATGCCGAAAGTCTGCAGAAAGTCTTCGCCGACGTCTTCAAGGAATTAGGCGGGACGATCACAGCTCAGGAAGCGGTGAACGTTGGCGATACCGATATGAAACCGGTACTGACCACCATCGCAACCGGCGCTCCTGAGATCATCTACTTCCCGATCTTCGAGCCGGAAGGCGACCTCATCGCACAGCAGGCCAAGGAAGTAGCCGGTCTGGAAAACACCAACCTGATGGGTGCCGATGGACTCTTCGCCGACACTTTCCCAGAAGCCACAGGTGATGCTGCAGACGGTATGTACCTCTCCGGTCCATACGTCAATCCAACCAACACCGCTTATGCGGATTTCCTGGCGAAATGGAAGGCCAAATTCGGCGGTGTACCACCCAGCGGTTTCCATGCGCATGCCTATGATGGCACGAACATCCTCTTCCAGGCGATCGAGAAAGTTGCTGTCGACAACGGCGGCAACCTCGTGATTGACCGCGCTAAACTGCGGGAAGCCATGTACGCCACTGCAAACTTCGCTGGTCTGACCGGTAACCTGACCTGCGATGCCAACGGTGACTGCGCAACCGGTGAGGCGCTGGCCATCTTCCAACTCGGTGCTGCCGAGGTCGGTGGCAACTGGCCGCCGCCCGTTGTCTGGCGCCCCGGTGAATAAGCTGGTTAACCTCGGTTAATGTATTTAGATTGAACAGTTAGGGATGAGCCGGGAGAGTATCAAGGTCCCGGCTCATCCGCTAATGGAAATAACTCACCAACATTATTTATTTAGATAGATTTGGCACACGGGCAGGTCACTTACAAGCAATTATTCAGAATGGGAAAAGAATGAGCGATGCCCTACTTCACGAACAGGGGTGGTGAAGCCGCTCATCAAGCAATATCAGGAAGAGCTAAATTTCATTCCAGGAAAAGGCATTGTTATCGCACTCGAAATCCTTTCAATCTAGGAGTGGCTTATGCTGAAGCGATTCAGGGAACGTTTCACCACCACCGACTTTTTCATGTGGTTGATCGG
This sequence comes from Chloroflexi bacterium RBG_16_51_16, assembly GCA_001796785.1. Classification (GTDB taxonomy): domain Bacteria; phylum Chloroflexota; class Anaerolineae; order Anaerolineales; family Villigracilaceae; genus RBG-16-51-16. The sequence goes on along the minus strand of MGNL01000163.1, from coordinate 4,111 downwards.
TGGCTCGATCGTCACCCTGGTTGTGGTGGGCTCCATTGCCACCTTGAGCCAGGGTACTTACACGATCAGGCACTGGTTCGATTTTCTCGTGTTCGGATTGGCACAAGGCAGTGTCTATGCTCTGATCGCGTTGGGTTATACCCTGGTGTATGGCATCCTGCGCATGATCAATTTCGCTCATAGCGAGGTGTTTATGAGCGGAGCATATATCGGATTTTTCTTCGCAACAGCCATGAAGAAATCCGGATTCCTGGATGGTAATCCGCTCTTGGCACTGCTGATCATTTTCGCTGTGGCGATGACGATATCAGTAGTTATCGCAGTGCTTCTGGAAAGAGTTGCATATCGCCCGCTGCGGAAGGCACCCAGGTTGGTGCCACTGATCACTGCCATCGGCGCATCATTTTTCCTGCAGGAAACCTTCCGCACGCTGTTCGGCTCCGCAAGCAAAGCTTATCCGGACATGAATGCACTGAAAGGGACCTTCGCCCTGGGAGGCCCGTTTATCATTCAAAAAATCCAGGTGCTGGTGATCGTCGCGGCTGCCTTGATGATGCTTGCACTCTACCTTTACGTCATGCGGACAAAAACAGGCAAAGCAATGCGCGCAGTCTCGGAGGACAAGGATACGGCATCCCTGATGGGTATTGATGTGGACGCAATCATTGTGCGCACATTTGTCCTTGGGGCGGCTGCCGCGGGAGCCGGTGGTGTGCTTTACTGTCTGATGTTCCGACAGATTAACGCTTACATGGGTTTCGTACCCAGCATCAAAGCCTTCACGGCAGCCGTACTTGGGGGAATCGGTAACCTCCCAGGCGCTATGTTAGGAAGTTTGTTCCTCGGTTTATTCGAATCCATCGGACCAATCTTGTTCCTGGACGGCCTGGGTGTTCCTGCACCGTATCAACTAAAAGATGTTATCGCCTTTACCATGCTGGTATTGGTTTTGATCTTCCGCCCGACTGGTATTCTCGGTGAGCGGCTGGCGACGACCAAGGCATAAGGAGTCCATAATGTTGAAGAGATTGCAAGCCTCGAATTGGTACTCCGCCCTGCAAATGGGATTACTCGGCGGCATCATCGCGATCCTCGTTTCCCTGGTCGGCATGGTGGAAGAATTTTCCCTGCGGGATATTGTCTTCAATGTGATTGACATGGGCCAAACCATCCTCTTGATGATATTGGTCCTGATAGGGAACTTCACCTACAGACGTTCCCAGAGTGCACGTTCTTTAAACAAATGGTTGGAGGCTGCCCTGGCCGGTGCTGTCGTCGGTTTGATGTTATGGCTGCTGGTTTTATTAATCCCAGCGCTCAACATGCGCGCGGTTTTCCTGAATGCCTCCCCTCGTCTGATCCAAATTCTGACCTTTGGCAATGAGGGTGTTATTGCCCTTGTGCTGATGCTGGTTGTTGGCGGAATTGGTAGCCTCGCAGGGGCTGTCATCCAGACATTACCCAGTCGTTACAGCAACGCCATCTTCCAGGGAATCATCTGGGTAGCTTTGATCGGGTTATTACAGGAGTTACTCCAGGTGATCCTCACAACGCTGGGTGCACACGGAGCAACGAACTGGCTATTTGGCGACAAAGGATTGTCTGTCGTAGGTGCAGTTGTTATTTTCGGTGTCGTTCTAGCACTGACACTCTACCGATCCGGTAATCGGACCACCCTGCAGGCACGCATTAAAGCCCTGCCTCCTGCCTCCCAATGGGCTATCCGTTGGATAAGCTTTGCGGTCGCGATACCGCTTGTCTGGATCCTGCCGACGATCTTGACAACGTATCCCACAGACGTTGCCAATAGCGTCGGTTTATATATCTTGATGGGGTTGGGCTTGAACATCGTTGTAGGCTTTGCCGGACTGCTGGACCTGGGTTACGTCGCCTTTTTTGCGATCGGTGCTTACGTCATGGGTGTGCTGACCACCACCGCCACCGGACCCAATGCAGGTCAGATCGTTTGGGGACCTCAGTTCACCTTTTGGGAAGCACTTCCGATTTCGGTATTTGCAGCCGTCATGGCTGGTGTATTCCTGGGGATACCTGTGCTGAACATCCGCGGCGATTACCTTGCTATCGTAACCCTGGGTTTCGGCGAGATCATCCGCATCATGGCCGGTTCGGATTTCCTTAAGCCATACATCGGGGGTTCGCAGGGCATCGTCGAAGTTGGCGTTGGACAGATCGGGCCGATGTTCTTCAATTCGCCGCGGACGTTGTTCTACCTCATCTTCCTATGTATTTTGCTGGCATTCTTTATTTCGACCAGGTTAAGGGATTCACGCATCGGCAGAGCCTGGAAAGCGTTGAGGGAAGATGAAGATGTCGCCCAAGCAATGGGCATCCATCTTGTCTCGACCAAATTGATGGCGTTTGCCACCGGTGCAGCCATGGCTGGCTTAAGCGGTGCCATATTCGCCTCCAAGATCGGTTCCATCTATCCGCACAGTTTCAAACTGCTGGTTTCGATCAACGTCCTGGCCCTCATCATCGTTGGCGGCATGGGCAGCATACCCGGAGTTTTTGTCGGTGGTCTGCTGGTATTTGGCTTACCGGAACTCCTGCGGGAATTTTCCGAATACCGCCTTTTGGTCTATGGAGCGCTGCTGGTTGTGATGATGCTTACCAAGCCGGAAGGATTCATGCCGGAGGCGACCCGCCAGCAGGAATTGCACGATGCGATGAGCGAGGGAGGTGCAGCTCCTCCTGAATCAGCACCGAAGCTGGCCAAATCACCAGCCAAGAGCGGCTCATGAGGCAACCATGAACAATTCCATACTTAAAATTCAAAAAGTCACAAAAGTTTTTGGAGGCCTGGTTGCAGTCAACAAACTGGACCTGGAGCTGGCTGAACATGGCATCCACAGCGTTATCGGGCCAAACGGAGCTGGTAAAACCACGTTGTTCAATTGCATTACCGGTTTTTACAAACCGGAGAGCGGCGATATCATCTTTGGTGATCATCTCCTGGTAGGCATGCTTCCCAATCGCATCACGTACCTGGGAATTTCGCGGACCTATCAAAACATCCGGTTGTTCTCCAATCTTACGGCGATCGAAAATATCCTGGTAGGCCAGCATCCACGGCTGCGCGCCGGAATGGTTGATGCGATCTTTAAAACACCGCGCATGATAAAGGAAGAAAAGGAAGCGTTGGAGGAAGCCCGTCGGCTTTTGAATTTCGTGAATTTAAAAGGGAAAGGCGACCTGCTTTCCAAGAATCTCCCCTACGGAGATCAACGCCGCCTGGAGATCGCCCGGGCTTTGGCCAGCAAACCCAAGATCTTGTTATTGGATGAGCCGACAGCCGGCATGAACCCTAGCGAAACCCAGGCCATGGTTCATTTCATCCGCAGATTGCGGGATGAGCTTGGCATAACCATACTTCTCATCGAACACCAGATGCGGGTAGTAATGAGTATCTCCGAATTTATCACCGTGCTCGACTTCGGCGAGAAGATAGCCGAAGGTACAGCAGCGGAGATCCAGAACAACCCGAAAGTCATCGAGGCTTACCTGGGACGCGGAGCGGCAAGCGGATTAAGCCAAAAACAAGCCGCGGCTGCGGCTTAACTCGGAGCGACAAAATGGCCATGCTTGAAGTTGAGAACATTCATTCATACTACGGAAATATCCACGCGCTAAAAGGCATTTCGCTGACCGTGGATAAAGGTGAGATCGTGACCCTGATCGGTGGGAATGGAGCCGGTAAAACCACAACACTTAGGACGATCACCGGCATCATGAAACCCAGGGAGGGGAAAGTTTCTCTTGAAGGCGAGAATCTCGATCGCTACAAAGCGCATGAAATCGTTTTTAAAGGCATAGCGATGGTCCCGGAAGGTCGCCGGATATTCGGCCGCTTGACCGTTTCTGAAAACCTGGACATGGGTGCGTATACCAGGCAGAAAAACCAGGAAATCGAAGAGTCGAGGGATCGGGTATTCAAGCTATTTCCTCGGCTAAAGGAACGCAAGGAGCAGGTAGCCGGCACGCTCTCCGGTGGTGAGCAGCAAATGTTAGCCACCGGGAGGGCAATGATGGGTCACCCGCGCATCCTCCTTTTAGATGAACCCTCCATGGGACTTGCACCCGTGCTGGTCGA
>MGNL01000162.1:7037-14322 GCA_001796785.1 Chloroflexi bacterium RBG_16_51_16 | reverse complement strand
GATCACAGCCACCCGGGCATAACCATGTTCCCGGGCGGAAGCTTCCGCAGCCTGGAGGAGTTGTGTGCCCAGACCGGCATGTTGCGCAGCGCCTTGCTGTTCGTCGCCCAGGGGAAGGGATTGTCCATAAACATGCACTTCCCGGATCAAGGCGAGGCGATCCGTCGAACCTGGGACGCTTAGTTCGTCCAATCCCGTGTCAGGTGATTTCGGTCCGGGTAGCGATAAGCGCACGAAACCGGCCAGCTTATCGTCCTTCGTAACCAGAGATAGAAAATGTTCTTCCGCGGCACCAGCCTGGTAGACGAGATCCTCCAGGCTGAGAGCTGAGGCGGATACGGAGCGGCTGCGAACTTCACGACAACGGATGCATTCACAAAGAACTCCACGGCGCTTCATTTCATTGTGGACATCCTGGCGCAAACTGGTGCGCCGGTTCCCGGCAACCACATTCGTGGAGGGGATGTCGCGAATGACGCGGTTGACCCGGCAGTAGCGCGGGATGCCCGGTTTGATCGTGGCGATCAGGTCAACGAGCTCCTGCGTTTCATAGGGTATGAACTCACCCCGCTGCCAATAGTCATGCAACTCCGCGTTGGCCAGGAGCTGATTTGGATAGATCTTGATCTCATCCGGGCAGAAGCCGTCCCAGAGGCGGGTGAAATCAACCCGATCCGAGTCGGGCGTGGCGCCGAGCAGGTTTGGCATCCAATGCAGGACGATCTTGAACCCCGCGGCGCGCAGGAGCGCGACCGCCTGCCGGGTGCAGTCCACATTATGGCCGCGTTTATTAAGCTCCAGGATACGGTCATCCAGGCTCTGGGCACCGAGCTGGACCTTGGTAACGCCGAGGTGGCGCAGCCAGCGAATTTCATCCGGGGTGATCTCGTCCGGGCGGGTTTCGATCACCAATCCAACATTGCGATGGAGGCCAGTTTCGTTGGTTTTTTGAACTTCTGCCAGTGAGTATTGTGAATCTTTGTCCTCATCCGATTCCTGGACGCCCGGCTTGTGATTGGTATTCATCGCCTCGTAACAGCGTTTAACAAACCATTCCTGGTAATCGCGTTTATACGAGGACCAGGTACCGCCGAGGATCAACAGCTCGATCTTATTCGTGGGGTGGCCAAGGGCCGTTAGGGCGCGGATGCGGGCCTGGACCTGGGCGAATGGATCGAAATCGTGTTCCAGGGCACGCATGGCGCCGGGTTCGTCCGGCAGGTAACTCTTGGGCATGCGCACATCGGTCGGGCAGAAGATACATTTACCCGGGCATGGATACGGCTTGGTCAACACGGTCACCGTGGTGACACCGGACAGGGTGCGCACCGGCTTCATGCGGATGCGCTCCAGCAGGCTCGAATCCGAAGGGAGCACACCGGCTGTGAGCATGTGCTGGTAGGCCGCGACCAGCACGGCCTTGGTGAGATAGCCTCCGTTCACCAGCGGATACTGGCGCAACGCTCTCATCACCTCGGCGCCGCCCCGGATCTCGTCCAGGACACGCTCAGCCAGGTTCAGTTTTTCAAGCGTTAGAGCGTTGGTTTGTTGCCAGCGCCGCTGTCTTTCACTTATCGTCATTCCATTGCCTTTAAGCGATTGGGAGAAATGCAGGTCGGGTGGTTATCTGCGTAAAACTAAATATTGAGTGCCCTGAAGATGAGGTCCACCCGTTGAAGCGGTTGATCAAGTTACCAGGATCAATGAGCGGATTGTTGTCGGATATGTTAAACGAAATAAAATTATACCCTTTATAATATTTTTATGAATTCAGAGACCGCAGAGCGGTTGGCAGCCATCAACCGTGAATTTTACGAGCGGATGGGTGCATCCTTCTCAGCTACCAGGCAGCGCCTGCAGCCAGGTGTTCGAAAGATCCTTGAAAAACTGAATGGCGATGAAAATATCCTTGACCTGGGCTGCGGTAACGGGATGTTGGGACGGGCGCTGACGAAAATGGGACATCGCGGCAGTTATTTAGGAGTCGATTCAAGCGCGACCATGATCCGCGAGGCGAGAGGACGAAACAAGCATCCAAATGTGAAATTCGTCCAGGCGGATCTGATCCAACTTGCGCTGGACAACCAGGGAGGTACATCTTCATCCGAGGATTTTCGAGGCAAGTGGTCTGTGATCTTCGCGTTCGCGGTCCTGCATCACATCCCGGGGATGGACTATCGTTTGAAGACCCTGACTTTCATCCGGGAGAGAATGGCTCAAGATGGGCGGTTCATCCACTCAAACTGGCAGTTCCTGCACGATGAAAAAATGAAAGCCAGGCTCCAACCCTGGGAGGAGGTTGGATTGATGGGATCAGACCTGGAGGAGGGAGACGCGCTATTGGATTGGAGAAGCGGCGGATACGGATTAAGGTACGTTCATCAATATTCCCCTGAGGAATTAAATAAACTTGCCCGGATGAGCGGTTTGCACATCCTGGATATGTTCTTTTCGGATGGTCGCGATGGGAGGATGGGGCTGTACCAGATCTGGCAAAAAAATTAGTCTTCGTACTCGGCGCGACAGCTCAACAGGAAATTACGACGCGGTTACGCCCTTTGCGCTTGGCGGAGTACATCGCTTCGTCGGCACAACCGATCAACTTTTCCAGGGAATCCGTGTTTTCATCCCGGGTGGCCACTCCAAAACTCACGGTGATGTCCAATTTCAGACCGTCTTTTAATTCGATGGGTTCATCGGCGATCAAGGCGCGCAGCCTTTCGGCAACTTCAGCGCTTAGCTTGGTGCCGGTTTCGGGAAGCAGGATGACGAATTCCTCGCCGCCATAACGGCCAATGAAGTCTGTCTCACGGATGCACGTAGTGCAGCGAGCGGCAAGCTCCTGGAGGACTCGATCACCGATCACGTGACCGTGCATGTCATTGACTTTCTTAAAATGGTCCAGGTCGAACATGATGACCGAAAACGGACGCTCGAGTCTTATGGATCGGGCGAATTCAACTCTACCAAGAGTGGAAAGACCGCGCCGGTTTAAGGTCCCCGTGAGGGAATCCGTGATAGCCTGGGTTTCGACCTGTTCGAACAGTCGGGCATTTTCAAGCGCCATGGCCACCTGGTTGGCGAATGCGGATGCCAGCTGGACGGTCGCGCCGTTAAACCGACCCGGCCTTGTACTGTCGATGGATAAAAGACCCACGATGCGGTTGCGCACGATCAATGGCACACCCAGCCAGGAAAGGATATGGTTGTGAGGAGGTTTATAAAATTCCGGATGCGCTTTGGGGGCATCGTGAAGCAGATAAGGTTGACCGCTCTGAATGACGATCGTATTCGGATTTTCACCGGGCACCTGGAAACGCAAACCAACCACCTGTTTGGGATCCTCCCAACCCCTGCCACCGACAATCACCAATTCCTGCCCTTCCAAAAGTTGTACAGAGGCGCTGTCGTATGGGACGACCCGCGAGAGTTGTTCGAGAATCCGTTCAACCGCCTCATCCGCCCGCAGGGTTTCAGCCACGCTCATGCCAGCCTGACGCAGGGTCTCGGATTCCTGGGCGCGGCGGTGGGCGCGCTCGATGGCTTCGACGCGGGCCAGGATCAGCGCGGCCAGGTTTGCAGCCTGCGCTCCAACCTTTACCTCGTCAGCCGTGAACTTATGCGGTTCGTCGTAGGTAAGCAGCACCGCACCCAGGACAACCCCGACAGCATTCAAAGGCAGGACTAAAACCGAGGCTGCGGGAAATTTATTGAACACAATCTGATTGACCTCAGGGAACTTGTGTACATCTTCGACGATCAACGGCAAACGCCTCTCCACCACTAGCGCAGTTACGGGTTTGACACCAGGTTCAGGCATGTAATTTGGGTACGAATCCTTATACAGGCCCTTGGAGGCTGCCATAGGTGTAAGACGTTGATCCACGGAATCCCACAGGTCAAGAAAACAATGACTGGAGGACATGAGCTGTGCCATTGCATCGACTATATTTTGTGAAATGATCCGCGGGTCGTCCGTCTGAAGGGAGCTCTGGGTGATCTCGTTGCGAACATCGAGGATATGCTGGCGCTCCAGAATTTTGCCCTCGGCCCGCGAGCGCGATTCGGCCGCGCCAAAAAGACTCGCGGCCGTCTTCAGCGCGCCTAATTCAAATTCTGTCCAAAATCGGTAGATCCGGCATTCGTCGAACCCGATCAACCCCCACCATTCGCGGTCTACGAACACAGGCATCATCGCCATGGATTTAACTTCATGTTTACTCAGGAACGGGCGCATCGAGGCAGGCAGATCGTTCACTATGCCCTCGAAGAGCTCACCCCGGCTCAGAACTGCCTCCAACTCACCAAATCCAGCCTCCCGGTAAGGGATATTTTGTAATTCAGGAGCATCAAGCTGAGGTTCAACTCCGGGAGCAGCCCATTCATAGCGCTTGCTCGTCAGGCGCTCGCCTTTTTGATTAATACTGTTCACGAATACGTATACCCGGCTTGCATCTGCAGCCTGCCCAAGGTTGGCGAGTACGGCTGGTATATTTTTTTCCCAATCCGTTTCTTTAAGAAATTGTTCAGCGGCAAGGCGGAGGGCATCGAGCATGGCTTCCCGGCGACGCAAGGCAGCATCGGTTTCCTTGCGCAAGGTAATGTCATGCAGGATGATCAAGGTGCCGGGATACCGGGCGGGTCTTGGTTTGTTAAGAAGATACATCGGCAAGAAGGTAATTTCAAAGACAGGTGGATGATCACCCTTTGCAAACGAAAGCTCCGTCCGATTTTCCTCGCCGCCCATAAACCCGGCCATGATCTTCGCGGGGTTGGACAGACTCTCCAAGGAGTGACCAATCGACTGAGCCTCCGTCTGACCCAGGATAAGCTCGGCGGTGGGATTTAGAAACAACACCCGGCGGTTCTCGTCAACAACGAGCACGCCATCCGCAAGATTTTGGAGGACGATGGAGTGAGCGAGCGGGATGACATCCAGCAGCCTGTAGCGGGTGATCGCCCAGTACAGCGCGAACGCGGTCGGGATGAAGAAGAGCGGGGTGAGGTCCAGGTAGGGGATCTGCCCCCAGCGCAGGAAGTAGAGGACACCCCCGATATGCGGCGAAAGGATGCCGATCACAAGCAGGATGGACTGATAGCGGTAGATCCCCGGTCGTTTGATCGAATCAACGATGAGCAGGACATTGCAAGCCAGGACGATCAGGTACGCGTATCCAAAGAACAGGTCTATCAACAAACCACTGGAGGTCGTTAGGAAATGCAGACCGTAGACCTCGACTACTTGCGGTGAATTCCAGACCCAGCCATGAACGGAATTAGTAAAAACCAGGAGGAGAATGGCAGCCGGCACAAGGGAAAGAAAGATCCAATGCCGGCGGGTGAGATGATGGATCCGACCGCTGTACTCCAGGGCGAAGGCAGGCAGGAATATTGGAATAAGAACAAATCCGGTAATTTCAACGTAATTTAGAAGCAGCTTTGTTTCCAGGCTGTGTACGTACAGGTCAAGACCATAGCTGAACGACCAGAGGATCAAGGCTGCCATCAACCCGGTGAATGGAATAACAGCCACAGCCGGCCGCTTGGACCAGGCGTATACACCCAGCCCGATGCATGGAACGGACATCACCAGATAAAGCAGGGGGATGAGTGAAATCAGGAATATCGTCATTTTGACGTTTTATTTTAGTCGGGGGGGCTTGTGCAAGGCGTTACAAAGTACTAACAAACGATACCACTCAAGTCAGTGTACACGATTCAACCGTTTTTTACGTATCAATGAGCTGGTAAGGTTGGGGGATTTTTTAAGGAAAGGCGATCCATACGTAACAGGAAGGCGAATATCTTCTACAAAATCCTGACGAGCACGAAGCAGATCCGTTAATAAATCAAGGGCTGTTCGCCTAACGATGCGAACAGCCCTTTCGTTGAGTTATCCCGTGAGATTAAACTTATTTCACAACAGGAAGCTCAGCACCGATCCAGGCATTGATACCACCGCCCAGGTTGCGTACGTTGGTGTAGCCCAGGTAGTTTAAATAGAGCATGGCAATCGCGCCGCGGTGCCCGGACTTGCAGGTCACCACGATGGGGGCAGCCTTGTCTGTGGGTAACTGGGCAAGATTGGCGGGCAGGTCGGTGATATTGATCATGACCGAGCCGTCGATGTAACCATCGGCGGTGATCTCAGCGGGGGTACGGACGTCGAGGATGAACGGTGCGGTTGCACCGGTCAGCTCAACGTTAAGATCGGCAGCCTTGACGAGCCCAAAGCCCTCGGGCAAGGCGCTCAGGTACGCGTCCAGGGAAGCATGGCGGGCTGCGTCCACCTCAGGAGCAGTGCCAGCGACAGGGGCTTCCGGCAATCCGGGTTCAAGCGGGAAGGTGGCTTTTGCCCACGCACCGGTCCCACCATTAAGGTTGACCACGTCCGTGTAGCCAAGCATGTGCAATGCAACCATTCCCAGCGCGCCGCGATGGCCGGAGCCGCAGTAGATCACGATCTTCTCGTCCTGCGCGGGCAGCTTGTCCAGGTTCTTCAACAGATCGCGGATCGGGATGTTGATCGCACCGGCGATGTAGCCGCTGGTTTCGAGCTCGGATGGTTCACGCACATCCACCAGGAAGACCGGTTGTTCCACCAGGAGGGCGTTTAGTTTGTCGGCTGAAGTGCTGTAGAAACCTTCGGGCAGGGTGGTGACAAATTCACCCAACACGGATGCCCAGTCCACATAACCAGTGACGGGCAAGCTGGCACCCTTCCAGGCATTCAAGCCACCGTTGAGATTGCGAACGTTGGTGTAGCCCATGAAATTAAGTGCCATCATCGCCATCGAACCGCGGTGACCGGAGGCGCAGTAGATCACGATCGGAGTGCTCTTGTCTGATGGGATTTTATCCAGGCTGGTCAGGAAGTCCGAGAAGGGGATATGCACCGCTCCTTCGATATAGCCATCTTTGTCCCATTCGGCCTTCGAGCGGACATCGACCAGGAACGGGGGTTTATCCGCCAGCTCTGCAGCCAGCGCATCGGCTTTGACGGTGCCAAAGCCCTCGGGCAGAGCGACGAGGAACCCATCCAGGAATGTGTACAGCTGCTGATCGGCGATGACGGGTGTGCTGATCGCGGCAGCCGCGGCTGGTGTGCCGGTTACGACGGGCAGGCTGGCTTTGGTCCAAGCCCCCATCCCGCCATTGAGATTGCGCACGTTGGTGTAGCCCAGGAGCTTGAGGGTCATAATTGTCAATCCGCCACGGTGACCCGAGCCGCAGTAGACAACGATCGGTTCATCCAGACCGGGCAGCTTGTCCAGGTTCTTTAGAA
>MGNL01000162.1:1525-7012 GCA_001796785.1 Chloroflexi bacterium RBG_16_51_16 | reverse complement strand
GATCGATCCCTCGATATAGCCGGCAGTTTCGATCTCGCTGGCTTCGCGCAGGTCAACCAGGAAGGGCGGCTTGTCAGCCAGTTCCTCGCTGAGCTTGGCAGCCGATACGGAGCCGTAGCCCTTGTCCGCGGGGACCGATGCCCAGAAATCGGGCAGCAGCGCGGCGACATCGAGCACAGGTACTTCAGCAACCTCCTGCTCGGTTTGAGGTGCTTCGACGACCGGCTCTTCAACGGGAGCCGGTGATCCGCAAGCCGCCAGCAGCATGCTGAGGGCGAGCAGGATGACGAACGGGTAGTACAGTTTCTTGCTCATGTCTCGTTCTCCTTGTACATCAATGGGTTAGGGTTCATCAACGACTCCAGGGATTTGATCAACGATCACGTTGAGATTCGCGTTCACTTCCCCGGGTTTCAACTTTCCAAGCGTAAGGAACAAATCCGGATTGCCATGACAGGCATTGCATGATTCGTTCTGAGGCGTCTCCTTTTGAATATTGTGCGGGGTTGCATACATCCAGGTAGGCAGGCTGCCGAATTGTGGTTGAAGATCGCTGCCATAGTAGTCATAGGCATCCACAGCAGCCGGGATGTGGCGCAGCACAACATATTCATAAGGTCTGTGGTAATTCGGGGACGGATTCCTGCCGATGAAAAAGGACAGGTAATCGCCCTCGGTTTCATAAAACGGATTGCCGGTCTCATCGCTGATCGCCACGTGGCAGCCATCGCAGGAGGTATACGATACCGAATGGCAAACCTGGCAGGCAAGCAAACCCTTGTGGATCTGGTGATTCGGGTTGGTATCGTTCCAGGCACCCATCTCAGGGTGGCAAGATTCGCAGGAGGGAGTCTGTTCTCCTGCGTAGCGCTTACCTGCCTGAATTCTGTCGATGCCTTCCTCGGGCGTATGGCATTCTTCACAGCGTTGACCGACGTCATGCATCTCGCTGCCGGGGTGGCAGTCTATGCAGTTCATGCGTTCCTCGCGGAAGTGAACATCCCCGGCGATGCCCTCGTGCTTGCCGAGGTATTCATTACCTACGCGGCTGCCATGACAGGCTGTGCAGTTCCGGGTCATGGAGGGGGTTTTCATGACCACGTGACCCTCAACAAATCCTCCGCCGACAGGGGAGGGCTGGCTGATGTGACAATCACCGCAGCTGGTGTGGCAGGATGAACAGTGATTGTTGAACATGGATTGAATGGCAGCCTGCTTGGGAGCGGCGCGCATGGCCTCTATCTCGGTAAGGTGATCCACCCGGGACTTTTTTTCCTGGACGACCTGCTCCTTGACCACGACTACATCCTCTGTGTTCGGTGGAAAATAATGGCATTCCTCGCACTGGGTGTGGCATGATCCGCAGTGCTGGTTGTATGTAGCCAGGAGCGTATCGATCCGGTCCGGATCATGTGCAGGTTTGGATGCGCCGCGCGTCTCGAGGGTGGTCCAATACCCTGCCTGGCTGGCATGCAAACCCGCCCCGCTCGCGGCGGTCTCATAATGGCATTGATCACACACTTTAGAGGGCGGTGCGCTTGGATCGATGACCAAACCGGTATGGGCGGTGTCCTTGTCGGGTGAGTTCACACCTTCGTGGCATGCCTGGCAGGCGATCTGACCGTGCACCTCTGCCAGAAATCCCTCGCTGTTCACCAGCACCTTCTCCCAGGGCTCCAACGGAGCCACAGAGCCCCCTCAGCCAGTCCCTTCGGACTCTTTTACGACCACTTCCTCGAGTTTAGCTGTATCGATCAATTTCTGTTTTTCAGTGTGGCAAGCCAGGCATTCATTCGCCTGCACAAAAGAGGTGGGTTCTACATTAATTTCTTGCATCGATATTTCGGGGATTGCTATAGTAGCTTGCAGACCACGCCTCAGATAACTGATGAGACCAACGGCAGCGAGAGAGAGGATGAGAACCGCAGTTCCAAGCAGAGGAATGAATAATTTTTTAGATTTCATTTAGGATGGGTCAAATTGTGATATCTATCACAAGTAATTTTATTCCACCCTCTTATAGAAACAAGTGATTAATATAACAGTTACTTATGAGGATTGCTTATCAGTGTTGATTATCACAAGTGAACCCATCCATAACCTTGGACTGAAATGAATTAACCGAAAATTATGGGTAACCAAAAAAGGTATGCTTTTTCATTAAATTTGTCGAGCTAATTACCTATGAACCAGTTTGAAATCTCCTAAAAATGGGGTTTTTACCCCAATTCCAGATCAAAAATAGAGACTCTTCTCACTAGCCGTGCTTATCCTCCCGGCTTATGCTAGATGATGAAATATATAAAGATTACTTATGAGTTTATTGGAGAGGTGAACCCATGGCTGACCTGGCTGCATTACGCATCTTTGTTACCGCGGCTGAGGAGAAGAACTTCAGCCAGGCTGCCCGTAGGCTGCATATGTCGCAATCGGCGGTCAGCCAGAATATTCAATTGCTGGAGCGTACCTATAACGTGGAATTGTTCCTGAGACGTGGCCGTTCTGTCGCGCTGTCTGAAGCCGGCGAAAAAATCCTGCCAATGGTTCGGGACGTGCTGCGGTCTGCCCGCCTGCTCGACGACAGCCTTCAGGGGATCAACAACCAGGTCGGTGGTGACCTGCTGATCGGCTGCTCAACCTCGGCTGGTAAATATCTGTTACCCGCGCTCCTATCGACTTTCAGGATCGAATATCCAGCCGTGCATCCATGTGTGCGGGTTATGGGTCGTGACGGGGTGTATGAACGGCTCCTAAATCAAACCATCCCCATCGGTGTGACCAGCAAGATTTTCGAACACCGTGATCTCGAATGTCTGCCCCTGTTCCATGACCGGATCATCCTGATCGTAGCGAACGACCATCCCTGGGCGGCGTACGGTCGCGCCTTACCGGTAGACCTCCTCGACCAGCCCGTGATCATGAGAGAGGAAACATCCGGCACCTGCGAAACCGTGTTGATCGACCTCAAGTCGCGCGGCATCACGCGGGACATGCTTAATGTAGTCATGGAGCTGGGCAATCCCGAAGCCATCGAAATGGCCGTCGAACGCGGCGTAGGGATCGCGTTTGTGTCTGAGATGGTAGCGGCGCGAGGGTTGGCCATGGGCCGCATTAAGAAGGTCGAGCTCGAAGGTTGTGATCTGCATCGTGAGGTGTTCATTTCGCGTCACGTCGGCCTGCCTCCAACCCGGGTCCAGCACCTGTTCTGGGAATTTGCTCAAAGCCAAAGGGCGAATTTGAATTCGGAAATGTGGGACAGTTTAGTGAATTTTTCCGCGAGCAATTGAAGGTGTGCTAAACTTATTTTGTCTATAAGAAATCTCTCCATAGGGAGGGCTCATGCTATCCATCATTGAAAAGATCCTGTTCGCGAGCGCGACGGTCGTTTCGCTCTATTTCACTTATTACGGTGTGAGACGAATTGTTCGAATCATCGGAAGCGGGCAGGGCAAGGTCAAGTGGTCCATCATTTGGAAGCGGGCGGGTCAGCTTATCCTTAAGGTTGGGTTGTTCCAACCTGTCTTTCGTTTCAGGCTGGGAACCAGCATCCTGCACGCATTGATCGGTTGGGGATTTCTGTCCTTCCTGCTCATCAACCTGGCCGACCTGATCTATGCCTACACGGGATTCAAACTCCTAGAGCATACCGGGAGCTTTGGTGTGAGTTATCGATTAATCGCAGACATCCTGGGCTTGGGTATCATCTTCGGCATCGTCGCCATGGTCATCCGGCGGTATGTCCTCAAGCCAGCCAGCCTGAGGGCGCGGGATACAACCCTGCTGCACCCGAAAGCCAGGTTTGGTATCCTGCGGGATTCAGCCATCGTAGCCACTTTCATCTTTGTGCACAACTCGGCGCGGTTGATCGGTGAGTCATTCTATGTTGCGAGCACAGGAGCGGCTGACCGCTGGCAGCCGGTGATCTCGCGTGTGGCGGGTTTGTGGACAGGCATGGACCCGGGTGCCTTGTTGATTGGGGAACGGATAATGTTCTGGCTTTCGATCGGCGCCGTGGTCGCCTTCCTGCCCTATTTCCCATACAGCAAGCATATCCATCTTTTCTTTGCCCCGATCAATTATGCCCTCAAACCTGAAAGACGGTCGATCGGCGAATTAAGTTTTATTAACATGGAAGATACTTCCATCGAACAGTTCGGCGCAGCTCAGATGAATGATCTCGGATGGGAACAGCTGATGGACAGCTACGCCTGCATCATGTGCTTCCGCTGTCAGGAAGTCTGCCCGGCTTATAACACAGGCAAGGTGCTCAGCCCGGCGGCACTTGAGATCAATAAACGCTATCACTTGAATAACGGCGGAGGTACGGATGTCAAGCTGACCGAGCTGATCTCAGAGGAGGCGGTGTGGGCCTGCACTTCCTGCGGCGCGTGCGTGGATATTTGCCCGGTGGGCAATGAGCCTATGCGCGACATCCTGGATATACGCCGAAACCTGGTGCTGCTGGAGAACAACTTCCCGAAACAGCTCGAGCCCGCATTCCGCGGCATGGAACGCAATATGAACCCGTGGAATGTCTCTCAAGCGGACCGCATGAAATGGGCGGAGGGATTCGAGGTGCCGACCATCGAACAGAACCCCCAGCCCGACCTGCTGTGGTGGGTGGGATGTGCGCCGGCAACGGACGCACGTGCCCAGAAGACCGCCCAGGCTTTTGCCAAGATACTCAAAGCCGCCGGGATTAACTTTGCCGTGCTTGGGAAGAACGAGCAGTGCACCGGGGATTCAGCCCGCCGTGCTGGAAGAGAGGACGTTTTCTTTGGGTTGGCCTCAGCCAATGTAGCCCTTCTTAATGAAGTTAAACCGAAGCGGATCGTTACGACCTGCCCGCACTGCCTGCATACGATTAAAAATGAATACCCGGCATTCGGCGGAAATTATGAAGTCATCCACCATACCCAATTGATCAACGAGTTGGTCGCGGCTGGAAAAGTCCAGCTGAACATGACCGCAGATAAATTAAAAGTGACCTTCCACGATCCGTGCTACCTGGGCAGGCACAACAAGGTTTACGCGGACCCGCGCGAGGTGTTGAATTCGGCTGGCGCATTGACCATCGAAATGCCGCGTCACGCTGCAAAGTCCTTCTGCTGCGGCGCAGGCGGTGCACAGATGTGGAAGGAAGAAGAACCAGGCAGTCAGCGTGTGAACGAGAACCGCTTCGCAGAAGCCAAAGGCACGGGAGCCGGCACGCTGGCGGTCGGGTGCCCGTTCTGCCTGACGATGATGAGCGACGCTTCGAAGGCAGATGGGGGCGAGATCAAAGTCATGGATATAGCCGAGATCGTGGCGGAGCAAATTCATTACTAAAGAACGATGGCCGGTCATTAGCAGGCAGTCAAAAATTATATTCGATCCGCAGAAACAACATCGTAAATCGATACGCCTGCAGGGATTCGATTATTCAAGGGCAGGCGCGTATTTTGTAACGCTGGTTACTCTCCAGAGGTTATGGTTGTTTGGAGAGGT
>MGNL01000162.1:0-1490 GCA_001796785.1 Chloroflexi bacterium RBG_16_51_16 | reverse complement strand
AAATTGTTGATGAGTGCTGGAAGGCTATTCCGACCCATTTTTCATTCGTTGAATTAGGTGAATATATAATTATGCCGAACCACGTCCATGGAATCATCGTAATCCATGCTCAACCCGAAAATCAGACGGCGGCAAATTCGCCGCCGTCTGTAGGGGCGAGGCATGCCTCGCCCCTACCCCAACCGTCGGCCTCGCCCCTACCTCGTGGTGTTCAACATCATTCATTAGGTGCTTTCGTCGGTTCGTTCAAATCGGCGGTGACAAAACAAATTGGACGTGAATTGAACGCAGCTGGAATCTGGCAGCGTAATTATTATGAACACGTGATCCGTGATGAACAAGATCACAACCGGATTGTTAACTATATAGAATCAAATCCCAGGATGTGGCCCACAGATGATGAACGCCTGTCTCTGGTTGTTCGTCATCCAGATACCCGATTTTTTTCCCATTCGTTTCGGTATAATTCAGCCTAACCAATTTATGGAGAGAGTCATGCCCAGACAGAAGGGCTCCGTTCAGTTTCCCCTCGACAAAGAAGAGATCCTCAAGGATTACCGCCTGGCCTATCGATCGCGGCAGGCTTCACTGATCGGCCGCCGCGAGGTCTTGAGCGGCAAAGCCAAATTCGGCATTTTCGGTGACGGCAAGGAACTGGCCAATATCGCCATCGGGCGCGCCTTCCGCAAGGGCGATTGGCGCTCCGGTTATTACCGCGACCAGACCTGGATGTTCATGCTGGACATCATGACAATCCAGCAGATGTTCGCGCAGCTCTACGCTCACGCCGATCTGGAAGCTGAGCCGAATACCGGCGGGCGGGGCATGAACGCTCATTTTGCCTCGCGGTATGTCAACCCGGACGGCTCCTGGAAGAAACAGATCGATTGCTACAACACGTCTGCGGATGTGTCCCCGACGGGCACCCAGATGCCGCGGGTGGTCGGATTGGCCTACGCGTCCGTGATCTATCGCCAGCTAAAAGAAATAAAAGAAAACGGTTATTCAAGGAACGGCAACGAGATCACCTGGGCCACCATCGGGAACGCATCCACTGCCGAGGGAATGTTTTGGGAAACCGTGAATGCCATCGGTGTGCTGCAGGCGCCGGCGATCATCACCGTGTACGATGACGGTTACGGAATTTCCGTCCCCAACGAATTCCAAATGGTCAAGGAAAATATTTTCGCCATCATGCAGGGTTTCCAACGCGAAGACTGCATGGAAGAAGATTGCGAGCGCGGGTTTAATCTTTACCAGGTGCGCGGCTGGGATTACCCCGAGCTGCTTGCCACCTACCGGAAGGCCGCGGAAGTGGCCCGCGAGCATCACATCCCCTCCCTCGTTCACGTCATTGAATTGACCCAGCCGCAAGGTCATTCAACCTCCGGCAGCCACGAACGATACAAAACGGCTGAACGCATGAAATACGAGATTGAATTTGACTGCGTGACTCGCATGCGGAATTGGATGATCGAAAATAACCTCCA
>MGNL01000161.1:10128-10790 GCA_001796785.1 Chloroflexi bacterium RBG_16_51_16 | reverse complement strand
AGACTTTTTCAAACCGATCGGGCACGATCTTGATGCGGCCGTCCTTTACAGCCTCCAGGGCTGCCTTGGCGAGGGGTTCTATCCTGACGAACCACTGGGTGGAGATCATCGGCTCGACGATCTCGCCGCCCCGCTGGGAGCGAGGGATCGTGGTCGTGTAAGGTTCCGTTTTTATGGTCAAGCCTGCCGATTTCATGTCTGACCATAATTTCTCCCGGCATTCAAAGCGATCCAGACCCTGATACGGACCGCCGTTCTCATTGATCTTCGCAGCTTCATCCAGCACAGAAATAATAGGCAGCTTTTGGCGCTGGGCGATGGCATAGTCATTCGGGTCATGTCCAGGTGTGACCTTGAGAGCGCCGGTGCCGAATTCCCGGCTGACATACTCATCTGCGATGACCGGTATCTCACGCCCCAAGATTGGCACGCTGACCGTCCGCCCGATAAATTTTTGATATCGTTCATCTTCCGGATGGATAGCTACGGCAGTATCGCCCAGGATAGTCTCCGGGCGAATGGTTGCCACGGGAATGAATTCCTCCGAATCTTTCAACATGTATTTGAAGTAGAACAACGTGGCTTCCTCTTCGTTGTATTCCACCTCAAGATCGGAAACCGCGGTCTTTAATCCCGGCGACCAGTTGATCAATCGGGGTCCA
>MGNL01000161.1:6712-10051 GCA_001796785.1 Chloroflexi bacterium RBG_16_51_16 | reverse complement strand
TCGCTCGCGACTCCAGTCACAGGAGGCGCCTAACCTGCGGATCTGGTTGGTGATGATGCTGCCATATTTATGCTTCCAATCCCAGGTGCGTTGGACGAATGCCTCCCGGCCGATCTCTTCACGGGTCACTTCCTCGGTCTTGAGCAGGTGGCGTTCCACCATGAGCTGAGTGGCGATGCCAGCGTGATCCGTACCCGGCACCCAAAGCGTGGGAATACCCTTCATGCGGTGGTAGCGGATCATCAGGTCTTCCATGCTGACGAACATGGCATGCCCGAGATGCAGCTCGCCGGTCACGTTCGGTGGCGGAATCGAAATTACGAAGGGTTTAATGGATGGATCGAAGCCTTCCGCAACCGGGTCGTTCCAGGGTTTGAAATAGCCTCCAGCCTCCCAGGCCGCATAGACACGCGGCTCGGTGGATTTGAAGTCATATGCTTTCGGTAATTCGTTTTTTGTCATTCACTCTCCTTATGTCATTGCGAGGGAGCGTAGCGACCGAAGCAATCTCCTCGTATCTGGGGGATTGCTTCGGCATGGCGCCTGCGGCGCCATGCCTCGCAATGACATGGCAATTAAATAAACACCGCCGTCCTGATGAGGACGACGGTCTGCCGTGGTACCACCTCAATTCGTTGAATTCGCAAACACAAAGGACACGAAGGTCTCTAAGGTTTGTTCAACGCACTCTGGTGCTGGCCGTTACCAGCCTGTGCTGTAACGGGCACTCCCGTGACGGTCTAATTGCCGATGGCGTTCTTCGTCAAACGACCCAGGCGACTTCGGCGGTGAATTCCTGCGGAGACTTCCACCAGGCATCTCGTTCTCTATCAGGCTTCGAGCCGCGTACTGCTCCTGGGAATATTATTGTCTATTATACAAAGCGTGGGATGGAGAGTCAAGCAAGGCAGCTGATCAAAAGGAGGATCACCGGGTCTTATAGGTTTTGGAAATTACTCGGAATGCAACCAAGCTATAATGACTCAGGGATCAATGGTGGTGATCGAGTAATTTCAGTTCCAGTAAAGAAAAATAACTTTGGAGCTCACATGGATAACTCTAAATTCAATCTCACGGAATTCCTTGTGAATCGGAAATCAAAGATTGTACTGATCCTCGCAGCTTACGTAATTGCATTGGTCGTCATGGTTGTGCTCATCTACAACCGATGGTCGGCAGGTGATATCGCAGTCGCCGTCGTGATGTTCCCGCTTGGCCTCTCGATTTTCTTGGCTCCCGTTTTTGGAAAACTTTGGAGTGTGTTTCCAGAGGATGGAAAGACCATCGCGGCTGCATTAACCAGTTACTTGATATACATAGGGTTGGTGGTAGCCATTGTGCGCACCCGAAACTGGCGGATCACCGTGATCCTCTATATTATTTTCATTATCTTGCTGATAGCTAATGTTACCAGTTGCGTATCCGGCATGACTGCTTATTGAAAAGAGATAGGTGCGTCTCACCTTATCTAAGAAATAGTCTTCTCTGAGCTGGATTTGTCACTATTATTTTCATGCCTCCGGGAGAACCAATGGTCCACCGTTCAGGGGGTGTTCCACCACCTGTACCGGAAGGCAGTAAGCCTGGGAGATGAGCTCGGGTTTAAGAACTTCGGCAGGTGTGCCGACAATCTGGATTTCCCCGGCAACCATCAGAGCTATCTTGTCGGCGTATCGAGCGGCTAGGTTTAGATCGTGGAGTGCGAGAAGCACTGCTAGCTTATCCTGATTCGCCAAGTCATGGACCAGATCCAGCAGGCTGACTTGATATTGAAGGTCAAGATGCGCGGTGGGCTCGTCCAATAACAGGATCGGCGTTGATTGGCAAAGCGCCCTGGCCAGCAGGATCCGCTGCTGCTCACCGCCGGATAATTCCCCCACGCGTCGATCGGCAAGCTTATCCGCACTAACCCTTTTTAATGCCCGCCAGGCCAGGTCTTCGTCAACCTGGGAGGTCTGACCGATGAATCCCAAATAGGGTGTGCGTCCAAGCAGAACCGTCTCCCAAACAGTGTAGGCTGGAGGAAGCGAAACAGCCTGGGGCACAACCGCCAGGTAGCGCGCCCGCTGCATGGGATTAAGTGAGTCGAAATCATCACCGTTAGTGCGAACCTTCCCGTGTACTGCAGGGATGACACCACTCACAGCGCGAATCAAGGTGGATTTGCCCGCGCCGTTGGGGCCGATCAAGGCCAGCACTTCGCCGCTCTTGACCTTTAGTGTCACATTTTTGAGCACCGCACGTGAACCGTAGCTCACAGAAAGGTTATCGATGACTAACATATCAATTTAATCGTAAAGGAAACTGAGTCCGTTTAGCGACCCGGGTGAAATTCAATTTGTTTTCCTAGGCCTTTTCTTCATCCTTCCAAAATTGGTTGGAGATCACAATAATAGAATCGATCCTCTCTCAGCAATTTTTCACCCACTGTGAACGAACCGGACTCTTAAAAATAGGTCCGTCATATACAAAGGAGTGGTACTCACCGTTTTCCCCACAGATATCTGCACTCCCGGGAAATTCCGCAATGAATCGTTCATCGATCAACGTCCCTGCGTAATGCTGAGCGAGATATTGGGTATCTACACACACGATGACAGCTTTGAACTTAAGGGCAATAAAAGAACGCAGTAACTCACCTGGTTCCTTTTTCCAGAGCGGAAAAATTCCATGCATACCGAGCCGGGCGAGTTGTTTTTCACGGTATTTTTTCAAATCTTCCAGAAAAATGTCTCCAAACACGACGGAAGTAATCCCCAGGGCTTTATATTTTTCCAGAGTTTTGGAAAATTGAATTTCGTATTCTTCATTGGTACCATTCTTGGTAAGGATCACCAATTCGAGAGGAAAACCCAATGATTCAGCTTGGTATTCCAACAGCGATCTTCGAACACCGTGCATGCTGATCCGGTCGTATTCTTCGGTTATCGTCGTAAGAAGGGCTACGACCCGGAGTGTCCTTTTCGATAACACGTCGTGAAGCGCCATGGTGCTGTCCTTACCACCGCTCCATGAAACAAGGACTTTTTCCATGTTTACCAGTAGCCCTGGTTTTTTGCACGACGCAAAACCCACAAAAAGAAAGGAGCGCCAGCCAGTGCGGTGACGATCCCAACCGGAATCTCCTGTGGACTGAGCGCAACCCGGGCTGCAATGTCCGACAGCAACAATGCTGCGCCTCCTCCAAGTACGGAAAGGGACAACAAACGTCGATAATCTGCGCCGTGCCACAGGCGCATGATATGCGGCACCACCAGACCGATGAAGCCGATGATGCCGGAGAAGGCGACCGCCGCAGCGGCAGCCATCGAGGCGCATACGAGCAGGATGGTCTTCGTC
>MGNL01000161.1:4029-6698 GCA_001796785.1 Chloroflexi bacterium RBG_16_51_16 | reverse complement strand
ACCAAGCTGTTGTGCCTGGTCATCACCAAACTGCAGCAAGTTCAGCGCGTGACCGCTTATCAGCAGCACTCCGAGACCGATGAGGAGGTAGGGCAGGATGGCCAGGATGGCGATCCAACCACTCTGGCTGGCACCACCCAACAACCAGCCAAGCGCGCGACGCACCTCGCCTGTCGATCGCAGCATAAGAAAGGACGTCAGGGATGTGGCAAATGATGAAACCGCAACCCCCGCGAGAATCAGGTTGGTGGTGGGCACCGTTCGTCCGAGCCTTGCCAGCGAATAAACGACAAAGATCGTTAGTAAGGATGCGGTGAAAGCCGCCAATGGAACAGCCATCAAGCCCCAGAAAGAGTAGGGCCAGCGAATGCTCATGGCTATGACCGCACCGAGCCCTGCACCCGAAGCAACACCAATTAGAAAGGGATCTGCCAGAGGATTGCGGAATAATCCCTGGTAAGCTGCGCCGCTGCCCCCCAATGCCATCCCGGTTAGCATGATCAATACCGTGCGCGGCAGACGGATCTTGAACAGGATCGTGGAGGCAACCTCCGAGCCGCGGCCTTGAAAAACCGCCAGCAATTCACCGGGTGGCAGAAATACGGAACCAACCGCCAGGCTGAGCAAAACGGTCAGCAGGAGGACCAGGAGAGTGGTTAAGAAGGGAAAACTTTTAATAATCATGTCGAGCTGCGAGTCATCGGCAAGCATGCCTCAAGAAAATAATTCGGGATGCAGCATCCTGGCTAACTGTTCGAGTCCATCGACCATGCGCGGCCCGGGGCGGCTGACAAGGTTATCGTCGAATGGATAGATCTGATCATTCTTTACTGCAGACAAGGATTCCCAACCGGGTCGAGATTTCAAGTCCTGGGCTGTAACACCCCACATGGCATCGCCCAACAGGATCAACTCCGGATCAAGCACAACCAGTTGTTCAAGGCTGATCTGCGCCCACTCGCTGTCAAGCTGGCTTCCGATATTTTCGCCGCCAGCACGGGCAAGGAGCAGGTCTATGAAAGAACCAGGCCCAGCCGTCCAGGGTTTGGCAGGATCGGTTGAATCGAGCTCATAGAACACAGCCGGTTGCGAATTTGCTTGTGCGATTTTCTCGTCTACGACAGCCACCCGTGTCTTGAGGGATCGGATGAGAACCTCTGCCTCTGTTTGACGACCAGCAAGTTGTGCGACGGTTTCGAGATTTTTATACATTTCTTCGAGTGTGGTTGGGTTGTTAAGGTAATAAACCGTCAGTCCGAGGTCTTCCAGTGTTTTTACTAGTTCGGGTGCATTGAGCTCCGTAGCGAGAACCAGGTCAGGTTGTAAAGCCAGAATTGCTTCCGTGCTGTATTGCCCCATCGAACCTCCGACGCTACCGATGGTTAAAACCTGTGCGGGGAAGTCGGAAAGCTCATCCCGGCCAACCACCTGCTCCCCGGCACCAATTGCAAATAATATTTCTGTGTTCGATGGTGCAAGTGAGACTATCTTTTGTGCCGGTCCTTCCAGCGAGACCGCACGGTCCAATCCGTCGGTCAAGTTGATCGGTCCGGAAGGCGTGATCTGTCCGGCCGGAGTGCAGGCGCTCATGCCAATGGCAAGCATAATTAATATTGTGAGAATTTTTCGATCCATCTCGGACCTCCGCAATGTGACTTAAATGAAAATCCCCTGCTTTTGCAGGGGAGGCTGGAGTGGTTGATTGGATGACCGTTCTCCACCTCCCTTCCACGAGGGTGGGGTGAGCTGACCAGGGCGGGCGGCCTGACTCGTTCAGGATTGATAAATCTCAAATCCTGAACTTACAGTTGCGGGACAGCACCGGACTTGCACCGGCTTCGCCTTTGAGCCTCCCCATCCGGGAGTTGAGGCACCCTGTTCGCTATTCAATTGTTATAAGAGTATTGTATGCCCTTGAAAAAAAAACGTCAATCCTGAACTGGCAGCTCACCTTTAATGACAAGTGGAATTCCTGCGGTCATTAGCAATACGGTATCTGCCAGCCTTGCCAACCGTTGGTTGGCGCGCCCCAGACCGTCGCGATAAATCCTGCCAAGTTGATAAGCTGGTACAACACCCAACCCAACTTCATTTGAGATGATCAACCAGTTGGCATTGCTGTTTGGAATGAGTTTCGTCAGGCTTTCTATTTCTTCACCCAACAAACCTTCGAACTCTTCGCTTCTAACAGGATCAGGAAGTGTATTTAGAATGTTACCTGCAAGCAAAGTCACGCAGTCAAGGATGATCCAATCGGCTGGCAGCGCACTTCGAATAGCCTCACTGACCCGGATGGGCGTCTCGATAGTGATCCAATGCGCGGGACGATCCGCACGGTGTGAGGCAATCCGTGCCGTCATCTCTGGATCGGAAGGTGTTGCAGTTGCCGCGAATAACACCCTACCGGGTTTGTGTCTGACCAACTCCATGGCAAAGGAAGATTTCCCGCTGCGCGCCCCACCCAATACAAATATAAATGTATGTTTCATACCGGTTTATAAGAATTGTCCATGGATTGGAAGATTGAAGGCGATCAACACCGCAACTTCGGTCATTTCGACCACACAGCCCATAACATCCCCCGTCATACCGCCGAGACGTGCCCTCGCCAGAGCGGATATCGTAAAGGCGGCCAAGCAGGCAAATGCTGCTGCTACCAACCCCGAAAC
>MGNL01000161.1:0-4023 GCA_001796785.1 Chloroflexi bacterium RBG_16_51_16 | reverse complement strand
TATCAGGATAAAAATCAATGGAAAAATACTGGTGAACAAGAGGTGCCAGCGGCGGATACCGATTTGAAAGGATACTCCCAACCCATCGCTGCGCGCCATTTTTTGAAATCCCGCCCACAGCAACAACCAACGTGCCAAGCACGCCGCCATCGGGAGCGCGATCCAAGCTGATTGAATTTGGAGCTCATGGACGGCGGCGACTTTCAGTAGGATGATGGAGACAAGTCCAATCGCGCCGAATGTGCCGATCCTTGAATCTTTCATGATTTCGAGTCGGCGGTCGGCTGTTGAAGAATTCAACATTCCATCGCAACAATCCGCGAGCCCATCCAGGTGGAGCCCGCCCGTTATCACGATCCACACCAAAACCGTTAATACGGATGATAGATCCTTTGGAAGGAATAATATAAATCCAGAAAAAGCCAGGGCGGCGATACCACCGATCAATACTCCGATAAGGGGAAACCAGACGGCTGATACGCCCAGGTTTTCGTAGCCTGCAGAATATTTTTTAGGCGAAGGCAAAATCGTCAGAAAGGTGAGGGCGGTCCAGAAGGATTTCATTCCTTATTGTCCACTCCGGCCTTATCGAAGGTCGACATCTCGTTAAGGATACGTGCGGCTGCCTCGATTAGATTAAATACCAGCACCGCACCTGTTCCTTCTCCCAGGCGCAGGTCAAGGTTCAAAAGTGGTTCCAGACCGATATGGTCTAGGATGGCGCGGTGTCCTTTTTCTACCGAGAGATGGGATGCCAGCAGGTATGGTTTGATCGCCGGATCGAGCTTGTAAGCCAGTAATGCAGCCGAACTGGAGATGAACCCATCCATCACAACTGGTATCCGATGAGATGCAGCAGATAATGCAACGCCTGCCAACCCTGCGATCTCGAAGCCTCCCAATTTGATCAATACATCCAACGCATTTTGCGGATCGGGATGGTTAACTTCAATTGCTTTCTGGATGACCACAATTTTGTGCTGAAGGCTATGATCGTCCAAACCGGTGCCACGCCCGGTCACCTCGCTGACAGGTTGCCCGGTGATAACGGCTGTAATGGCTGAGGCAGCCGTACTGTTCCCGATTCCCATTTCTCCCAGCGCTACCAGATCGAGCCCCGCGCCAATTTCGGATTCCATGATTCGGATACCAGTTTGTATTCCCTGTTCAGCTTCCTCCCGGCTCATTGCAGGACCCTTACCAAAATTACGAGTGCCATGGGCAATTTTATGTTGGAGCAAACCATCCGACCGGTCAAAATCGGCAGCAACGCCCATGTCCACAACCACCACCTTCGCGCCGACCTGTCTAGCCAGCACATTAATCGCGGCTCCGCCATGAAGGAAATTCATGACCATTTGACGTGTGACCGAGGCTGGAAATGCGCTCACACCTTCTTCTGTTACACCGTGATCGGCAGCCATGACGATGACGGACTTGTTTGCCACGGAAAATTTAGAGCTGCCATAAATCCCTGCGAGTTGAATCGAAAGCGGCTCCAGCCTTCCCAGACTACCTGGAGGTTTGGTCAAGGTATCCTGGCGCAGGCGCGCCCGGGCTGCAGCAGCGTTATCGAATTCCGGAATTTTCGGTAGCTTTATTTTTGAATCGACCATGATGATAAATAAACAAACTCCCTTTCGAATGCGGGGGAGTTTGACGATTACTTACCATCGCCGTCTCCCTGCCGCGAGGATCCGACTGGATCGAACAGGACGGGCGGCCTGACTTGTTCAGGAGATCCTGGTCACTATTCTCTGAACTTACAGTTGCGGGACAGCACCGGACTCACACCGGCTTCGCCATTAAGCCTTCCCATCCGGGGGAGAGGCATCCTGTTCTTATAGATTGACTTTTTTATTGAAGAGAATTTTATGCGCGGCGGGGTTAACCGTCAATATGGATGTTTGTCACTTGGATCGTTAAAATTGGCGATGATATAATGCCGCATCCATCAGGCAGGAGAAACGCATGGCTTATTCAAACATCCAAGTCCCGGCGGCCGGGGAAAAAATTAGTATTAAATCCGGCAAATTACAGGTTCCCGATCATCCGATCATTCCGTTTGTTGAAGGCGACGGCACCGGTCGCGACATTTGGCGGGCATCCAGCCGGGTGCTGGATGCCGCGGTTGCCAAGGCTTACAAAGGTAAACGGCAAATCCACTGGATGGAAGTATTTGCGGGCGAAAAAGCATTCAGGAGATTTCAGAACTGGCTGCCGGATGAAACCACACAAGCCT
Organism: Chloroflexi bacterium RBG_16_51_16; assembly: GCA_001796785.1. GTDB lineage: Bacteria > Chloroflexota > Anaerolineae > Anaerolineales > Villigracilaceae > RBG-16-51-16. The sequence goes on along the minus strand of MGNL01000161.1, from coordinate 1,781 downwards.
TTAGAGAATTCCTGGTTGGCATAAAAGGACCATTGACAACTCCCATCGGTGGAGGCATCCGTTCCTTGAATGTTACCTTGCGTATACTGCTTGATCTTTATGTTTGTTTACGCCCAGTGCGTTACTACAACGGTGTACCTTCTCCCGTGAAACATCCCGAATATGTAGATATGGTCATTTTCCGTGAAAACACCGAGGACATCTATGCAGGCATCGAGTTTGCAAACGGGAGCCCAGATAATACTAAATTCAAGGAAATGTTCTCACGTACTTTCCAAAGGAGTATGCAAAGATCCGCTTCCCCGAATCCAGCGGGCTTGGATTCAAACCGGTGTCGAAGGAAGGCAGTGAACGATTGATCCGCGCCGCGATCAAATGGGCCCTCGAGAACAAACGCAGGAGCGTCAACCTGGTGCATAAAGGCAATATCATGAAATTTACCGAGGGAGCCTTCAAGGACTGGGGCTTTGCGCTGGCGAGACGCGAGTTTCGGGACAGCATAGTGACCGAACGTGAGACCTGGATATTGAGCAATCATGAGGCGAATCCTGCGATCACTGTGGAAGAAAATGCCAGAAGGATCGATCCTGGTTTCGAGATGATGTCTCCCGAGCAGCAAAAGGAAATCAAGAATGAGGTTGAAGAGGCGCTGAAACTTGCGCCGACGCACGGCAACGGCAAATGGAAATCCAAGCTGCTCATTAAGGATTCCATCGCGGATGTAACCCTGCAATTTGTGCTCATCCGCCCGAAAGATTACGACGTGATCGCCACCCTTAACCTGAATGGTGATTACCTTTCCGATGCACTCGCCGCCCAGGTGGGCGGGATCGGTATCGCTCCGGGTGCGAATATCAATTATGAGACCGGTCATGCGATCTTCGAAGCCACACACGGCACCGCACCAAAATATGCCGACATGGACAAGGTGAATCCCGGTTCACTCATCCTGTCCGGCGAGATGATGCTCCGTTACATGGGCTGGTCGGAGGCGGCCGATTTGATCGTCAAGGGCATGGAAGGAGCAATCGCGGTTGGGATAGTTACCTATGATTTTGCCCGCCTGATGGATAACGCCAAGGAGGTAAAATGTTCCGAGTTTGGCGAAGCAATCATTGGACATATGTAACCTGGAAGGTGTAAAATAAAAAGTGGGCAGCATTCGCTGCCCACTTTTTATTCAAGATCACCTGGACGATCAACTCACTGCGTCACCAGGATCGCCCAACGCATACCGTCCTCATATAAAAGATTGGAAATCGAAGAATTCGAGGGAATAAAAAGCGGTCGGCATTACGCCGACCGCTTATACCGCTCCGTTGAGGCGGAGGCGCTTTCAAGGGGTTACGGTGATCGCCGCGTACATTCCGTCCTCATAGTGTCTCTTGATGAGGCAGGAAAATTCCAATTCTGCACCCACAGCCGAGGCAGGGAATGTGAATTCGACGGTCGCGGTTTGACCGGCTCCGAGCTGGTTCTGACTTACTTTTAGAAGGGCTGAACCAAGAGCTGCGTTCGTACTGCCAACCAGCGAGACGGGTGTGCTGATATTGAAGTTGTGCGCATGGCGCCCGTTGTTGACGATCACGAAAGTATACGGGACACCAGCCTGAAAGGTAGTCTGGGGCGTTTTGATGCTATTGTCGATCAGGCTGATTTCGATCGTCGTATTCCCAGAAACCGGCACAGGTTGGGTTTCGGAGGGAGATCCTACAGGCGCACTGGTCGGTGCTTCAGCTGTTTCGGTTGGTGCGCTTGTCGGCACTGGCTGTGACTCAGTG
>MGNL01000160.1 GCA_001796785.1 Chloroflexi bacterium RBG_16_51_16 | reverse complement strand
CCAGACCGGTCTCTTCCAGTACTTCCCTTATACAGGTCTCACTGATGGATTCTCCGGGTTCCATGACACCGCCCGGCAAACACCATTGACCATTATCGCTTCGTTTGGTGAGCAGGATTTTCTCCCCGCTTTGATCGAATATAAGCGCCGAACAACCGATCCTTAATTTTCCATTTCTTCCAATTCTTTCGCCTTCGTGGACCCTGGTCATATCAACTTGTTACGAAGGTGCCATTTCTTAGGTCGGCTAGCGCTTGTTCGATCTCTTCCCTCGAATTCATCACAAATGGTCCGAAGGGCACTATAGGTTCACCGAATGGTTCGCCGCTGAAGAGCATAAATCGAACCGAATGATTTTCAGTCCTGACCTGGATCTCATCCCCGTCCCCCAGTCGGACCATTCGAACCGATGCCACAGTGACCCCTTCATTTGCTGGCGGATCACCTGCGAATACAGCCTCACCTTCAAAGACATAGGCAAGAGAAGTATGGCTGGCTGGAATAGGCAGGCTAAATTTAACGTCCGGATCAAGGCTTACATCCATATAGACAGGAGAAGCTGCAATATCGGTGACAGGACCGGTTTGACCAAAGTAGCTGCCTGCCACCACCCGAATAGACGCACCGTCCTTTTTCAGGGTTGGTATCGAACTTTCCTTCACTTCCTGGTAGCGCGGCTGGATCATTTTCAGCCTGGCTGGTAAATTAACCCATAATTGAAACCCATAGATCTTGCCATCCGGTCCACGCCGCGGCATTTCCTCGTGTAGGATACCGCGGCCGCTGGTCATCCACTGTACATCACCCGGGCCGATTAGACCGGAATTACCCAGGCTGTCACGATGGTTGACCGATCCTTCCAGCATGTAAGTTACGGTTTCGATTCCCCGGTGAGGATGCATCGGAAATCCACGGATGGGGCCTTCGACCGGATCATTGAATGCGAAATGATCGAAGAGCAGGAACGGATCGTAAGTGTTACTCACTCGCGGTGCAATGGACCTTCGGAGGCGCACGCCTGCCCCTTCGATTACATATTCAGGCTCAATGATTTGGGTGATAGTTCGGGGTTTGTTCATACTTTAAGAGATGCTCTGATGGGAATGTGTATTACCTATTGAATATAGAAAAAAATAATCTATTAACCTTTGAATTCAGTTCTTCTTTTTAGCAGGGAGGATCTATCATTCCTTTGTTCGAAAGCCAAATCCAGCAATCGTCACAGGTCTGAAATCAAAACCCTGAGCTTCCACACGGAGCGTGTGATGGCCGGGTTGATAACCGGATATTTCCACATAACCGCCGTGTCGACCGTATTTCTCCCAGATGTCGGCAGTGTCTCCCTGCCATACGAGCATGTCGTCGAAGAGAACAGTGGCCCAGCCGATTTGGGCTTCACCCATGATCTGAACACCCATGGAGGAAAAGGGCAGGTCGGTCCTGGCTTCGATCCAATCGCCATTCCACCACAGGACACGGTGAAGACCATAATCAACACTCTCTTCGTGAAATTCTATTTCAATACCACCTGGTGGCAATCGATTGGCTGTATTCGCGGCGACGTAAACGTCGGGCGGGTCTTCAAAGAAACGGCTATCCCCTCCATACACTTTCACCTCAAATGGAAGATCGGTGAGGATTACAAATTGGGGAGTTTCCGGTTCTTTACACCCTGGAGGCTGGTTCCCGGTTGGTTCTGAACACGCCTGCCAGGATTGCTTACTTAGGTTTTCCTCTCTTAGCCTAAAAGCACAGACTGAATCATTCTTTGGATAGAGATTGAGCTGATCGTCTTGTAGCACCCATTTGTAACGGCCGGTATCGAAGGGACAGAATGGATCGTTGAATAACGTCAAACTGTCTTCCTTAGTGCTGTAGGAGGCAATGGAAAACCAACCGGTCACCTCATAGAAGATCCGCATGATTCCCCGGTCAAAACTCATTTTCCATATGCCACCAACAGGCCTGTAATCCGCGCACCTGAGACATTTCCAATATTGCGGCGGGGATTGGTCCACCTTTACGTAGGTACCATCGAACGGTCCTGGCTCTGATACGGGCAAGGGTGTGAGATAAGCGTGGGGGGTCTCTGCCTTTAATGCCTCCCATCTGGATACGGAATCTTGGTTCACCTCATCGGTTGGCAGTGTCGGGTCCGATAAAGGTCCATCAACATTCAAACAAGCAGAGAGAAATACACAAATAATGAAGAGGAAACGATAGGCTTTTTTCATTTTAAAATAACGGTAATTACGAATCGGTAAGAACCCGATCTGGTTGTTCCATCCACTTGGATAGATGATGGGCGTGGTGTTCATCGTGTTCGACAAAGATTTCGACGAAATATGCTACAGTACCATTCTCGCCCCAGGGGAAAATCAGGGGTTGATTGAATTTTTCATCGGGTAACTCACGGAGAGCCTGGAGTGCCGCCTCTCGGGAAGCCTGGTATTCGAGTTTCGAATGATCCAGGTCGATGCTCTTGCGGGCTGTTATTGTTTCTGAGTTATAAAAATTTATGCCCCGTGAGGCGGTCATGGGTACTGGCTCACCTGATGCATGTGCCTTGAGTGTTGACACGACAGCGTCATCCCATCCCGAAAGGTGATCCATGTACTCTTTAATGGTCCATTTGGGGTAAATGTATTTATCGGTTGGTGCATTCGCCAGCAGCTTATCCAGCCGTCGGCGGGCCAAGTTCAATCGTTCGAGAAGGAATTCACATTGAGGTAGCATGGCTTGGTCCAATCAAAGATGTATCGAACATTAAATCACAATCTCATCCATCATACAACTTCAAAACCCAGGGTCAACCTTTCTATAAATTCTACCTCCCCAACGCATTTACTTCTTAATGGCCGATAATAATGGCGACGATGTAAAAATTGGTATTTATATCTGTCGACTGATCGTCTGGTCAAACATTTGGACTCTTGCAGTTTCGACAATGATTTGTATCCCATTACCGTAATGGACACCCGGAATTTCCTCGGCGATCACTTCAATCACGGATGGATCTTGGAAATGCCGTTGTTTCGTATCGGGGTGTGGAAAATAGATCCACCCCTTAAAAGGTGCATCCTTGAAATACAATGTGCAACGGGCAAACGAGAATGTTTCCGGTGGATGGAGCTCTGTCCATTCCACATGCATAAAAGTAAATTCTGGATCCCTCAACACCCATCGTTTGGGTGCGATTGAAATGTTCAATGTTCCGTTGAAGAATCGATCAAGATCCAAACCAAGTCTTCTGAAGATTGGCTTTTGCTTTTCGATTGTGCCAAACGGATATTCTTGCGACGGCCGGGATGCCACCAGGTGACCGCGAACAACCTTTCCTTTTACGGTTAGGAATGGAGGATCCACACCAACATTGTATCCTGCTGTGTAATTTACGTATCCCATCACTTGATTACAAGGACACATGCCCGCTGGGGGAGATTTTAGGACGATTGGATACCCATTGGAGGATTTAAGATAAACCTACTCAGTTGGTATAATTTCCACGCATTTATTGTCCCAATCTCCGCTTCAAGATCCTTACCCCGATACCGGAGTATGAATGATCCCGAAAAAATTAAGTGGTGCACTGATCCGCCAGACGTTCATTGACTTTTTCGTCGAGCAAGGCCACACGGCTGTGCCTTCCTCTTCACTCGTTCCAGGTGGAGATGCCACCTTGTTGTTTACCAATTCCGGCATGGTCCAGTTTAAGGATGTTTTCCTTGGAACCGACAAGCGGCCGTATACCCGGGCAGTCGACTCTCAAAAATGCATGCGCGTGGCTGGTAAGCACAATGATCTTGATGATGTGGGTCGGGATGATCAGCACCACACGTTCTTTGAGATGCTTGGCAACTGGTCCTTCGGTGATTACTACAAGAAGGAAGCCATCTTATGGGCCTGGCAGCTTTTGACCGAGGTGTGGGGATTGCCAAAGGATCGCATCTGGGCAACTGTGTTCAAGGACGATAAGGGCGACATTTCCACCGACGAGGAAGCTGCAAGACATTGGCAGACCCAGACGGGTTTTATTCCTGACCATCTGCTCTACTTTGGTCGCAAGGATAATTTCTGGGAAATGGCCGAGATCGGTCCATGTGGACCCTGTTCAGAGATCCATTTCGATCGCGGTCTGGCTTATTGTGACAAGCAGGATCAAGCCGGTCACGTTTGCCGGGTGAACGGCGATTGTAGACGCTTCCTTGAGTTGTGGAATCTCGTCTTTATCCAGTACAACCGGATCAATCCACAGAAACTTGAACCTCTTCCTGCGACCCACGTGGATACCGGAATGGGGTTCGAGCGTATCGTCTCCGTCCTTCAGGATGTTGATTCCAACTACAAAACTGATCTGTTCACCCCCTTATTGGATGCAACGCGTTCACTTACGGGTCAAACTGAGGCCCAAATGAACGCGGATTTCACACCCTATCGAGTGATCGCTGACCATGCGCGTGCAGCTGCCTTTCTGATCGCCGATGGGGTAGTCCCGGGGAATACCGGCCGCAATTATGTCACCCGGATGATCATTCGTCGCGCCTCCCGCTTCGGAGGCAAGCTTGGACTTGGCGCGCCCTTCCTGGGGAGGGTTGCTGAAGCGGTTATTGCCACTTACAGTCCGTTCTACCCCGAGCTTGAAGTGAACCGGAGCAATATTCTCGATGATATTGCCCGCGAAGAGCGAAGATTCGCCCGGACCGTCGAATCAGGTACAGCGCAGCTGCAGAACTGGTTGGATGGCCTGCGCAACTCGAAGACCAAGATACTCGACGGTGGGAATGCTTTTGACCTTTATGCCACTTATGGATTGCCATTCGAGATCACCCGGGATATTGCCCGTGAACAGAATCTGGAAGTGGATGAAGACGGTTTTCGATCTGCGATGGACCAGCATCGAGTGGCTTCGGGCGGTGGAAGAGCCATGGGAGCGCTTGGAGGAGAAGACGCTGATTTCTTTGCCGGGATCCTGAGTGATCTTCAAAGTTCCGGCAAACTTCCTGATGTTGGTGTGGAATATGATCCTTATACAAATCTGAGGTCGGAAGGGGAGATCCTGGCATTGATCGTTGACGGCAAGTCTGTCCAAACCGCCTCTTTTGGGGAGAAGGTTGAAGTAATCCTGCCTGGGACCGGGTTCTATGTTGAATCAGGTGGACAGGTATCCGATACCGGTTATATCCGAAGGCTGATCTCATCGGGCAACAGCCAGCGAAATCCTGGAAACTGGGAGATTGAGGTTGTTGAAGTTCGCAAACCTTCTGCGGGAGTAATCGTTCATGTAGGTGAGGTCTTGTCGGGTCAACCGAAGGTGGGTGATCCGGCGGTGGCTGAGGTCGATCTGATTCGTCGGCACGACATCATGCGCAATCACACAGCAACCCATTTATTGCATTCTGCCTTGCACCAGGTGTTGGGTGAGCATGCCCGCCAGGCTGGTTCGCTGGTCGCACCGGATAGGCTGAGATTTGACTTCAATCATCCTGAAGCACTAAATCCCGAACAGTTGGAACAAATCGAGAGTCTCGTGAATCAGGCTGTGTTTGCCGACATGCTCGTGGCTTCCAAGCTGAAGTCACGCCAGGATGCCGTCGCAGAAGGCGCCATGGCATTGTTCGGGGAAAAATATGGCGAGACAGTTCGCACGATCACGATAACTCCCGAATATCCCGACCCGCTGAGCGACGAAGGTCAGGCTGCGGTTCTCCCCACCTCCACGGTCGAACAACTGCCAAAATACTCATACGAGTTATGCGGCGGCACCCACCTGGACCGTACCTCAGATGTAGGCGCGTTCATCATCATCAGTGAGGCTTCAGCTGCCGCCGGTGTCCGCCGCATCGAAGCTGTCACCGGTCGCGCTGCCTATGATCTGATCTCGAGACGCTTCAAGATCCTTAAACAGACAGCTTCTAAGTTGAAATCTTCCCTAGATGAAGTACCACAGAAGGTGGCTGATCTGCTGACTGAAATAGAAGATCAAAAGCGCTCACTGATGACGATTCGAAGTAATTCTGCGTTGGCAGAGTTCGATTTACAACTTCCCGCCGTTAAAAAGATCAAAGGTGTCAACCTGCTGGTCGCCAGGATGGCAGAACTGGATGATGATAACCTTCGCAAACTTGCAGACAGGTACCGGGAAATATACTCTAACCAAGCCGTCTGTGTAATCTTAGCCACCAGCGACTTGATCAGGGTAATGGCGACAGTGACCAATGACCTGGTAAAAAAGGGGATAAAAGCCGGCGATCTCGTATCGCACCTTTCAGGCATCCTTGGTGCAAAAGGTGGTGGTTCGCCGCAGTTGGCTATAGGTGGTGGCCGGTTGGTTGGGAACGTGGACGAAGCGATGAAAAGCGTGGAACCTTGGCTCAGCGGTAAACTGGAATAATATTTTGGATCAGAAAATAGTTGCGGTCGCCATGTCCGGAGGGGTGGATTCATCTGTAGCCGCCGCGCTGCTTAAAAAGCAGGGCTATCAAGTCATTGGCGTGATGCTCCGGTTGTGGTCGGAACCGGGTAAGGAAGACAGCAATCGTTGCTGTACACCAGACGCCATAGCCCAGGCGCGCAGGGTGGCTTCGATTCTGGATATTCCTTTTTATGTCATCGATGCCAAGGATATTTTCCAAAATTCCGTTGTTCAATATTTTCTGGACGGTTATGCTCAGGGGAACACACCCAATCCCTGCCTGGTTTGCAACCGAAGCATCCGTTGGACCTTTTTACTTGACCATGCTCTTGCCTTGGGCGCTGAGTACATGGCAACCGGACATTATGTCCGCAAGATGACTATAGACGGTGAATACCGGCTCCTGAAAGCCATCGATCGGTCGAAAGATCAGTCTTATATCTTGCATGTTTTAGACCAGCAGAAACTAGCTCATGCGCTATTTCCAGTCGGAGATCACGAAAAAACCGAAATTCGGGTCATGGCCGCTACGCTGGGTTTGCCGGTAGCGAGTCGGAAGGATTCCCAGGACCTGTGTTTTTTAGCTGGCGATGATTATCGTGCGTTTATCCGGAGGAACGCGGCTGGATTGGCTAAAAGTGGTCCGATCCAATCCAGGGATGGGCGTGTCCTCGGACAACACACTGGGTTACCGGATTACACGATAGGACAACGCAGCGGACTTGGATTCGCAGCTCGTGTGCCCATGTATGTACTTCAGAAGGATATCGAAAAAAATGCATTGATCGTAGGGGAACACGCCGAGCTGGGTTCTCAGGTCTTGAATGCCCGGGAGGCGAATTGGATCTCCGGCGCGCCGCCTCAAAATGAATTTAGTGGACAAATTAAAATCCGTTATACCGCACGGGAGGTTGAGGGTCATGTCGCCTTAACGGAGCCGGATAAATTCCAGGTCCGCTTTAATTCCCCCCAACGGGACATCACCCCTGGACAAGCAGCAGTGATTTACCAGGAAGAGACCCTGCTTGGTGGCGGAATAATTTATTAAATGCATTTCTTACTTCCGCCGTTTTCTTCCAATAAAATCTGAAAATGGGTGTCATCGTTTGACAATCCCCGCCCTTACACTTTCGATCGCATTCGCCTCCCTCTATGGAGCCCTTTATCATTTGATCCGAGGCGGCGGAGGCAGGCGCTTGCTTTTATATCTGGTGCTAAGCTGGCTGGGTTTTGGATTGGGACACTGGGTGGGTGTGTCTCGTGGTTGGATTTTTATGCAGTTTGGTGCGATCGACCTGGGTCCAGCCACGGTGGGCAGTTATCTGGTCCTCGCCATTGGGGATTGGTTGAGTAGACGAGAAGTTCCTCCAGCTGCATCATAAACCAGCCTGGCTCTATCAGACACAAATGCATCGAGGGAAATCTATCCATCTTCCATTGTGAGGAACAGAACTAGCTTAAGTGTATAATCAGCCCCGATCCTTTTTTAAGAGAGAACAATGGAGTTTATTACATTTCTCATCGACCTTTTCCTCCATATTGATGAACATCTTGCGACGATCATCAATCAGTATGGAACCTGGACTTATGCCTTGTTGTTTCTGGTTATATTCTTGGAAACTGGGTTTGTTGTCACTCCATTCCTTCCGGGTGATTCCCTCCTTTTCGCTGCGGGGACGTTCGCTTCCCTGGGATCGTTGAATCTTCTGCCCTTGCTGGGCCTCCTGATGTTAGCAGCTGTATTGGGTGATACCGTTAATTACTGGATTGGTCACGCGCTGGGTGATCGTGCCTACCAAATAAAATGGGTGCGGAAAGATTACCTTGACCGCACACACGCATTTTTTGAAAAGCATGGAGGCAAGACCATTTTTCTAGCCCGGTTCGTTCCGATCGTACGGACTTTTGCTCCATTTGTTGCTGGAATCGGGCGGATGTCCTACGGATATTTCATTTCATATAATATATTCGGCGGCATATTCTGGGTGGCTCTTTTTACATTGGCAGGTTATTTCTTTGGGAATATCCCTTTTGTCCGCAGGAATTTTGAATTCGTGATTATCGCCATCATTCTCATTTCCGTCATGCCAATTCTTTATGAATGGCTCAAAGCCAGGGTGAAAAACAGGCAAGCTAAAGCGCTGGTTTAACCAATAAAGACAGGCTCATCGCCCGTCTTTTTGCTTTATGGGGGACCGGCGGACAGCTTACTCTTTACTTGAGTAAGAGTATCCTGGCGGGATGTGCGCGAATCATGGTTCCAGGATAAGATGATCTACCGCATTATCGATAATTTCCTGCTCATCCCAATCCATCGGTACATACTTCACGTCAGCCCATAAGTTCGCCATATCGATGTAATGCGAACTATAGGCATGGCCGGATTGACCTGTAGTGTGGATGGTTAGCGAGTTGTTCAGGTTGCCCAGGTCGACGATCATCCGCATCGATGGCAGCCAGTCTACATCATAGGTCTCACCAACATCCCAGCCTGTTGCGTTGATGATCGCCTTGCCACCGCTTGTAGGGAAAGGCCCGCGATTAAAGAGGTTTTCGATCATCCCTACTCCCAATTCACCAAGTGTTCCATTCCGGAATGTGACCCTGTGTAAGCTTCCCCAGCTCCACTTCGTTGGATCGTTTCCAGACTCTTTTTCCAATTCACTCACGGCGTCTGAAAAGGATCGTTCAAATATTAGATCCCGGGTTTCCACCTGACCCGTCGTCGACTGATCGTCCCACCAGACACTCTCTGGATCTGGGACAATCCGGCGCATGATTTCCATCCAACGATCACCACCCTCGGGCTGATATCTCAGAGGCAGATCATCGTTGAATGTATTCTGTAAAAGGTGATTCCAGGTTGCTTCGAAGATCGCCGCCCCAGGCGAATCCGCGTTAGCTCTATAATCCCAATCTGCTAGGTTTTCAAATGCACTGGCAGTTCCTGACGAGTTGGTATTTTTTACGGTTTCGAGCAATATAGGCACCAGGATCCTAGCTATTGGATCCAGGTCGTCTGCTTGCATAGTCTTAATGTATCCGATATTAATTTTACCGGGAGCTGATTGGAGTAAATCAACGATGCGCTGAGCGCGGTAGCCGTAGTCCCAATCGCTTGTGATCATGTACGGATATTCCGCCGGTGGAATTCGATTGTTTGCGGTTGCGATATAGCCTTCAGGTGGATTGAAAGCATGGGGCAATTCCTCAAATGGAATATATCCTACCCAATCATATTCATCAGTCCATCCAGGAACTGGGAAGCGGCCGTCGCCGGACTTCCGCAATGGGATATCTCCTGGCATCTGGTATCCGATGTTGCCCTGGACATCCGCGTAGATTAAATTTTGTGACGGGACATCGAACGCTCGCGCGGCCTCTCGGAAATCCTCCCAGTCGTTGGCGACAGCAAATCCCCAAATCGCCTCGAAAACCGACGAAGGTGAAAGGGCGGTCCATGCAATCGCCACGACAAACTTTTCCGGCAGTTCCACACCGGCATGGTCCTTAAAGGACAGAAATTCTTTATCCTTCGGATCGCCCTCGTTTTTCAATAAGCCATAGACCTCGGAAATGACCGGTCCATGTCGCGTGGTACGGATTGTGATCTGGTGGGTTTTCCCTCCAGCCATTTGGAGGGTCTCTGTTCTCTTATCGAAATCCACCCAGGTGCCTTCCGCTTCATACTGGTCAGGATTTTGGGGATTGACCTTTTCAATAAAAAGGTCCATAACGTCTGGGCCAACATTGGTGAATCCCCAAGCGATGTCCTCGTTGTGACCGATGATCACGCCGGGGACACCGGCAAATGAAAAACCGGTTACCGAATACGGGCATTGGATCGTCTTTGGTCTGCATTCCAGATGCACCTGGTACCAGATGGATGGCATCTGGCTGCTCAAATGCGGGTCGTTGGCCAGCAATGGCGATCCGGATTCGGTCAGTTCCCCGGAGATCGCCCATGAGTTGGATCCTTTACCGCCATGGTTCGAACCCAGGATTGGATCAAGAAGCTTGTTTTTATACTCAATCGCGGCCAACAATTCCTGCGGTAAATCCATGGGTTCGTGGTCTTTCGATACAAATCCGGGTACACTCCCGACATCCTGTTGGCCCACGATCACAGGATGATCGGTAGGATAAGGCGGATAAAGCTCCTCAACCCGTTCCGGGCCTAGGCTCTTTAGTAAAATAGCCCGCTCGATCTCTTCGCTCATGTTCGCGCGCAGGTCCCAGGCCATTGCTTTTCCCCAGGTTAAGGTATGAACGGGTTCCCACGGTTTGACTTTATAGTCAGGGGTAAGCAGTTTCAGGATGGCATATTCGAGGCTGAGTGTGCTGCCATGGTGATCCTCGAGATAAGCATTGACACCTTTGCTGTAAGCAATAAGGATCTCTTTTGAGTGCTTGTCGTA
>MGNL01000159.1:10581-24670 GCA_001796785.1 Chloroflexi bacterium RBG_16_51_16 | reverse complement strand
TCTATTATCCTGTGGGTCTCGAAGAGCAGGAAATTCCTTACGTTAAAGTCGTGCAGGATGATGGATCCTCGATTGAATACATGGATGTGGGATCGGAATTCGATCCGAATTCTATCGACCAGAGCCAGCTGAAGCAAATGGATTGCATCACCTGCCATAACCGGATCACCCACCGGATTTACACTCCGGATGATTCGCTCGATAACGCGCTGACTCGCGGCAAGATTTCCTCAACCATACCTGAAATTCGCTCAAAAGGGATAGAAATTCTGGGGGCGAACTACGAATCCCAGGATCAGGCTCTCAGTGCCATCGCTGACCTGGAGACTTTTTACAAGGAAACTCATCCGGAATTCTATGCATCCAACATGGACCTGGTTGCAGGCGCAGTCCAGGAATTGCAATCCATTTACACGAATTCGGTTTTCCTACAGCAGAAGGTCGATTGGGATTCCCATCCAAATAACGTCGGCCATATTTATTCGGCGGGTTGTTTCCGCTGCCATGATGGGAAACACTTGAATTCCAATCAGGAAGCCATTCGCCTGGAATGCAATGTCTGCCATTCAATTCCGGTTGTCGCCGGCTCGCAGGACTTTACCGCGAACATAGAGATCAGCCGCGGTCCCGAACCCGAATCACATCTAAATCCCAACTGGATCAGCCTTCACAACCAGGCTTTCAACGAGACCTGCTCCAACTGCCATACCACTGAGGATGCCGGGGGGACGAGTAATACGTCGTTTTGCTCGAATCAAGCCTGCCATGGTAGTGTCTACACGTTCGCCGGTTTCGATGCTCCCGCATTGCGCGAAATCTTAAAGACACAGCTCCCCACACCTGAACCAACTCCTGTACCTCCCCCGGTTCTTGGTGAGCCTAGCTTCGATGCTAATATCGGACCGTTATTCGCTGCAAAATGCACTGCCTGTCATGGTCAGACGGCCTCCGCCGGGCTTAGTTTCCTGACGTACGCATCCACCATGCAAGGCGGTCAGAACGGTCCGGTGATTGTCCCGGGTGATCCCACCTCCAGTAAACTGATTCAGGTTCAATCTGCCCAGCATTTTGTCAATTTGAGTTTGGAAGAGCTGGACCTTGTCACTCATTGGATCGCTGCCGGTGCGCCGGAGAATTAGTAAAGTACATATTTGATCTGTTAACAATATAAGAGAAGTGCTGTCCAAAAGACAGCACTTCTTTTAATATTTTACGTTATTACCCTCGCACTGGGGTAAATCCTAACGGGGTCTAACTAATGATATATCAATTGGCTGAGAAAGATACAGCATTACGATGAATTATTAATCATCATGCCGTAACGGTCTCTCTGACTTTGACCTTCACGGTCTCATGTTCTGGCTCAGTCAATCGGTGATCCACCACTCGCAGATACATTACTCCGAGTGAAAATGCCAGCAACCCGAAAGCGACGATCCCAAATCCGGCAGACCATTCCACGAAGGCCGGTCGATAACTGGTATACGCAACCAGCTGTTCACCAGGCAGATAGGACATCACGACCAGCAATCCACTGAGATTGGTATCCCAGCGATAGGTTATCACCCCAATCACGATCAGAGCAAAGGCCAGCATCCTCCAGAACCGTCGTGACCGTGTCCGCTGATTTAGAAGCAGAACCATGGGCACCACGATACCGAATAGCATTTCGATTACCCAGAAATTGAACGACAAGGCACCACTCGTCAAGACCTCCAGCCCTTCGCTTCTGCCGGGGTCATACGTGTAGGTCATGGCAAGGGTATCCCAGAACCGGAAGTAAAAATAAGCGACCAGCAGCCAGCCGAGAAATACTGCCACCCGCTCGATCAAGGCATCATTGATCCTGGCTTTGTTCGTCAACCGGGCTGAAAGCATCGATGCGAACAGGGTCAGTGCGATTCCACCGAGGATGGCTGTGAGCAAAAAGAGCACCGCCATCTCGGGCTTGAACCAGAAGGGGCGTGCTTTGATCACACCATATACCGCACCGAGTGAAGATTGGTGCAGGCTGGACAACCCCAGCCCCAGGATCGCCAGGAACGGCGCATAATTGTGGAGTTGTTCCATCCTCGCAGATATTTTTGGATATCTTTTTCGGAACCATTCGAATCCTGCAAAGATCGGCATGGATTCAAAAACCAGGACGGTCAGGTACAGCACCACGCACATGGTGACCTCCCACAACAGGGAGTGCGTGTTCCAATAGACCACGGCGTGCCAGAACCTATCCGGTCGGCCGATATCCAGCAGCAGCGACAGCATCGCCATGCTGTAGCCGATAAGCCCAATGAACGTGGCAGTTCGAGCGATAGGCTGGTAGCGTTTGAGCCCCAGCAGATACACAGCTGCGCACAACGAGAACGCACCGGCGGAGAGGGCGATCGATGAGAGATCGATCGTGATCCACAAACCCCACGGTACGAGATCGGTAAGGTTAGTTATGACCAGCCCTTTCCAAAAAATCAGGATCCCACTGATCAGGCCTCCGAGCAGCAGGAAACCCAGGAAGGCTAACCATGCTAACCAGGGAGTGACTTTGATCGTAGTCACTCTAACCTTGAAAGCTTCAAGGGTTTCTTGAAATATTTTCAACATGCTACGACTCCATTTCATCGGCTTCAGCGGGCAAATAATAAACCCGCGGTCCGGTACCGAGATTCTCTCGCAGGCGGTACGAATCATGGGTAGCCAGGAGTTGGCTGACCTCCGAATTCGGGTCGTTGAGATCCCCGAATAAGCGCGCCCCAACCGGACAGATAACCACGCAGGCCGGGGTTGCATCCGGATCCACTCCAGGTGTGAGTCCCAGTTCCAGACCGCGATCGATCCGCTGATAGCAGAAGCTGCATTTTTCAACAACCCCCCGAGGTCTGCGTTCCACCTCCGGCTGACCCCACTTGGGTACAACCGGATTTACCCCGGTGAACCCTTCCCAATTGAACGATCGCGCTTGATATGGACAGGCCACCTCGCAATACCGGCACCCGATGCAGCGGTCGTAATCCATCATAACGATCCCGTCGTCCCGGTACGTGGTTGCCTGCACGGGGCAGACTTCTACGCATGGCGCCTTCTCGCAATGCATGCAGGGTCTCGGCAGGTAGACATTCTTGTCGTCCAGGCTTCCTGTCCGTGTAATGGTATTCCATTCGATATCTGGATTCGTATCATTGTGAGCCTGGCACGCGTAGGTACAGTAGCCGCAGCCGACGCACTTGGATTGATCGATCACCATCACCCACTGATACTCGCCGTGCGGCGCTCCGCTTGAAGCGTTTGCCTCCTGGATCGCCCGCGCTCCTGCAACCGCGGCAGCGCCTGCAGCCGTGAGTTTTAGGAAATCCCGCCGGTTGATATCACGCTCGGTCATTCTAGATCTCCTCGTTGTGTTTTACCAACCGGTGATACAACTTTTCCAGCCAGGGAGCCAGGACCATGCCTGCTGCCAGTCCAACCAGACCAGCCAAGCTTGCATATCCCATCGGGCTGACAGGCTCAGGTTCCGCTGATACGGGATTAGCTTCGATCTCTGCAGATACCTCAGCTACGGTTATTTGTTGGGATTCCCCGGTGCTCACTGCATCTGCATCTTGGTGCATTTGTTGTGCATGGCATGTATTGCAAGTCTGCAGGCTCGCAGTGAACGAATGGTCCGGCACTGTATGCGCAGCCCGGTCTTCTACTTCGATATGCTCAAGGTGACAGTCAACACAGGTCACACCCTCCTGGGAATGGGGTGTATAGGGGAAATTCATGCTGGCTTCCTGGTGGCAGTTGATGCACAGGGAAGATGCGTCTTTGTATCCCGTTCCATCCCGTGAAACAGAAAATTTAAGGGAAGCGCTGTGTGGATCGTGACAAGTTGTGCAGTTCATGCCGCGCTGGTAGTGTGTGCTCCCCTGCCAGTCCTGCCATCCAAATCGCGTATCGCTGTGACATCTTCCGCACAGATCGGGACTGCGGTCAACCGGCATGGGTGACTTTGGGTGATCAGCCGGCGCATCCCCGTGGCAGGCTTGACAGGTGACGCTGTCTGCTACCCAGGTTGCCGTAGCCGGATCGAATCCGGTCGTGTGACATACCAGGCAGGCACCGGGCTTTCCCTGGGTGGTCCACTCAGCTAAAAATATCGGGTCGCTCCCTGCCTGTCCATGCGGGCCGTTCTGCCAGGTCATTTGGAACTCGGTGTGGCAGGTGGTGCAGTCCGGAGTTTGCGATTGCTGTGGAGGAGATCCCTCCTGGGCACCTGCGACTGCCAGCGTGGCACCGGCTGCCGTTAAGGCAAAAACGAGGGCTAAAATCCATCTATTTAATTTCGGGAACATGTTTACATTCCTCCTCAAGGGTTTACTAAGTTTGCGCTTGGGCAAGCGGAAGCGGCGTATTTCTGAAGACCTCACATCCCAGACAATCTTCGAGTAAATAGCCGTTGGGTTGGCGATGCACTTGCCAGCATGGTTCAGTTGACGAAAAGGCCGGACACTCACTCCGTCGATTGGGTGGGCAATCTTTCACTTCCCAGCACAGAATTCCTTCGGATGGTCCATGATATGGAGCACTCTCGGAACGAGCCTCCTCCTGCCAGCGTGAATCCAATCTGCGCAGGAAGTAAATCGCGATCAGGCTCACCCCGATCGGCAGCGCCAACCGGACGATCAGTCCGGTGACAACGGCTAGAACGCCTGCAAACCATTCCATATTTACACCCAGCTTCAAGAATTCCTGGAATGGATGTTTCTGCGTTTCATCCATTCACCGATCAGGAGCAGGATTGCGGCAGGCACGATCAAACGCGTGACCAGTAAGGTTACTAGGATTTCAATTCCGTTCATTTGTGCCTCCTTTCACTTTCTTCTAAGACTAGTTTAAGCTTTTATCCCTACTTAGTAAATTCGGGTGTTCCCCCATCTTTTACTGCTGCTTATATGTGAAATTTGGTACTATCTATGGGGCTTCCACCCCATACAGTTATGATTGCGTGGGGTGTTTGTGCAGGTTGACTCTAAGAATAGATTAAGTTAGACTATTGATGTTCGATGGGGAGTAGCTGCCTGCCTGGCAGGGAGGACAGCCGTCATGACGGAGCCTGGTTAGAAGATAAGGCTCCCGGTTGCCCTGAACGGGTTCAGCGAGACCACCGCAACGGTGTTGTTGGTGGTCTTTTTTTGTGGTTATCGAGGAAAACATGCAATATGGTAAGAGGTGTATTTTGGTCTCGCAAACGATCCTTGACGGTTTGATGATCAGAAAGTAAAATATTTAGGTTATCCTAATTTTTAAGTTAGCTGATATTAATTATTTATGGACAATGACGATGATGGCTGCTAAAACTGCCAAAAAGCGCTCGCCATTAAAATCCAGGGCCGACCATTCTCCGAATGGTCGCCTGGTCGATTTGCATGCGGTTAAAAAAATTTACAGGAGTTCTGCAGGCACGTTCACAGCCCTGGAGGGTATTGACCTTCAGATCGCTTCCGGTGAATTTGTTTCCATCATCGGTAAATCGGGCAGCGGAAAATCTACCCTCATCAATCTCATTTCTGGCATCGATCAACCAACCTCCGGTGAGATATTTGTAAATAACGTCCCGGTTCACAGCCTCAAGGAAGAACAGATCGCGGTTTGGCGCGGCAGATCTATAGGTGTGATTTTTCAATTCTTTCAACTTCTGCCAACTTTGACGGCGGTGGAGAACATTCTGCTCGCAATGGATTACGGGAACCGTTATCCGGTCAGTGAACGCGCAGAAAAAGCGATCCACCTCCTCGAATTGGTCGGCATGGCAGATTGGGCTCATAGTCTTCCAGGCACACTCTCCGGTGGGCAGGCGCAGCGAGTGGCGATCGCCCGTTCACTGGCCAACGATCCCCTTCTGCTGGCAGCCGATGAACCTACGGGAAATCTGGATACAAAATCAGCGGATACGGTGCTCGAATTGTTTGATTCTCTGACCCGTGAGGGGAAGACCATACTTATGGTCACTCATGATATGGAGCTGGCACGCAGGGCTGCCAGGACCATTCGCCTTTCAGATGGCCGCATTCTAGATCAAAAAGTAAATGATTGATAAATTCTGGAATTTTGAATGACATCGTTAAAATCGGATCCCAAAAATAAGAAAAAAAAGCTGGACAAGGGTCATTGGATATCCCTCAAGCAAGTGGTTAAGATCTACCCTAGTCTTGCCGGGCCTGTCACTGCGCTAAAAGGGATAGATCTTCAAATCGACCGTGGAGATTTCGCGGTGATTGCCGGTAAATCCGGCAGCGGCAAGACCACTCTGATAAATATGATCTCCGGCCTCGATGGATTGAGCTCCGGTGAGATTTGGATTGGGGAAGTCGCATTGCATCAGTTCGATCCTGAAAGCGCCGCTCATTGGCGCGGGATCAATATTGGCGTTGTCTTCCAGACTTTTGACCTTCTGCCAACTCTAACCATTCTTCAGAATGTTATGCTCCCCATGGATTTTGCCCGCCGTAATAACCCGCCTCAACAGCGTGAACGCGCCCTTCAGCTATTAAAGCAGGTTGATATCCTTGAACACGCGTACAAAACCCCGTCAGCACTGTCCGGTGGTCAGCAGCAAAGGGCGGCCATCGCCCGGGCTATGGCGAATGACCCCATGCTCCTCCTTGCCGATGAACCTACCGGCAGCCTCGACTCCTCCACCGCGGATAGCATCCTCGATATTTTTGAAACACTAACAGACCAGGGTACTACCGTTATTTTGGTCACCCATGATCGTGATGTAGCCCGCCGGGGCTCTCGCGTAATTACCCTGTCGGATGGTGAGATCGTCCATCCCTCTTGATGCATATCCAATGATTAATATTCGCTGGTACAAAGTCCTTAATGACCTGGCAGGCAATAAAACCCGCACGCTCTTGATCGTATTGTCAATGGCCGTCGGTTTGTTTGCCGTCGGAGTCATACTAAGCGCCCGCTCCATTCTGTCGCGCGGTCTGGCGGAGAGTTTTGCGGCGATTAACCCGTCAACCGGTGTGGTGCGGACTGGTGAAACCTTCGATGAGCAGTTTCTCGCATCCGTGCGATCCATGCACGATGTTCAAGCTGCCGACGCACGCCGGAACCTTGCGGCACGAATCGAGATTGCTCCTGACGAATGGAAGAATATTTCAATTTTCGTGGTCCCGGACTATAACGAAATCCAGGTCAATAAAATCGAACCGGATACCGGTGCCTGGCCGCCACCGGAGCGGGAGATCCTGATCGAACGAGCCGCCTTGCAGGTGATCCATGCGCAGGTGGGTGATACGGTGCGTATCAAGCTGGCCAACGATACGATCCGGGAGATGAAAATTTCTGGTACGGCCTATGACCCAGCTCAGATGCCTGCCCAACTGGATGGCACTCCCTATGGGTATGTCTCAACCGAAACCCTGGATTGGCTCGGCGAATCGTTCGGTTTCAATGAACTTTATGTGATTGCCTCCAATCCGGAGGATGAAGAATGGTCCAGGCAGGTTGTCAATCAGGTTAAGGATAAGGCGGAACGGATCGGTCTAACCATCCCCATGACCATGACTGCCGAACCTGGTCAGCTGCCGATGGACGATATCCTTCAAGCCATCCTGGCGCTGATGGGCATCCTTGGCGTTCTCTCGCTTTCATTGAGCGTTTTTCTGGTTGTCAACACGGTCTCAGCTCTGCTGGCGCAGCAGAAACGTCAGATCGGTGTAATGAAGGCTATCGGTGGAAGTTCCTTGCAGCTCCTCGGAATGTACCTTGTCATGGTCATGGCGTACGGTGCATTCGCCCTGTTGCTGGCCATCCCGCTGGGTATTTACGGAGCCCGGGCGTTAAGCCAATCCATGGCTTATTACTTCAACTTTGATTTGGCTTCGATGGATATCCCGATGCAGTCGATCGTCCTCCAGGGGATTGTCGGCCTGGCATTGCCGGTTATCGCGTCACTGGTACCGTTCATTTCAAGTCTTCGCATTAGTCCCGCGGAAGCAATGAGCTTGTATCGGACCGGGAAAGGTCGCTTTGGTACGAACCCTGTCGATCGGATGATCTCCGGCAGGAATCTGTGGTTCGCCCGGGATTTCCCCGTGCGCTCGTTCCTGCTTTCTTTGCGGAACACCTTTCGGAGCAAAGGCAGGCTTCTTTTGACTCTGATTACCCTGACCCTCGGGTCAGCCACGTTCATCAGTGTCTTCAGTGTCCGGTCCTCGCTGACAAGCACAGTGGATGAGATGATGAAGTGGTTCAATTTCGATGTGATGATCACGTTCGGTCGTTCCTATCGGTCTGAAGAGCTCCAGCAGCTGGCCAGGCAGCTGCCAGGTGTATATGAAACCGATACGTGGCAGCAGCTCACCGTTCGCAGGGTTCGGCCGGATGGGAGCGAAGGCAGCATGATCTATATGTTCGCCCCTTCCCCCGATTCGAAGCTGATCTCCTCCCCCGGCCTGGCCGAGGGTCGCTGGCTCCTTCCTTCGGATCAAAATGCAGTGGTAGTCAGCTCAGCCCTGTTCATTGAAGAACCGGATCTCAAACTCGGTGATAATATCGTATTAAAATTGTATGGCGACGAATTTACGTTCAAGATCATTGGCGTGAGCATCGGCACCAGTTTCGGTACGATCATGTACGCCAATTATGATTATGTCTCCAGGATCACGGATCGGGCGGGTGAATCGGATGCATTGATGGTTTCCATGAGCACACATGACCCCGAGTCTGTACTATCAGCCAGCAGCGCTCTCGAAAGATTATATGAATCGAATGGCCTTAGGGTGAATACGGTCGATACCATGTTCGTGGAACGTGCCCAGGCGGAGGCGATTTTTGACACAATCGTCTCATTGCTTCTCGTTATGGCAGTTCTGATGGCATTGGTGGGCGGTTTGGGGTTGATGGGTACCATGAGCATCAATGTACTCGAGCGTACCCGTGAGATCGGCATTCTCCGCGCCATCGGTGCTCCCAATCGCGGCGTGGCTCAAGTGTTTATCATGGAAGGCATCGCCATCGGGTTAATGAGTTGGTTGTTCGGGGCCCTTCTGGCTGTCCCAATGAGCGGAGCCCTCAACCTTGCTGTCGGCACAAGCATGATGGGAACTCCGCTGACATATTCTTACTCTGTTTCCGGGATGCTCATCTGGCTTGTGGCTGTTTTCTTTTTGAGCACCTTAGCGAGTTACATCCCTGCCCGAAATGCTTCCCGTCTCACGGTTCGGGAAGTCCTTGGTTATGAATAATTTAACGATTCTTTAATAAAAACGTTGGATCGAAAATGTATTTGTTATCTCTTTCATAAGGAACCAAAATGAACAAATCTATCCTAATTTCTCTATTGCTTGGGTCCTCGATGTTTCTCCTTCTGTCTTGTGGTTCCCCTGCACAGGAAAGTTCTACGCAGGCGACTGCCACCCCGGCTGACAATTCCTCCCTCGTCATCGTTGAAGGTCGGATCGAACCGGTTCGATATGCTGAACTTGCCATGGATGCAAGCGGCTTGGTGAGCGAGGTCCTGGTCCAGGAAGGCGTTGAGGTATCCGCAGGCGATGTCATCGCCCGGCTTGAAAGCAGCCAGGTCCAAAACCTTGTGGATGCGCAGGCAGCCGCTGCCAATGAACTGACGAGCGCTCACCAGGCGTTGCAGGATGCCCAGTTCGAATTGGATAATTTCGACATCCCCGTTGAATATTCAAGCATGACCCCCGACAAGGCCGCACTCCAAACGATGGACCTCCTCGATCAGGCCCGGGATGCCTTTGAACCCTATAAAAATCTCGGTGAGAAGAGACTCGAATTGTCCGATGCTGAAAAGAAACAGGACACGTTCGAAACGTATAATGACAAAGCCAAACTGTACAAGCACAGGCTTGATAATGCCTGGGCGGATCACCGCAAGGTGATTCTCTGGCTCGCATTGGATTCGAATTTGAAAGCCGCTCAGGCTCGCTTGGACAAGGCGCAGCGGGAGTTCGATGGTCTGCAGGATCCAACCTATTCTGAGAGCACAGCCGGCGTGCGATCCGTGCTCGCGAATGCCGAGTTGCGTGCCCCCTTCTCGGGCACCATTACCCGGTTGGATCTGGATGTCGGTGAATTCAACACCGCGGGTACGCCGGTCGTGACGATCGCGGAGCTGTCAAGCTGGGTGGTTAAAACCACCGATCTAACCGAATTGGACGTTGTATCGATTCATGAAGGTCAATCCGTAAAAGTCACGATGGATGCCGTGCCGGATATCAGCCTGGCGGGAACTGTAGGTTCAATCGCTCAATACTATACAGAAAAACAAGGCGATATCGTATACGAAGTTATTCTGAATCTGACCGATACCCATCCGGCGATGCGTTGGGGGATGACGGTTGATATCGAGTTTGAGGATTGATCCTTGGGTCAGGGTTTGATGATCCCCTTGCGGATCGCGTAGCGGACCAGTTCCGAGCGCGAATGCAGATTTAGTTTGTGCATGATGTTCTCACGATGCCGCTCCACGGTCTTGGGACTGATGACCAGGGATTGAGCGATTTCGGTATTGCTTGCTCCCTCGGCCAGGTGAGTTAACACTTCGCTCTCCCTGGGGGTCAGTCCATCCAAAGTGGATTTATTCTCGGCACTGTGTTCTTCGCTAAGGTAATCCCGAACAAGCAGTTTCGCCAGGGTCGGGTAAAGGTACACTTCACCGGCTGCAGCTACCCGGATCGCGGTTAGCAATTCTTCAGGCGCCGCCCGTTTGGGTACATACCCGGAGGCGCCTGCGTCCAGCATCTTGAAAAAATATTCTTCATCCTCATGGATGGTTAAAGCTACCACCGCGATCCCAGGGAAACGGTTCTTGATCTCCCGGGTGGCTTCGATGCCGGATTTATCGGGCAGGCCAATATCCATCAGGATGACGTCGGGTTTTACCTGGGCGGCTAACTCCATGGCTTCGCTGGCGGTGCCGGCCTCCCCCACGATTTCAACATCGGTTTGTGCGCTCATTAGCATCCGCAGGCCTGAACGCACGACCGCGTGGTCATCCACGAGCAGCAAACGCATGCTCATGATTGTTCCTCCACGTGAGTGAAATGGTACGGGATGATCGCACTCACTTCACTGCCGTATCCGATCCGCGATTTTATTTTCACGGAACCTCCCAGCAGGGAAGCTCGTTCTTCCATCCCCGCCAGGCCGAGGGATGACCGTCCAAACTGACCGAACCCGACCAGGTTTGGATCGAACCCTATTCCATTGTCCCGCACGCGGATCCGGGCTGTCGAGCTTTCAAACGTCAGGTTGACCTGTACCTGGCTCGCCTGGGAGTGTTTTACACAGTTGTTCAACGCTTCTTGAATGATTCGAAATATGGTGATGCGGACAGCCTCATCCAGCGTTCGTTCTTCCCCGGTCACCTCAACCGAAACGGACAGGTCCGTCAGCTCATGCAGCCTTCCTGCATACCAGCGCAGCGCCGCCCCCAGGCCTAGGTCATCCAGTTGCGCCGGTCGCAGGTCCGAGATGATCCGTTGGAGTTCTTTCAGGGAATCGGCTGTCATCGATTGAAGGTGTTTCAGGGTTTCGTGTGCCGGTTTGTTCCGGGGGGTCATATTCGATGAAAGGCCGCGCAACCCCAGGCCGATCGCCGTCAGGGATTGGCCTGTCTCATCGTGCAGGTCGCGGGCGATCCGTTGCCGCTCTGCTTCCTGGGCAGCCACCACCTTGCGGAAAAGTTCGCTCCTCAGGATTTCGCGCTGGTGCGCTTCCTGCAGTCTGGCTCCTTGAAGCTCGGTTATTTTTCTATCGTTCTCAACCTGGAAAGCTCGCAGGAAGCGGATGACAAAGATGGCTGCTCCGATTGCAGCCGCCGCTCGCAACGCTTGGATTGGAAATCCGGATATCTCCTGGAACGCGGCATCATTTAGAAAAGTGGACGGCGGCAATTTGCTGGGTCGCGTGAATAGTTGACCGACCAACCCATACCAGGTGAAGCAGATCGAAGCCCACAGGCTGTCCTGTCCGAACCGGATCATACCCGCCCGCCGGAACGTCCTCTGCTGGACGATCAGCCCTGCCGCGGCTAGCAGACTTGCCGGTATCGCTAGTGAATAGCGAGTCCATACATCCGTGACCGCGCTCAGTTCGTGCAGCGGATATCTGCTTTTAAAATCGAGTAGTCCGAACACCCAGACGGCTTCAAGGATCAAGGGGATGATCAGGCTCACCCTCCAGGTCGATTCAGCCCCGAGGACGAGATAACTTCCGAATGCGGCCAGGGAAAGGAAGGAGAACGCCAGGGTCGTCAATTTTAGAAAAACGATCAGGTTATGATTTAATCCGGAGCCCGGCAGGGAAACGATCTCAAACATTTCAATCCATTCGTGCAGCGCATGCACGATTCCGAATCCTGAAAGGGGCCGCAGCGCCATTCGCAATCGTCGGTCGGCCGCTCGCCCGCCCTCGGTCGCGACCAGGAGCCCCATCGAGAAAAATGCCAGGCCGTACAGGAAATAAATGACGGCCAGCGAATTGACCTGCAACCTAGCCTTCCTTTTTTCGCAATCGCGTTCCGCACACCCTGCAAAATAGATCGTTCATCTGCGCACGCGTCCCGCACTGGGGACAGTAAATACCGGTTGCGGGTTCTTTTTCGGTCTGCTGGGAGGGCTTGCGTCGGCGGCGTCGGCCTTCGCGCTTCGATCCTGACTGCCAGTAATAAACAAGCCCGCCTAATAAGGTCATCAAACCAATTGCGGCAAGGATGAATGGAAGGTAATTTTGGAAGGATATTCGGCCTTCAGTTTTTTCATCCACCGGAGTGGATGGTCGTAGGTCTTGTGGAGGCACGAATAATGTGTCGGTTGTCTTGTCGTACGTTAGTCGGAGGTTGTATTGCTCTCCTTTGCTGAGGCTTGACGGCTGGCTCGTATATACAGTTGATCCGTCCTGCTTTGTGACCGGGTCTAGTCGGGGCTCAGTGGTCAGGGTGGTCGTATCCACCGGTTTGAGGATACTGATGGTGAAACCGGTTACCGGATAGCTGCCGTTCCATTGATATATAAATCTCCTTACGGTGCCTTCTACTTTAAGGGGTTCATAATATTCGAGGTGATAGGTCGTGGGGTTGTTGACGATTACGGTGATGATTTGCCAGTCGTTTTCGACACTGGGCCCTTCGTATTCAGCGTTGATCAGTCCCGTGGTTTCCTGGGACGCGACCGCGGTTAAATTGGCTTCATCCGGAATCCTGAAAGTTACTCTCGCTGGAAGTTCTGTTTCTTTGGATAGTTCGAAATCGACGATCACCAGCATGCTCGGTTGGTCATATTCCGGCCAAAGCTGGACCTGCAGGCTTTTAAGACTGACTACAGACTGGGCATGAACATTATGGAAGACGGGTACTCCCAGTTTTGATTGAAAGGGTAGGAGCATCGCAAGCATGCTAATGAGGACAATAACCGTCCATTTTTTAAATTGTTTTCTGATTGTCGGATTGGGATGATCAGAATTCTCAAGATTCTTTAAAGTAACTTTCTTAATTCCACTCATTAAGTTCATGCAATAACATACGAGGGAGGTACTTGACGGTGTTCGCCGCAACATGGGTTCTATTTTGAGGCTGGATGATTTTGGTGACATGCATGTCTCCCAATAAAATTTTATGATGCGTATTTATCTTACCATGCAACGATTGGTTCGAACTGCACAACACTTCATGATCCTGGGGAGAAGGATGTCATGCCCCCTGCTCAAAAATTAAAACCGGTGGAAAGTCCACCTTGAATGGTTTATTTTCCTTCCTGCCTCTCTGGTAGCTATGCTTGTGCTCAAAATTAAAGCCCTTGGTGGGTTGGATTACTGGCGCATGACCGCCTGTTCCAGGGCTTGATCTGCGGTTTTATATACGGAAGCCTTGACCAATTTCCAACATAGGAGGGATGCTGTCGTAGGAACGCCTAACCTTTCTCCGTGCTCGACCACTGCCCCGCTGATTGCATCGATCTCGGTAGGGGCGCCGCGCAGCACATCCTGCAGCATGGAGGAACGGTTGGATGCTGTTTTACGGACGACCACTTCGACCGCCTTGACGGGATCTGGGAATGGCAGGGGAATCTGTTCTGCT
>MGNL01000159.1:4960-10490 GCA_001796785.1 Chloroflexi bacterium RBG_16_51_16 | reverse complement strand
TGGCCGTCAATGGATTGATGGCTGCATTGATCAACAATTTTCCCCAGACCAGCGATTCGGTTGCATCGGAAATTTCAACCTGAAAGCCCGCCATTTTAAGTGCACTCTCGAGTGGAGCAATTCCTGGGTGACGTTCCAGTGTGATCACTCCCTCCCCTCCCGCGCGTACCAGTCCTGGGCCGAGCAGTGTTGCGCCAGTTGTGGTGACTCCTAATGCGGTCCGGTGCTTCGCTCCGTGTTTATCCAAAACCCGCGACAACGTTTCAATATTTCCCAGCCCATTTTGAAGCGTAACTGCCAGGCCGCCTTCTGTGAGGCACTCAGCGAGTTGGAGGGCTGCCTTTTCGGTTTGCCATGCTTTGACAAGCACCAATGCTAATCTGGCGCCCTTGCATTTTTTAGGGTCGTCTGTCGCCTCGACGGGATAAAAAAGTTCGTTCCCGGTTGGATCTACCAGCCTCACCCCCTGCTCTTGCAGCGCCGCCAATCCATTCCGCCACGAACCGAGCATCCTGACTCGAAATCCAGCCGCGCTCAACCTGCCGGCGAACAAGGTAGCTAACGCACCCGTGCCGACAATTAGAATTTCTGATACAGGATCACTTTGCATGGTTATTCGTGTGTTTATTCGCTTGTGTCACCGGAACTGTCCCGGGTTTGGTTTCATGCCTGATGGATCTAACTTCATGATCCCTTCAACCACATGATCAGGACTTGATCAATCGTTCGAATTCAGCCCATTCGTCTGGATCCATTTCGACAATATGTTCTGTTGACGGAAATCCTTTGTGTTCCAGGTCATCGATGTACGCGGTAAATGCCTTCTGCATGGTTTCATGGACATTGGCATATTTCTTGACAAACTTGGGTGTGAACCTGTCGAACAGTCCCAGGAGGTCGTGCGTAACGAGCACCTGGCCGTCGCAATACCGTCCGGCTCCGATCCCGATCGTGGGTATGGAGATGCGTTGGGATATCCGTTGTGCCAACCGTTCTGGCACGGATTCCAACACGAGGCTGAAACAACCGGCTTCTTCAAGGATGATCGCATCATCGAACAATCGCTTGGCGGCAGCCGCGGTTTTTCCCTGGGCTCTGAAACCGCCCAATTGGTGCACAGATTGCGGGGTGAGCCCGAGATGACCCATCACGGGTATGCCAGCCCCGGTTATGGCTTGAACCGCCTCGATCCGTTCCCGTCCGCCCTCGAGTTTCACTGCATCCATGCCTCCCTCCTGCAGGAATCTTCCGGCATTCCTGACAGCTTCCTCCACGGAGATTTGATAGGACATGAACGGCATGTCGCCGATCAGTAAGGCAAACTTGGCTCCCCGTGCGACCGCCTTGCAGTGATGGATCATGTCGTCCATCGTTACCGGCAGCGTATTTTCATAGCCGAGCACGACCATCCCCAGAGAATCACCCACCAGGATGGTGTCGATGCCCGCCTTGTCCATGGCAAGCGCAGTCGGGTAATCGTACGCGGTGAGCATGCTGATCGTCTCGCCGCGTCCTTTGAGATTTCGCAGGTGGTGAGTTGTGGTTTTTTTGCGATCGGTCTTAATGGTCTGGGGTGGGATCGCACTCGTCATGGTACCCTCCATTAAAGGTAGAGTCCTCGGTCGCGCTGTTCCCCTGGTGCGCGCAATTTTGGGCCTGGATGAATTCGATTCATCGTCGCGTTCAATAGATACGCGCGATGCATTCATTATTCCATAAAACACCGATTGCGGCAAATCGTTTTTTGTTCTATAATCTTGTCGGAATTATATTTTCAAGTCGGCTTGGATAATAATTCAAGATGAGGTTCGATTGCCTCCATCCGGACTCGAACCTGTTGGAGAATCAAGATGAGTAGAATGTTTGGTTTTTTCATTGGAATTTTAGTGGGCGCCCTTGTGGGATCCACGATCGCGCTGCTGCTGACGCCTGAGTCGGGTGATGCCTTGCGCAGTCGACTGCGTGATAGGGGTCAGGACTTTTATGATGATATCCGCCACGCAGCTGATCGCCGTCGGATCGAGCTGCGCGATCGACTGGACACTTTGCGTGCTCCTCGACCCGAGTCCTGAGCAATTACTTCGGGTTCGATAACTCTACTTTATAACCATCTCTTAATCCTGGATGGGTGATCGAACCACCGGTTCGCTCCGGGCGGTTCTTTTTAATTCTTGGATATTTCTGTTATGCGTGAAAAATGACCTGCCTGAAAAACTCCCTGGCGAGTTCCATGGTTCGTTTGTATTCGGCCCGGGTGGCGATGATCTTGGAATTGATCTCCGCTGCATCAGCTCTCAAGTCCTTTCGGTCGAGAGCGGTTAAAACGCCTTCTGCGATCGATGCTGGATCGTTTGCATCCATCAGTAATCCGTTACGGCCGTGGATGATCCATTCGCGGATAGATTCGAGATCACCTACAACGGGAAAACAACCGCTCGCCATACCTTCCAACATGCTGTTGGGAGTCCCGTCGTGAACGCTGGGGGAAACAAATACCTGGCATCGGCGGTAAATTTCAGCCATATCCCGGTGCGGAACCGGTTTGAGCAATTCCACCGATTTTCCAATTTTAAGATCCTCGATCCAGCCTTCAACTTGCTTGTCCCCATGCATGGCAGTACATACGAACCTCGTACCTGGTTTCTGCGCCAGGATGATGGGAATGGCCCTGAAAAATGCGTCATTCCGCACGTAAGCACGGATACCCCGCGGATTTAAGACCGTAGGCTTTATCACGCTCTTTTTTGGAGGATGGAAGAGGCTTATCTTGACCCCACCGTTTCCTGGAGCGACCAGGAATGGTTTGGTTACCTCAAACCCTAATGAAGTCGCCAGTTTTTGATCACGGTTGCAATCCGTATGCAGCCCCGCGGCCGCCGTGAGTGTCTGCCGGATAAGTTGTTTCATTCGATTGGATGCGGCGGCATGCAGCGTGAAGTCGTTTCCCCACACCGACACGGCCAGCGGTATACCGCGGGCAGCTTTGGAAGCCAGGATTCCTTCGAACGGAATCCTCATCCCGTGAATAAGATCCGGTTTAACGCGCTGGATCATTTTCCGCAAACTTCGGCTCGCCAGCGGAAGGGTTAGCGGTCCAAGCCAGGTTCGTAATGCGGATCGAAAATTCAACGTACGCGAACCCATCAGATCGGATTGCCGGTTATCCCGCTTCCATTTACTAAAAGCGACCGGAATGATTTCAATTCCCTTGAGTGCCAGGTCAACCTTGCATGGAAATGTCGATGCCAGGTGGACTTCATCGCCCCGCTCGACAAAATATTCGATCCATTGGAGCGCAATTGGTGATCGGCCATCCGCGACAAAGAGCAGGCGCATGCGGCGATTATACTTGCTCAATTCTTCCCGGCTGTCCGTGTGGTATATTTGTGCCTGCTTTTGTAAAAAATATTCAAGTTTGGCAGGGAATGGTATGAGACAGATTACGGTCATCGGTGTCGGTTATGTTGGATTGGTTACAGCGGCGGGTTTTGCGGACCTTGGGAACAGGGTCCAGGCGCTGGATGTCAGCGAGGAACGCATCCAGGGTTTGATGAAGGGTGTCCTCCCGATCTATGAACCTGGGCTCGAGGAACTCGTTCAACGAAATGTTAAAGCCGGTCGCCTATCTTTCACCACGGATTACAGGCAAGCCCTCAAAGGGTCCGAATATGCTTTCATCGCGGTGGGGACTCCATCCGGTGTGAACGGTGAGGCGGATTTGCAATATGTAGCTTCCGCAGCCCGTTCAATTGCCTCAAATATGGAAGCTCCCCTCATCATCATTAACAAATCCACGGTTCCCATCGGCACGGGTGACTGGGTTGCGGATATCGTTAAAGGCGCTCAAACTAAACCAATATCATTCTCTGTGGTTTCCTGCCCTGAATTCCTGCGGGAGGGTTCGGCGATCAGCGACTTCATGAGTCCGCACCGTACGGTTATTGGTTCCCTCGATCGTGAGGCAGCCAACCAGGTCGCCCAGCTGCACCTCGCATTGCGAGCTCCCATAGTGATCACCGACCTGCGCACGGCTGAGATGATCAAGTACGCCAGCAATGCTTTCCTTGCCACCAAGATTTCCTTCATCAACGAGTTGGCTGATATTTGCGAAGCCTTTGGTGCAGATGTTAAGGAAGTGGCTGCCGGGATGGGATATGATGCGCGCATTGGTCGGCACTTCCTGGACGCTGGTCTCGGCTGGGGTGGTTCCTGCTTTCCGAAGGACGTGCAGGCTTTGGTTTACATGGCCCGGGAAAAAGGGTTGGATCCCGGCATCCTCGATCAGGTGATGGAGATTAATTACGAGCGCCGCAGGAGCGCAGTGAACGCCTTGAGTCAAATGGTGGGTGGATTAAAAGGCAAAACCATTGGTCTGCTCGGTCTGGCGTTCAAGCCCAACACGGATGATATGCGCGATGCTCCCTCGATCGACATCGCCGCCGAATTGATCGCCCAGGGTGCCAAAGTGCGTGGGTTTGATCCGGTCGCGATGCAGGTAGCCCGCCCTCTCCTGCCTGGTATCGAATATTGCAACGATCCATACGAAATGGCTCGCGGTTGCGATGGTTTGATGGTCGTCACGGAATGGAATGAGTTCAAACAGCTCGATCTCGAGAAGTTGAAGACCCTGCTCAAACAACCCGTCATCTACGATGGCCGTAACATCTATGATCCTGGTGTGATGAAATCCATGGGATATGTCTACCGGGGTGTCGGAAGATAACCCAAGTTCTCTGCTCACTCCTCACTGCTCAATGCTCACTTTTTACTGTTCACTGATAACTGATCACTGATTACTGATAATTGATTACCGCCCCAAATGCCTACTCCTCCCATCATCGATTACGAAGGCTCGGATTACCAGGGTACATTTTGGGACCGGGGTGGCAGGGAATACGAGGATCGCGCCGAAGCCCTCGCTCTGAAGCGCCTGGTTCCAGAGCGGGGTGGACTGCTGGTTGAGATCGGCGCCGGCGCCGGTCGCAATACCCCGCGTTATGCGGGCTTCTCTCGCATCGTGCTGGTCGATTCCTCACGATCCCAGCTCGCCGAGGCGCGTCATCGATTGGGGAGTTCCCCTCGTTTGGATTTCGCCATCGCAGATGCCTATCGCCTACCCTTCGCCCGCCACAGATTCGACGCTGCCACCATGATCCGCACCCTGCACCACATGGCGGATGCTCCAGCCGCATTGCGGGAAGTCGGCGCAGTCTTGCGGTCGGGAGGCATTTTCATCCTCGAGTTTGCAAATAAACGCAACCTGAAATCGATTTTACGCTACTGGCTTGGCTTACAGAAATGGAGCCCATTTACTCCTGCGCCGATCGAGTTCGCCACCCTGAATTTCGATTTCCATCCCGCTTCGGTGCGGGATTCGCTGGCTGCTGTGGGCTTCAAGATCGATCAAATCCTCGCGGTATCTCATTTCCGCCTGGGTCTGATAAAACGTCTCTTTCCGGCAACTTTTTTAGCCGCGGTGGACGGTTTTCTTCAACCGATGGGTCGCTTTTGGCAATTCACGCCGAGCATT
>MGNL01000159.1:2965-4809 GCA_001796785.1 Chloroflexi bacterium RBG_16_51_16 | reverse complement strand
CCTTTGGGGGAGGGGGAGGGGTGGGGGAAATCCCGGATCATCGTTAACAACATTTTGAATTTTTCAACCGCACGCAGTGCGTGCGGTTCATTGGCCGGCATGACGATCGCCTGGCCTGAATTCAGCTCATGTTCGTTGCCGGAAATCTTTACCGCACATCGACCTTCCAGGATTTCGACCAGAGCATCGTATGGCGCAGTGTGCTCGCTTAACTCCTGACCAAGGTCAAAGGCGAACAGCGTGACGTTGCCCGCCTCAGCTTTGATAACCTGCCGGCTGACCACCGCACCTTCCTGGTAATCTACCATCTTGCCGAAATCAAGCACTTGTGATTTGATAACTGTTGACATTTTCTCCTTCATCCCTCCCGCCCATCGATTGATAGGCTGGTTTCGATTAAAGCAATCTGGTTTTATCGGATCTGAATTTCATACGCGCCGCGTTCGCGTGTGTAGCGCGTTGTTCCAGAAACGACGAGGGTCGCTTCCTCACCCGGCTTGAGCGAAAACGGGATCTGCGCCACCTGGTCCGCGCTGACCGGGATCATCTCCACGCTCATCCCACCTTTCTTCAAGATCCAGGCGAGTCGGAAGGTTTGCGGAAGCACGTTCTGCACTCGGACGAATCCATTCGGCTGCCAGCCGCCCTCATCGGTTTCAAAATCGGTCGTTTCGTTGACCGCTTCGATGGAAATATCGTCGAGAAGCAGACCTTCCCCATTCACTGCCGCGTCCGTCACGTATTCGAATCTCAGTTGGATCGTTTTACCTGCGTATTTCGATAGGTCCACGCTTTCCTCGATCCAGCTTTCGCTAACACCGTTGTAACCCCAGCCATACGAATTGCCCGATGGATCTTCCCCTGTACCGGTGGGCGTGATGAGAATCTGCCAGTGTTCGCCGTCCTCCGAAGCCTCCAGGTAGACGTAGTCGTAATCCTCCTCAAGGTCATACCAGGTTCGGTAAGTGATTTTAATGGGCGCACTAATATTGGAAAAATCAAATTGTCTGGTGAGGGTCATGTTGGATTCGTCCCCCTTGTTGGACCAGAAGGCATAATCACCAGAGTAAGCGGCTGCCGGGAGTAATCCGGTAACAGTCGATCCTGTGAAAGTCAGGGTGTAATCTCCGGGGCAGCTGATCTTGATGTAATCCACGCCGTACTGATGCACGGCTCGGCTGGGATCGCTATCCTGCGTTGGGCAGGTATCGATGCTTTCGGTCGCTGAAGCTTGCTGGGCATCGGGATAATTATTGTAAGTGTAGCGTCCATCTTTAACTGTTTCGTCCAGGACGTAGTTGGTGACAGCCCAATCCATGAACAGGTCGTCCGCCTTGATAGGGTTCCCGCTGAACGGGTCCGTTGCATTCATCGCCTCCAGGGAGTTATCCACTCCGTCAAATCCGTTCGCTGCATCCTTGACTACCGCCTTGGTTGCGTCCTCACCAAAGCGATCAAGGAAATAAGTGAGGTACAGAAATCCGGCACCGTAATGTGGCGAGGTGGCATTTTGGTCGTTCGGCCAATCGTTCAGCTGCAGGTCTGGATCGCTGATGTACAGCCAGTCGAATCCACCCGGGTCGTACCCGTTCAGAAAGGCAGCTACTTCCGCAAAACCTTCATTGATCCAGGATGTTTCATTCCGGTCTTGCGCCCAGTGGATCATGTGCTGGAATTCATGTGCCAACACGCCGTAAGTGAACTCGATCCCTAGCGGTGTGTTATCGGCGTTAAATATGAACATCTCGTGCGCATTGGAATACTCGTGGGCCAGCGGGTGCAGCTCATCCGCGGCTGAGAAGTATCCTGCAATCGAGAATCCCAGGCCTCGGGCGTAAAGAATG
>MGNL01000159.1:166-2906 GCA_001796785.1 Chloroflexi bacterium RBG_16_51_16 | reverse complement strand
TGGGGTAGATCTTCTGCTCGAAGGCGTCTGCCAATGCACGCAGCTCTTCCATGTCGAAGTCCACACCCTGTTCCACCCAAAAGTACACGTGAGGCGTGACGTACTCAAGTTCGGCGTTCACCTCAAAATTCTCATTGCTTTCAACGTTGGTCACCCAGAAACTATCGATGTCACCCACTACCCGCGGAGCAGCCGGCGCGGCCATGGTCTCGGGTATGTCACATTTGCCTTCCAGCCGGCAGGCCAGGTCCTTGGGATCATTCTCCGGCACCAAAGTATTCTGAAGAGCTAGTAACGTATCCAGGGGGATATCCTCGACTGCCGGTCTGGTCATTTCGACCGGAGGCAGCGGGGACGGCTCGCCCAGTGGAATTTGGGATATCACCTGCTCCAGGTCATATTCCTGGTAAATATAATAGCCATATCCAACCAATCCAACGACCGTCAGGCACACGCAGCACAGCACCAGGCCGAGTGCGATCAGTATGACATTCCGTGTTGTTTTATTTGATTCCATTCTCTCTTCTATGTCATTGTCGATCGAAGCGAGATCCCGGCGTGCGTTCCGGGGCGAGGAAGGCGAAGCCCGACGTGGTCGAAGATTCCGGCGTTCTCCCGGGGCAATCTCCTCGTTGGCACGGAGATTGCTTCCTCGTAGCGCTTGTAGCGCCACTCATCGCAATGACATCCGTTTACTTAACCTCAACCTCATACGACGCATCCTCCGTCGTGAAGCGCGTCGTACCGACCACCACCAGCACCGCTTGATCCCCCGATCCCAGCGAAAGCGGAACGCTTGCGGTCACATCCGCCGTGACCGGGATCATTTCCACGGTTGTCTCGTCTTTCAAATTGATCAACGCCAAGCGGAAGGTCTGCGGTAGGACGTTGTTGACGCGCACAAATCCCACGGCCGTCCAGCCTCCGTCGTCGGCTTCGAAATCCGTTGAGTAGTTCACCGCATCGAGCGAGACGTCATCCAGGAACAGTCCTTCCCCGTTGACCGCCGCATCCGTGATGTATTCAAAGCGGATGGAAACCTTCTTGCCTGCAAAATTCGAAAGATCAACGGTCTCCTCGATCCAGGTCCCGGTCTTGCCGTTGTACCCCCACCCGTACGAGTTGCCCGACGGATCTTCGTCTGTTCCCGAAGGTGTGGTTAAGATCTCCCAGGTATTCCCGTCCACGGATGCTTCAAGGAAAAGATAGTCGTAATCTTCCTCAAGGTCATACCAGGTATGGAAAGTCAGGTTAACTGGAGCGCTGACACCTGTGAAATCGAACTCGCGGGTCAGGGTCATATCGGATTCGTCGCCCTTGTTCGACCAGAACGCGTAGTCGCCCGAGTTCGGGTCGATCGGCAGCAGGCCGACCGCGGTTGATCCGGTGAAGTTCAGCGTCAGGTCACCCTCGCATTCGATAGCGATGTAATCCATTCCAAATTGATTGACCTGCCTCGATATTGGCGATGCTGGGCATTCGGAGATGGTCTCCGTTGCAGCGGCCTGCGGAGCGTCGTCATAATTATGAAAGGCGTATCGCCCATCCGCAACGCTCGCATCGTGCAGGAACACCGCGACCGCCCAATCCATGAATACATCATCCATCGTGATGGGCTGACTCGTCTGAGGGTCATTTATATTCAACTCGCGCAGCGTGTCATCCACACTGGTCAGGTCATTTTCGGGGTTGGCGATCAAAGCTTTGGTGGCAACCTCGCCAAATCGATCGAGGTAATAGGTTAGGAAGAGCAGGCTTTGGCCATAATGCGGTCCGAAATCCGGTGAAGATGAATCGACCCACGTGTTTAACTGCATGTCGGGATTTTGGACATAGAACCAGTCCGCACCGCCGGCATAGTAGCCGTTCAGGAAGGTACCCACCTCTGCGAACCCCTCGTTGATCCAGGACACGTCGTTGCGGTCGGATGCGAACTGGATCATATGCACGAACTCATGTGCGAGGGTTGAGTAGGTGTATTCGTCGCCCAGGTCCTGGCTGGTGCCCAGCACGTAGGACTCGTGTGCGTTGGAATATTCCTTCACAAGCGGGTTGTAGGAATCCGATGAGTTAAAGTAGCCTGCGATATTGTTGCCGATGCTGCTGGCATAAATTACGAAGATGTGCGGATCGCCGTCCACCCCCGGGATGGACTCGCTGCCGAAAAACTCGCGGTCGGTCGGGTAGATCTTGGTCTCGAAGGTGTCCATCAGGCGCTTCATATCACCTTCATCGACCGGAGTGCCGTCCTCCACCCAGAAGTAGCTGTGCGGAGTGATGTAGCGCAGGGTCGCGCTGATCTGGCGCTGCTCAACGGTATCCGAATTGAGGATCCAGAAGGTTTCCTTGTCGCCAACCTTATATGATTTTCCAGGGACGGTCCTGGACACATCGCATATACCCTGCAGCCGGCAGGCCAGCTCATATGGATCGTTCTCCGGCACGAGGGTCATTTTCAAGGTCTCGAGCGTTTCGGAAGAGACTGATCCGGGTGAGGGTCTGTTCACCTCCGGCGCGGGCGTCTCAGTACCACTGTCAGACGGATTCGATGGCACATCGGTTGCATCGTTCCAGCCTTGGTAGGAGGAATAAAAAAAGTATCCGAGCAGACCGAGCACAAGTACACAGATACACAATACCACCGCAATAATTCCAACGATCAATGCGGTGTTGTTCGATTTGGATGCTTCCATTCTCTCTATCTCCGTTGGTTAGAATTGGTCAATGATAACCGAAGAAT
>MGNL01000159.1:0-99 GCA_001796785.1 Chloroflexi bacterium RBG_16_51_16 | reverse complement strand
ACGCCTCGCTGTGCCCCTCTTTATCAGCCTTTGCTCGCGTTCCGTTGGGGTGAGTTCCACTCAAACATACCCCTGATCATGTCTTGCCAGGGCTTGTTG
>MGNL01000158.1:2525-5003 GCA_001796785.1 Chloroflexi bacterium RBG_16_51_16 | reverse complement strand
AAACAACATCTGGGAGAGGCCTGAACGGCCGATGCTTTGGTGCTGGAAGGCATAGGCCTGAACTCCATGGCCCGCCAGGTGAGTATCCAGGGTCCGCAGTTTCATAAAGTTCTCTGGGGTGAATCCAGCCCGTTTCA
Source organism: Chloroflexi bacterium RBG_16_51_16 (assembly GCA_001796785.1). Lineage (GTDB taxonomy): Bacteria > Chloroflexota > Anaerolineae > Anaerolineales > Villigracilaceae > RBG-16-51-16. The sequence goes on along the minus strand of MGNL01000158.1, from coordinate 4,866 downwards.
AACTGCCGGCGTCACCCTGGAAGCTGATCGGAGCGTGTAAGATCGTGTTGGCCACCACGCCGTATTCTTTCAGCCACAGCTCATAGCCAGCGATACCGTGCTCTGCTGCGCTGCGCCCCGTCCACAGGCTGGTCAGGGCAGCGGAGGTGGTGCTGGGTGTGATCGAGGTCAATGGGGCCAGCAGCCCATCCTCGGCCAACATACCCCACACCGGGGTGGTCCCATTAGCGACCCAGCGCTTCAACCTGTGCAGAGACAAGGCGTCCATCAGCACCAGCAGGACATGCCGCACCTCATCTCCGATCCGGGCGGTGAGCTCTGGGAGCAATGGGGGGGCTGCCATCTCTGGCACCCCCAGCCAGCGGCAGACGCTGGCCGGGATATTCATCACGCACCGCCCGCTGTAATCCGGGTAAAGGAACCCTTCCCCCAGGTCGAGGCCCGGCAGGCGGTGAATCTGTAAATGCGGCAGAAGTTCTGGGGTCAGGTCAGGCATCGGGTTTCCTCCGGCGAGCTCCAGGGAGGGTTTGATATAATGGCAAGACATTATCTGGCCTCACCAGGAACGCTGCGCCAATCTTACCGTAAATTCGAAGTTTACTCCAGAAATGCGATATCTTTTGCTTTATGGTGCCTTTATATTGGTTTTTGGCCTGGCTGCCTGTGACCAGGCGCCCACCAGCGCGCCTGTCACGGCGACCCTGGCCCCGGCTTCCACCCACACCCCAGCCGCAACAAATTCCCCGCCTGAAAGAAAAGCGACCGCTACGCTGACACCGGTCCCCGTGATCGAGGTAGATACGGAGACGCTGAGTGGGCTTAAGGTGACCTTCTGGCACGCCTGGTCTGGCCCAGCCGGGGAGGCTATCCAATCCCTGCTTGAGGCATTCAACGCCGAAAACGAGTACGGCATCCTGGTCGAAAGCCCCTATCAGGGCAACTACAACGATCTCTACGATCAGATCGATGCCGCGATTCAGGCCGGCGACCCGCCCAGCCTGGCGGTGGGTTACAGCTACCAGATCCAGGAGTGGGATGCCAGCCAGGGAATTGTGGCTGATCTGGCGCCATACGTAAATGACCCTCAATGGGGGTTAAGCCCCACACAGCAGGCGGACTTCAACCCCACTTTTTGGGGGCAGGAGGTCATCAACGGCAAACGGACCGGCTTCCCCGCCCAGCGCTCAGCGCAGCTGATCTTCTACAACACCACCTGGGCCAGTGAACTGGGCTTCGATGTGCCGCCAGGCACACCCGTAGAATTTAAGCAGCAGGCCTGCTCCGCAGCCCAGGCTAATAGAAGCGACGCAGACCCAAACAACGATGGTACCGGCGGTTGGGTGGTGAACACGTCGCCTTCTGCAGTCTTGAGCTGGATCTACGCCTTTGGGGGCCAGGTGATCGACCCACAGGGGGACGGCTACCGTTTTAACACGCCTCAAACGGAAGCGGCTTTGACCTATTTGAAAGAGCTGAACGACGCCGGTTGCGCCTGGCAGTCAGCCGATGACTATCCGGACGAGGAGTTTGCGGCACGCCGGGCGTTATTTGTCACTGGTTCGCTGTCCGATCTCTCCTTCCAAAGGACGGCTTTTGAACGAGCTGGCAACCCTGACCGATGGACCGTGCTCGCTTTCCCCTCGCCGCAGAAACAACCTGTGATCGATGTTTACGGACCTTCGTTCGTCTTATTCGAGGCGACGGAGGAGGAAAAATTAGCCGCCTGGCTGGTGGTCAAATGGCTAACTTCCCCAGAAAATCAAGCCAGGTTGATTGCCGCCAGCGGTACTTACCCCATTCGCTCTTCTACGCTGGATCATTTAGAAGAATACGCCGCCAGACACCCCCAATGGTCGGCTGCCCTGCAGCTCTTGCCCTTTGCCCAGGGCGAGCCGGGCTACACCTCCTGGAGCGTGGTGCGCTGGGTGGTGAGCGAAGTCGGCACCCAGGTCTTCCGCTATTACTTTACCGCCGACCGCATCCCAGCCACCCTGGAGCTGATGGACGAGACAGCCGCCGAGCTGCACGCTCGGAGTGGCGAGTAATTTAAGACCCCCATGACCGAGCTCCCCCATGTGACGATCTATAGCGACGGCGCGTGCGACCAGACCCCCGGGCCAGGCGGCTGGGCCGCCCTGTTACGGTATGCGAAGCACGAGAAGGTGCTCACCGGTTCCGAACCCGAGACCACCAACAACCGCATGGAGCTGACCGCTGCGATCCAGGCGCTTGCGGCCTTGAAACAGCCCTGCCAGGTCGACTTCTACACCGATTCGGAATATTTGCGGCGCGGCATCAGCGAATGGCTGCCGCGCTGGCGAGCACGGAACTGGCGGCGCAA
>MGNL01000158.1:0-2510 GCA_001796785.1 Chloroflexi bacterium RBG_16_51_16 | reverse complement strand
GACCTGTGGCAAGCCCTGGACGCCGCAGTCCAACCCCACAGCATCGAGTGGCACTGGGTGCGCGGCCATGCCGGCGACCGCCACAACCAGCGCGTGGACAGATTAGCCAAGAGCGCCATCCCACAAAGATAGGGGTACTTTTTTCCCATTGTAGGATGGGGGTGGAATTGTGCATACTGAACATAAGTTTTAATTCCATCGATGTAAGCTCAATTAATTCTAATGAAGAACTATTTATTCGCCGCCAGCCTGATTTTCTCCTTGCTCCTATTCCCCTTGTGGGACCAGCCCGGCTTGGCCAGGGAGCCACTGCACAAACCCCTGGCCGATCGAGAGCTTTCGCGATCTACCTCACCCAAGGCGCTCTCCCCGGCTTACAGCGGGTGCGGCGAGATCATCGCCCCAGTCATCAACGCCGAATATGAACAACGCGTGGTCGAACTGGTGAACCAGGCCCGCGCCGAGAATAGTCTGCCGCCCCTCAAGCGGACGGATTCCCTGGACCAAGCCGCCCGCTATCAAGCGGCTGATATGGGGCAAGACAACTACTTTGACCACGATACCTACGATCGGGTGGCCGGGGAACTGGTTTACGTCTGCAACACCTGGGAAAGGATTTCAACCTATTACTCCGGTGCCAACGCGGAGAACGCCGCCGCTGGCTACGAGACCCCCGAGGCGGTAATGGCCGGCTGGATGGGCAGCCAGGGCCACAAGGAAAATATACTCAACGATTACAGCCACGAGATCGGAGTCGGCTACTTCGCCGGGAGTGGGGACTTTTATCATTATTGGATTCAGGATTTTGGCGCTCGCAGCGAGGTCTATCCCCTGATCATCAATCGAGAAGCCGCCACCACCGATTCCCGCTCCGTCTCCCTATACATATACGGTGAGGACCTTTGGCAGGAAATGCGCCTGCGCAACGAGACTGGCGACTGGAGCGCTTGGGGACCCTTCCAGGCCACGATCGACTGGCAGCTCAGCGCCGGGATCGGCGAGCACACAGTCTCCGCTGAACTGCGCGCCGGGAGCCAGAGGGTCACCAGCAGCGACACGATCTACCTGACCAGCGCGGGCAATCCCCCTGAACTGGGGAACTTGCCCGACAGCCTGGTGTTCACCTATAGCATTCCCGACCAGGAACTGCTCCCCGCTTTTCAGTTAGTGACGCCGCTCAACGTCGGCAATGACGACCCGCTGAGCTGGGAAGTCACCGCCCAGGGGACTTTCTTCACCGTTGAACCGCTCCAGGGCACCACGCCCGAATCGCTTACCATCACCCCCACGGACTTCGACCGTAATAACCCCAATATCTATACTGGCGCAATCACCGTCACGGTGGTGAACCCGGCTGGTGTAGCAGGTTCGCCGCATACCATTGCCCTGACCTTGCAGGTGGTCGATACCCAGATATTTCAGACCTACCTGCCGGGAGTCCATAATAAGGGGGGAATTTCTGCTAATGATCGCAGTCTAAACTCTATCTCCCATTAGCCCCTCGGCTTCAGGAAAAAGGTCAGGTGACCATCCCTTCTGAGATCCGCCGGAAACTCAAACTCAAAAAGGGCGATTTAGTGGTATTTTTAGAAACCGATGCCGGGGTGGTGATCAAACCAGGCGAGGTCCTGGTTTCAGACGCTCTGGATGAAATCGGCCGGGCAAACGGATAATTTGGCCCTGGGTCGTGTACCATGCAGCGTTATGGGCAGCGGCCATAATTTTTTATCACAAACAAATAGGAGACAAAAATGATTACGCTTTTTGGTCAACACGGTGTGGCCAATGTTGAAGCCTGGAAACGAACTGCTAAGGAGAATATAAATAATCCTGATAGGAATGCTCAATGGGGTATTGTAGAGTCGAGTATTTATTTCATGGTGGATGGCAGCGGGGTAATTGTCGCCCACAAATTCAACAATTTGGAAGCCGCTCAGAAATACAAGAAAATGATGGAATCGGCAGAGTCCAAGGCAATGCTCGAGAAAATTGGGGGCAAACTTCCCTTTACATTCTCGCTTGCTGAAGAACTGTTACTGGCTGACCTCTAACCCCGACGCTCCTACCGCAAGTGCGTCCCCGGCAACGGTATCACTCTAGGGATACACACTTGCCACGCACCAATTAAGTTCATTCTAATAACGCAAACTGTTGGGCGTACAAACTGGGAGCCAGGCGCTAATTCCACAAACTTAACAATAATCAAAATGGGATGGTGACTAACCATCCCATTTTGATTCCACCTTACCTATAAATGCTATTTGTGTCATTACGATATTGAGGTCAAGGGAAAAATTTTCTATCACCAACCGCAGAGCATATTTTTCATCTATCGGCTGGATAATCTGGACAACAGTGGCATCTTTTTTCAGGCTTCGAGTCTTGCATTCTGCGAGTGCGCCCAACAAAGCGTACTTGACTGGTGGGATACACACCGCATAATTTGGTTGATTCTAGCTTGGCTGAAGTGCGCCCCAAAATTTGGACAATACCGTAACTGAATTACAATT
>MGNL01000157.1:721-5559 GCA_001796785.1 Chloroflexi bacterium RBG_16_51_16 | reverse complement strand
CTTTTAAATATTCCGATAACAGAACGATGAGACTGTGGCCCGGCGCAAGAGCGTATTCGCCGAGGAGAATGTCCAGGCTTACGGATCGGCGTACACTTGTAAACACAAAGATGCGCCAATACATAAAAACGAGGGTTACGACGAGATACGGAATTGACCATATCAGGGTCGAGATAGTTAGCGAACGATTGCTCAAATCTGGTTTCTGTCGCTTCAACACATATGCCATCAAGATTATCCTGACAGCCTCAAGTCCGATCATGGATTCATAGATGGCCAGGTAGAAAAGGGTAAAGGCAGCAGCCGGGATTATTGCAAGAACACGAGTGGATCTGGAACTGGTTTTTATGGATAGGATGGTTAGAGCTAATGACAAAATGACCGCGGTTTGTGATAAAAGCAAATTCTTGAACGTCGCCGCGTTCGCCTGTTGATAAAAACCCGGATAGATCATGAATAATAAAGCCGCAAATGTAGTCTCCACCCGTCTTTCAGGCCAGATCATCCTAAGCAACCACAGAAAAGCAAGCCCGCCTGCACATTTTATTACGAGAGCGTAAATATGCCAGTTGATCGTCGATTTCCCCAGCAGGGCATAATCGAACGCGTATAAAAATCCAAGGAAGGGTCTGTCGCCCTTGAAGAGATTTAATATCCCTTCAGTCCCCTGCGCCTGGGCAGTCCAAAGGATGTACCAGTCATCGCGATAAAAACCGAGATGAGGTATCAGCACCCCATAACTTAATAGGGATACCAGCAGGATAAGCCCTCCGGATAAGAGGAGTTCACCAGCGAATCGATTCTTTGTCTTCGGGTGCTCTGAGATTGCAGTTATTTCCGACCGCCTGTACTTCCATTATATTCTTGAAATGAACTGAGTTGAACTCGCCGCTTCAACAAGAAATCGCAGATCTCAAAATCAAGCTCTCCATCGATATCCCAGGCTTCACCTGAATCCATCTCGAACAGCATAGCCTGATCGCTGATCCGATGGCGTTTTTCAACGAGATTTTTGCGAGTGAATATGTATAAGCAGGAATTTTCCTCGAATACCGGCGGAAGATGCTGGGTCTGGATCAATTCGCTGGGATTGTGATTGATCGCAATTCCATCCTTATCATACAATCGGGTCAGCAATCGGGTTACCGAGAACAACGAATTCCGGGATGGATAAGCATTGAAAAAGGATTCAACCGCGCGTGATATGGTCGCGGGTTTCAACAAGGGATTGGTACTGTGTGTCTGTAAATAAAATTCTGCGTCGACCTGGTTGGTATCGTGGATCAATATTTCATTCATGGGGACGTCATCAGCACGCAGGTGTTCCGGTCGAATAAGGGTGCGGACTTTCGGAAAATTTTGCCGAATTCCTTCGAGGATGGGCTCAGAATCGGTGTCCACAAATATCTCATCGATCTCAGGTACAGCCTGCAGTATACCCAGGATATGATGGAACAACGGTTTGCCTGCCAGGAGGCGTAGATTCTTTCCCGGTACCCGCTGTGAATGGTGGCGCATGGGTACAAGAGCTGCCAGTTTATTCATGGTTTGTGATTATACCGAATGGGTTCAATTTCACGATCGCCTGAGATCGGTTTATGGTGATCGCGTGGATAGTAGAAGGTCTCGCGCAGGATTTGAGTCACTGCGCTTGAACGCCTGTAACCCTGGTACGTTCCCCAAAATTGAGCAGTCCGAAACCAGAAGATCGAGACAATATTTTTCCATAACACACCTTGTCTTACAGCCGCATAGAGATCACTGAAGATGTTTGCAAGGGTTAATCGAACGAAATCATATGCATTGAAATGTGATTCGGGGAAGATCTGTTTGAAACCCATGCTCTCCCGGCGGTAGCGATTATAGACCGCATGAGGGGTTTCAGCGTGGACATGAATAATTTCAGCATGAGCACTGTAAGAAATTTCCCAATCATGGTGTCGAGCCCAGACCGACCATCCCAGGTCTTCCAGGCCAGTTAACGATTCATCGTATGGATGTTCCTCCCACACGTGCCGGCGTATTGCGGCGTTGGCATTATTACAGAACGGACTTTCCTGGCGAAGTACATCCGCTTCAGGGTACCACTGCTTGAAGAGCTGGGTTTCAGAAAATTTGGAGTCGACCGTGCCGCGTTGTTTTCCATAAACCAACGCAACCCTGGGGTTGCTGAATGGTTTTAGCAGGCATTCCAACCAATCCGGGTAAACCGGGTAGACGTGGGCACTCGCTAACACCGCATATTCACCTGTAGCCTGCTGGATACCCCGATTGAGTGACCGGCCGAAGGTGAACTCGTCAGGTCCGATATGAACAATTCGGACACCGAATGAACTTGCGATCGCAACCGTAGAATCTGTAGAACCAGAATCAACCAGGATGATCTCGAAGTCTTTGGTGGTCTGGTGGTGAATACCCTCCAGAAGCCTGCCCAGGTGTTTCTCTTCGTTATATGCACGAATGATGATCGAACATTCCATAGCAAAGATTACCAGTTTCGATTCGTTTCATAACCCAGTTGGATCAATAAATCACCGGAAGTATCTTTAAAGATTTGTTTATGCTCATCATTAAAATATTTTTTCCATTCCCCTACTTTCCCTGAGCGGAATGTAGGTGAGCGTTCCGGATTGATTGACCCTTCCAACGCATCCAACATAAATTCTCTCGGCCGGGTCATGGGGACGCGACTCAAAAAATGATCAAGGATGGAACCCAGGACTTCCCTGCGGAGGTTTACCAGGTCTTCAAAATGGATTTTTAAAACCGCGGGTTGATCCAGCCAACCAAGATACGGGCTGAACCGACTCGCTATACCGGGAAATTCAACCTCGGCACCAGGGCGGCCGAGGATGCTTACCATCAACCGAGAATTAATATCCGGCAGGGAACGATAATATTCATGATGCACATGCTTCGGTTCCATTTCCGTTACATAAAACACATGCGAAACGGCGACATCGCGTGGATCCCGGAAAATGAAATATGGAACGAATGCCGGCGTGCAAACCCGTTCGACAGCTTCGGGGTGGGCATACAAATGCGCGGAGGCGATATCACCATGTCCGAGTGACTCGAGCCAAAGGAGCATTTCCTGGAGCGAACGCTTTCGACCGCTCTCACCAACGTATTCCGCGTAAAAAGAATGCAATCGTAGGGATAACGGCGCAAAAGCAGAAAATCCCAGCAGGATCTGGTCGAGCAAATGAGTACCACTCTTGGGGAAGGAGATGCCGAGCAACACCGGCCATCCAAGCTCGGGCACAGGCAAGCGACGAAATCGTACCCGCTGGTAAATTTTTTCAACGCGGTACACTATCGCTCGAATGAATGATCGGAAGATAGAAGGATTCATCCATCCCCGCTATCATTCATAACAAAGTCTTCCTCATTTAAAACACCGGAAGTTACGGTCCTTATTGACGATGCTTGAATCAATGAATCTATATCGAAGGTTCTTAGCCGGGTTTGTGTGGTTCTAACTGATGGTCTGAGGAAATCACCAAATGGAAGGGAACTTTTAAAAAGCTGAAAATATAAGAAACGTCGCGCATTTAGAATGTGTTCGCGTGGCATATTAATGGATTTTGCATCCAGAAATTCCTGCATCGTCCGTCTTTGCTCTTCAACCGATGTTGGGAAAAATACCGTTTCATACTGTGTGAAACGAGCCTTGCCGGAACACAAGGCCGGGACACCCAGGATGGATGCTTCCAAGCCAATGGTAGAGTTATAGATCATTACAAACTTCGATCGGTGGATCAACTCATAGGAGCTGAGATATTCCCTTGGTGCAAGGAAGATGACATTATCGAGCAAGTTCACACCATTATCTTCTACCCATGCCTGGACGGTCTCAAGGCTTTCCTTTCGCAGACGGGTCTCATCCGGATGGGCACGGATCACGAACAGTGTTTCCGGATGAGTTCGAATCATCTCCAGGATGAGGTCCAGCCAAGCGAACATATCCGTGAACACGTGATTGGCATGCGGTTGGCTGGTATCAAAGATCACGTTGGTAAAGACTGGGACGATCTGCTTGAATCGAGCGGCTTTAGATAGGAAAGCGTTATCCAAACCTCTCATCTCCGGCCAGAATTGGATGCCTGCCATGCTGAACCGGCCCTGGAATCGTTTTTGTAGGTAATCATCCAGCTTGTCATTTTGTTCGGCGTTGAGTTCAAAATCTGTTGGAAGTCGGATGGGGTAAGCCGTTGCCTCGCCGTCTGTGAAGAAAGCGCTGGCTGGCTGTAGTCCCACTTCATGAGTGATGACCCGGATACCTTTCTTGAGTGCAACAAAGCGAGCCACCGCCTCGGGGAAAAATTGACCGTTGAAAACAAGAACAGCCCTGGGATTTGTTCGCTCAATGAATTTTGAAAATTCTCCAGCAATGCTCCACGCAGAGAGAATGTACTCACGGAGCAGAAATCGAGTTGGCTGGTCGTCGATCAGATGATGACGTCTCAGGATCCAACGCAGTCCTGGCAAGCATAGCTCTCCGAGCGGCAGGCCGTGGTGATCAAAGTCTGAGAGTTGGTCTAGCGAAAATTTGCGGATGGTATCTTCAAGCTCGGTGTCCCTTTCAAACGTGAACCAATAAACCCGGGATGGATCTGACTTGGGAGAACCAGATGGATTACTTGTATCGCTGGCTGGACCATCTGTGATGTTTCCGCCCGGAATCCCGGTATAGAGAATTCGCGATTGATGGATGCATGTGACACAGGGAGGTGCCTTGCCAGGTGCATCCCTGTAGGTTCCCAAAACACATCGGCTCATACCAGCCCGGCATGCGAAATACACGACGGGAGTTCCCTGGAGCCTGAATGCCCAGG
>MGNL01000157.1:0-609 GCA_001796785.1 Chloroflexi bacterium RBG_16_51_16 | reverse complement strand
CATTCGAGATATCCGCCAATTGTTGTAGTGGCGGATCAGACCTCGTAGCACGCGCTGGCGGAAGTACTCTTTAGGATTTGTCAATATCTACCAATCGTTGGACGTTTCATACCCCAGGCGTACTAACAGATCTCCAGCCACTTCCTTGAACAATTTTTTATGTTCATCATTAAAATGTTCGCGCCAGCCGCCAGTCTTTCCCGAACGAAAGGTATGTGATCTTTCCGGCTGGATGGCTTTAGTTAAGCTGGACAACGCCTCTCCCCGGGATACTGGGATTTTATATCCAGTTTTTTCCACCTCATTCAACATCTCGTTAAGAGCTGTATCCCGATTGTTGATCAAGTTCTCGAAACGGATGCACAAGACGTGCTTCTGCTCCAGCCATTTGAATACGGCATCATAGCGTTCTCGAATGCTGACCATCTTCAGGCTGCCCTTGGTCACACCTGTGATGGCAGCCTTCAACCTCGTTGAATAATCGGGTAGTGACATGTAGTACTCGTGCATGCCATGTTCTTCATCCATTTCGGTCGCAAAATAAACCTGGGAAACCAATAAATCGCGAGGATCACGATAGATAAAAAAATTTACACGGCCGGGACGACA
>MGNL01000156.1:22950-28533 GCA_001796785.1 Chloroflexi bacterium RBG_16_51_16 | reverse complement strand
GCGAACCCGTGAGATTGGACTGCTTGGCGCCATGGGATTAAAGCCAGGTCAAATCGCAACTTTATTCATCCTCGAAGGCACTTTGATAGGCATAGTCGGTATCGCCGCCGGAGTAATCCTCGGGGTTGCTTTCAATGCCGGTTTTGCACAGGTGGGTTTTGACTATAGCGCTTTTACCTCTGCTGCGGAATTCATGGCCCTGATCAGCGGGCGGGTTTATCCATCGCTCGGATTGAGTAAATTATTCTCCAGGGCTCTTACTATATTAATAATCACCACGCTTGCCGCCTGGATACCTGCCCGTGAAGCTTCCCGTCGTGAACCCGCGCAGGCATTGCATTACGTTTAGCGATATTTGATACCGACTATTGATTTAGGATATAAAGTTATGAATCAACTCTTCAAAATGGCTTTTCGCGATCTTGGACGGAACAAACGACGTTCAAGTTTGTCAGCCCTGGCTGTTGCAATCGGCACAACCTTACTCCTGTTTATCGCCTCGGTCTTGAGAGGCGAAATGCGTGGCGCGCTCCAAAACAGCATTCGGCTTCAATCGGGACATCTCCAGCTGCGTGCTATCTCCTACGATGAATCAAAGGACAGCCTGGCATGGGAGGACCTGATCGAAAACCCGGATCAGGTGGTCGATCAGTTACATTCTCTTGCACAGATCGAATCAGCTACTCCTCGCTTGGTTGCAAGCGGGATTCTCAGCCTGGGCGATCAATCCAGAGGCATGCGGATCGTCGGGTTGGATCCACTAGCGGAACCGAACCAGGTATTTCGTTCGGGCATCTTGGACGGCGAATTTTTGGACCAGGAAGATCATGAAGGCATCCTGATCGGAAAACCCATGGCCGAGAAATTCGGTCTCAAACCGGGTGATCAGGTAAATCTGCTCGTTAATACATCGGATGGGACCGTAGATGAGCAGCTGTTCACAATCAGAGGGATCTACTCAACCCGGACACCCTACTTCGATGACAGCACCGTATTTATGTCGCTAATAAAAGCACAAACGATTACGCGTACCGAGAATCACGCCAGCTTGATCTTCATCCTACTCCAAGACCAGGACCAATCCGAGGCAGTTGCTGCGGCGTTGGCACGTTCCAACTATCAGGTGAAAACCTGGCAGCAGTTGAACGAACTCAACACACAATTCGAGGATTTTGCCAACAGTTTCATGTATATTTTCTATTTGATCGTCCTGGGTATTACTGCCACAGTTGTCACGAACACACTTGTGATGGCAGTTTACGAACGGACACGCGAAATTGGCATTCTTTCAGCTCTCGGAATGAAAGCCCGTCGTATCATGTCTCAATTTCTAACCGAAGCCTTCCTGCTCGCAACTTTCGGTGTGATAGGCGGTTTGATCCTAGGATTGTTGATTACCGCATGGGTGGCTAGGGTTGGATTTCATATCCCTGCCATGACCGCCTACTCCGGGATCCTATTGGGAGAGAGAATATATCCCTTCCTTGTCGCGAGTGATGTCATCGGTCTAACGCTCGCAGCTTATATCATTACGTTGCTTGCTTCCATGTACCCAGCAACGCTCGCTGCGCGCATGGAACCGGTCGAAGCTTTGCACGGATGACATACACTCCATCTTCAAATAAATGAAACGATGATTTTCGGGAGAAAAAATGGAAGTAACAAAAGTAACCAACGCCACCCGCAATTTTAAAATTGGCGAACTTGAGACTCATGCATTAAGAGGTGTGAACCTGTCTGTCAATACCGGCGAGTTTACCGCGCTCGTTGGTCCTTCCGGTTCAGGTAAAACCACCCTGCTGCAGTTGATCGGTTTATTGGACCTGCCGACAAGCGGTCAGGTGTTCATAAACGGTAGGGAAGCAACTGGATTATCACGCGATCAGCGTGCCGATTTACGTAAACAAACGATCGGATTCATCTTTCAATTCTTTGCCCTGATTCCCACGTTAACGGCATATGAAAATGTCGAACTGCCTTTGTTATTGAACGGGATAAAACCTGCAGAGAGGCACTCCCGGGTGTCTGCAATGATCGAGGCGGTTGGATTATCAGACCGTTCTCACCATAGGCCAGATCAATTGAGCGGTGGCGAACAACAAAGAATCGCTGTTGCACGTGCTCTTTCCATTAAACCCTCGTTGGTTCTTGCCGATGAGCCCACAGCCAACCTGGACACGGAAAACGGAAAGCAGGTCATGGATATTATGCAAAAACTAAACCGCGAAACCGGGGTGACCTTCATTTTTGCCACTCACGACCCGCGGGTTATTAAATATGCTCAACGCGTCGTCACTCTTCGCGATGGAATGATCGTTGATGATAATGGAAAATCCAAATAAGAAGAATTGGAAGCCTGCAAGAATAATTGATCGTAGGCCTTTACATTTTTCCAAGAGATTAGGAAGTACATAATTTTGTACTCATCCAAGGTGCCTTGATGAAGAACATGATTTCGCTCGCCGCCATATTGGTTTTAGCCGGATTGTCAAGTTGCAGTTCTAAAGAACCTCAAATACCTATTCCGACCCTCGTCCTCGATTCTGGTTCGGTATCGAATCCCGACAGTGCTAACTCAGTAACTGCTTCGGGGCAGGTGGTGCCGATTGAAAAAGTAAGCTTGAGTTTTCCACTGACCGGAATTGTCGCTACGGTTGATGTGAAAATGGGTGATGATGTCACTCGGGGACAGGCCCTCGTAACCCTGGATGACTCCGTCCTGATAGCCCAGGCAGCCGAGGCCCAGGCTAACCTCGACGCGGCTGAAACTCAATACAATTACCTTAAACGTGTCGGAACTGATGAAGAACATTTGAACACAGCTCAGGCGGATATTGATCGGGCACAGGCAGCCCTTGATTCAGCTGAAGCGATTCTCCATCAGGCAACCCTCACAGCTCCCTTCCCCGGCACCATCGCTGCCGTGGAGATCTCGCCTGCGGAAATCGTGATCCCCGGCCAAGTGGTCATTGTCATGGGCGACCTGACGGGTTTTCAGGTTGAAACCAGCGACTTGGGCGAACGGGACATTCCAGACGTCAAAATTGGTCAGACTGCAGAAGTATTTATTGAAGCCCTCAATCAGACTGTCGCCGGCAGCGTGGTCGAGGTCGCCAGGCTATCCACAACCTTGGGCGGTGATATCGTCTTCAAAGTAACCGTCGAGCTGGATAACCAGCCTGCTGGTCTGTATTGGGGAATGAGTGCTGAAGTTGTGATAAAAACCGGCGAAAATCAATGAAATCCAGCTATTTATTCATATTGCTTGCCGTTATCGTGGCCTTGAGCGCATGTGCACAGGATCAGGTTCCCTCTCAAACGGTAACCCAGTTACAGACACCTGCAGTTGGGCCTGCTGAAGCGAACCCGGCAGGTGGCATTCAGGCCTCCGGCCTGGTAGTGCCAGAAAAATTCACCGAACTGAGTTTCCTCGAGTCCGCGCCGATAAAAGAAATTCTTGTGGCGGTTGATGATCAGGTCACTACGGGGCAAACGCTGGTAGTTCTGGATGCACCTAAATTGCAGTATGCAGTAATTGGTGCTGAAGCTGCCGTCAAGTCAGCTGAATCTTTCGCCAGATTACAACGATTTAGAAGGACGATCCTGAACCAGCGGGGTAAAACCTTGTACCTGACCGGGCCACACGAGGTTCTGGAGGTAGCCGATGCGAAAGTGAGTCGGGCTCAGGCAGGTCTCGAGAAAGCTCAAGCAGAACTGGCTCTATCCAGGTTGATTGCACCCTATGCAGGAACGATCGTTGAAGTTAATGCAACGGAAGGGGAATTTATTCCTGTAGGCGATCCTGCTGTCATCCTGGCTGATCTGACCCTTTTTCATATTGAGACCACAGATTTAAACGAACGGGATATATCAGCACTCCATATCGGTCAAAGCGCAGAAATATACGTACTAGCATTGGATCTACCCCTTTCCGGATCGATTTCGCAGATTTCACCAAAGGCAGAAGTTATCGATGGAGATGTAGTTTATAAAATCATCCTGGAATTGGATCATCAACCCGATGGATTAATGTGGGGTATGAGCGCAGATATACTCTTCAAGATTGAATAAATCCAGAGCGTAATGTTTCTCAATTTTAAGGGGAAATAGATACCTGTCATTTCTCATACAGGTTTTGTTCTGGCAAATAATAATTTTAGTATTCTACCTAGGGGAAGACTTAAATCGCGTGAGTTAAATTTAGCCCAGAATCATAATATCTTAAGTGCTCGTTCTAATTCACCGATTTATTTTAAGCTGGGATTAGAATATCAATAATTTCATTATCTTATCCATAGCTCAAATAAAAACAAGGTTAGACTGCCCGTTAGCTCGTTCCGCTTCCAACCCCAAACGTGAATAAGGAAATGATCTTTATTCATTTAAGGATCGGTTGTCAACGGTTTACGGGAACCACTTTATCTTAACAACGTTAATAATGTTAACAATCTTAACAAAAGAGCCTAAAAAAATTTTAAGGTTTAATATGGTTTAAACCCTTTACAGGCATGATAAACAAGTTACAATGCAAATAATGAATGTTACGAAGACTTGTCTTCAAACATTGATGAAATCTTGATCAATCGAAGGGCAAGTCTTCGTATCGCGTTTGATTAGAGATGACAATTTATTTATAGAAAAAAATAAAAAGGAAAGCAACATGTACTTGTGTGTCCTGTCAAGCAAACCAGACGATATAGATCCACCGTATGATCCATCGCCACATATGAATGGATACCGGTGGAAGCATTATCAAATGGATCCGGTTGATATTGAATCACAGATCCGCGCTCTACTTAAAGAAGGTGTGGATGTTTTTGTGAACCTGTGTGATGGAACACCGGATGATCCCATCTCAGGGATTGGTCTGGTAAAGAAGATGGAGAAACTTGGCCTTGCATTTACGGGTGCCGATTCCAAATTCTTCGATCCAACTCGAACACAAATGAAGAACGGCGCCAGGAAAGCCGCTGTACCGACACCCAGTTGGGTCTATACCAGCAAATTGGATGATATCGAAAAGATCACCAAGCGGCTGAGATTCCCCATGCTCGTCAAACCACCACACGGTTACTCAAGTATTGGTTTGACCCCACATTCCCGGGTTGAGACGGTCGATGAATTAAAATCACAGCTCAAACTGGTCATCGCTGAATATGATCGGGCCCTCGTTGAGGAATTCATCGAAGGCCGTGAATTCACCTGTCTTATTGCTGAAAACCCGGACGATTTAAACGATCCACTAACCTTCAAACCGGTGGAGTTCATATTCCCTGAAGGTGAAACCTTCAAGCATTTCAATATGAAGTGGGTTGATTATGAAAAAATGTCCGTGAAGCCGGTGGATGACCGAAAGATCGAAAAGATTTTACGTGAGCAGACCCGCCGCGTTTTCCAGGTACTGAATGGCAATGGGTATGCCCGCTGCGATTACCGCATGGATGCCTCTGGTACGATCTACATGCTTGAAATCAACCCGAATTGCGGGATATTTTATCCCCCGGCAGAACCAGGTTCGGCTGATTTCTCGCTCTTACATGATCCGATCAATCATCGTAAATTTCTAAAATTGATTGTTCGCTC
>MGNL01000156.1:21939-22926 GCA_001796785.1 Chloroflexi bacterium RBG_16_51_16 | reverse complement strand
GGTGGCGGAAAAACTCCTTGGAAGCGTCCCAAGAAAACGGACTATCCAGGTGAAGGAACAGGTCTACGCCTGATTCGTTTTCCCCCGCATCTATCGAAGGCAAACCAATTCTTGGTAAAGAAAAACAAAGACCGCCGATTTGGCGGTCTTTGTTTTTCTAACATTTTATTACGCTGCTCAGATCGACCAAATATTCGTCCCATCGCTTGCCTCGCAATGATAGATTTTGGCGTCCAGACCCGTTGTTTGCCTGTATAAGTGGGCTGTTTTTAATTCAAATCCTCCGACATAAGCAGATTCTACGACCGCAATGGCACAGCCCCCGAAACCAGCTCCTGTCAGACGGGCACCAAGACATCCCTTCTGCTTGCGGGCTGCATCTACAATGGCATTCATAGCTTCGCTGCTCACCTCGAAATCATTTCTCAAACTCTCATGGCTTTGATTAACAAGGTTACCCACAAGCTCTATATTACCGGAAGCACACGCATCGATCACCTGGATCACCCTCTGGTTTTCGGATACGACGTGCCTGGCTCTTTTGAGAAGCGTTTCATTGAGTTTATTGGTTTCGTAGGATAATTCTAAGATATTGATATCTCTCAGGGCGGTCACACCGAGCAGACGGGCAGCTTCTTCGCACTCGTCCCGCCTTTCATTGTAAGCAGATGAAGCCAGGTCACGACGCGTTGTTGTATCTAAAACAAAGATAGTGAAATTATTTGGCAGGGATACGTCTTGTCCTTCAAGCGTTCGGCAATCTAGGAAGAAAGCATGTCCTTTCTTAGATCTCGCGACCACCATTTGATCCATAATTCCGCAATGCACTCCAACCCAGGATTGTTCAGCATGCTGGCAGAGCTCCGCCATTTTTGTAGGCGCCCATGGTATCCCGGATAATTGGGCAATGACTCTTGCCGCTGCGAGCTCAAGTGCTGCAGAGGAGGACAGTCCAGCCCCTATCGGGATATCACTGCTGATCACGCC
>MGNL01000156.1:2390-21833 GCA_001796785.1 Chloroflexi bacterium RBG_16_51_16 | reverse complement strand
AAGCATTGATTCGAGGTGTCGGATATTACCTGGATTTTTCGATCCGGTCTGGATCGAACCCCGATCCAGAGCTCGCGGTCGATGGCAATGGGAAGAACATAGCCTTCGTTGTAGTCAGTGTGTTCACCAATCAAATTAACCCGGCCGGGAGATCTCGCAGCAAATTCGGGATAGGATCCAAACCGTGATTTAAATGACTCAACTACCTTACTGGGAATTTCCATGTTGCCACCTTGCGAACACAGCCTGCGAGATCAATCTACCCGCGGACTGCTCTCGCAATGCCAGTTCTCCGCATTCGAATACGCCCTGAAATCCACTCATCAACTCTTGTAGTACCTGTTCCAGGTGAAGCGCTGAAGTACGAATAGCATACAAAGTGAGCACGACAAAGAGAGGTTCTTCACTCAAGCAGTCTCTGCATGCTTTTAGTAATGTTGGCAAAGATTTGAACACTTCCCACACTTCCCCTTTAGGTCCTCGTCCAAATTTGGGGGGTTCGACGATCAGGCCGTCGTAGCGTACCCCCCTCCTGGCTTCACGCTGAACGAACTTCAGGGCATCATCGACGATCCAGCGGATTGGTTTGTTCCCAAGACCAGAAAGTTCCTGGTTGTCCCGCGCCCAGTTAACAGACTTTTTTGAGGCATCCACATGGGTGACTTTTGCACCTTCGAGAGATGAAGCCAGTGTCGCAAGACCTGTATAACCAAATAAATTCAATACCTCAACGTTTGATGGCGAGGATGTGTCTATGGGGCCCTTAGTTCGGGATTGGATTTTATTTCGGATTAACGGCCGAAACCAATCCCAATGGTTCGCGCTCTCAGGAAAGAAACCCAGATGACGCCCGGAGGTCGTCATCGCCCAAAATTTTATACCGTTGTAAGACATGGACCACTTACTCTCAACCTTCTTCTTAAAAGCCCAATGGCCACCGCTTTCTTCAGCAGTAGGTTTGAAAACTGCACTTGCAGCCTCCCATTCGGTTTCTTGCCAGCTACGCTGCCAGATCGCCTGGGGCTCCGGTCTTACAAACCGATATTCGCCTACCTGCTCCAGTTTTTGGCCATCGCCTGAATCAAGGAGTCGATAGGTTTTCCAGTCGGTCGGTTCCTGTACAGTGATTTTCATTGTCAAAATTAGGAGCTTCCTGATAAACAAACTTAAAAAATGGGTAAAAAGTACCTAATCTAGAATTAATTTTGGGTAAAACCTTGATTTTTGCGCATAATCGGTATATACTGTGGTAAGAAGTGGTAGAGAGTGGTAGGACGCCGGGAACTCCCGGCGTCCGGCGCATTAATAGGATTAATAGTACAAATGTTCTTAGGCCAATTCCAGCACAACGTTGACGAGAAAGGCCGTCTGATGGTCCCGGCGCGCTTTCGTGAATTGCTGGAAGGTGGCGCCTACATTACGCAGGGTTTTGATCACTGCCTTATGGTGATGACAGAACCCTACTTCAATCAGGTTTACGAACGTCTGAACGCTCTCAACCTGACCGAACTACCTGCCCGCCAGCTTCGCCGTCAAATGTTGTCGAATGCTTATCCGGTCGAGATTGATAAGATCGGCCGAATATTAATCCCGCAAAACCTGCGTTCCATCCTCACGTTGAATGGTGAAGCTGTCCTTGCTGGCCAGGGTGAGTATTTCGAAGTCTGGACCCCGGTTGATTGGAATAAACAACAGGAATTGCTCAAAGATACAGACACGATCAATCAAAGATTTGCCACGCTCAATCTGTCAAGAGCGAGTGGATCGTGATCGCTTATGAACTACCGTGGCAGCTATGGTTTTTTATTTTGAGACTGGTGAGATGATGCATTGATGCCCTCACACCAGCCTGTACTTTACCAAGAGATTATACACTTCCTGCAGCCTGCTGGTGGTGGTCGGTATGTGGATGGGACTGTCGGTGCGGGTGGACACGCCCGCGGCATTCTGGAGGCCTGTGCGCCGGATGGCATGCTGCTAGGTTTCGATGTCGACCAACATGCCCTGGAACTCGCTCGTAAGACCTTGGCTCCTTACGAGGGGCGATTTATTCTGGTCCAGGCCTCCTACTCTACCGTGGCTGAACAGTTGCCATCGGTGAGATGGTATTCCGTAGACGGTGTCCTCCTTGATCTGGGTGCTTCTTCCATGCAGTTCGATGATCCGGCAAGGGGATTCTCCTTCTCGCAAGATGGACCTTTGGATATGAGATTCGCAACCACCGCTGAACTGACCGCTGCCAAACTGGTTAACACCCTTCCGGAGGTGGAACTGGCTGATATTCTTTTTCATTATGGTGAAGAAAGATTGTCTAGGAGAATCGCTCATGCCATCGTCCGATCACGTCCGCTGCACAGCACACAGGAGTTGGCAGAAGTGATTTCCGAAGTCAGTCCTCCCCGCGGCAGGATTCACCCGGCTACCCGGACCTTCCAGGCTCTCCGTATTGCGGTCAATGACGAGCTGACCACACTTCAAGCCACGCTGCCTGAAATTATTAAAGTTTTAAAACCAGGAGGCAGGCTGGCGGTCATTTCATTTCATTCATTGGAAGATAGGATCGTGAAGGATTTCATTCGATCGAAAAGTAGATCCATGAAGAATCCTCCTTACGAGCCAATATACGATCAGGAAAGTGAGCCGTCGATAAAAGAGGTCACCAGGAAGCCAGTCCGACCGTCTGAGGCTGAAGTCGACAATAATCCGCGAGCCCGCAGCGCAAGATTACGAGTTATGGAAAAAATTTAGCTATGCAATCGGTTACACACCTCGTCCATGCCTACAAGATCGCTCCATGGCGTGCCCAACGCCAGTGGATAGGCGGTTTTCTGCTCGCCGTGGTTGTTTTAACTATGATCGCTTCACTGTACTTGGATGTCAGCGCGCAGGCAGCTATTGCCGGACGGGAAATCCAGGATCTGACCTCGGCGATTACGACTACGAAACAAGCGAGTGCTGATCTGCAAGCGAGGTTGGCTTCTCTAACTGCAAGTACAGTAATGGAACAACAGGCTATCGCTTTGGGCTTTGAACCTGTAGGTCCTGAAAAAGTAGAATACCTCCTCGTTCCAGGTTTTTCCAGACCTGAACCAGATATCCTAACTTCTGCGGTACTTCCCCAATTGAGTGCGCCTAGTATCCCTCCGGAATACACCCAATCCTTGCTTGAATGGTTCGCAGGACGATTTATTGCGTCTTATGTCCAGGGGAGTTATCCGTGAAGTACACGTACAGTCTGCGCGCCATGACCCTCGCAGGCGCATTCGGTCTGGTAGCCGTGGCTATCATCGTTCGGATCCTGATGATTATCTACAGCAATGAGGCTGCGACTTTTCGGCAGTTGGTTGAGACCAATGCGACAGAACTGCGCACCTTTTACCCGGATCGTGGTGAAATTTATGATCGGAATGGCCACCTTCTGGCGGGTAACCAGACCGTTTTCGAAGTCGGCGTAAATCTGAATACCATTCAGGATCCTGAAGCGATCGCTCTTGCTGCGAGTGTAGAACTTGGATTGGATTTTGATCAAACCCTTCGTCTAATTAAAGAGCTAAAGGCCTGTTCAGAGGATGGCAATTGTGAAACCACGGATTATGCCCAATCCATACCACCAAATTTGATTCCTGCTGACGGCCTAAGCCTCGATTTTGTAGTGCTGGCAGATTTTGTGGAAGCCGAAAACGCAGCCCGGCTCCAGCAGCTTAAGGTCGCAATGCAGGAAAAAGCTGAGGATGGCGCTTGGGGAGTCCTTAATGGTCTTGAATTCAAATCTCATCCGCAACGAACCTATCCGGAAGGTTCCTTAGCTTCCAACGTGTTGGGGTTTGTTGGGCGTGAAGGACGTGGCTATTTTGGAATCGAGGAAAAATACAGCACCCTCCTTGCTGGAAATCCTGTTCAGGTTGTCGTTCCAACCGATCCGAATCAGGCGATTGACATCCCTCATATACCTGATGGGACAACCCTGGTTTTGACCCTCCACCGTGACCTGCAGGCTGCAGCCGAGCAGATTCTCGACGAAGCGTTATCGGATTATGGTGCCAGCGGAGGGACGATCATCGTAATGGATCCGCGGAATGGTGAAGTGCTCGCCATGGCGGTTACCCCACGGATGAATCTGAATCAATTTTGGAATTATGGTGTTATTTACCAGAACGCGAGCGAATTTAACCCAGCCATTTCGATGCCATATGAACCCGGTTCGGTCATGAAAATCATGACCATGGCTGCGGCGCTGGACAATGGAACGGTTACGTCTTCGACACCCTTTTTCGACACTGGTGAAATCCTGGTGGGAGGCGCAATTATAAAAAATTGGGATGGAAAAGCCTGGGGTCAGCAGGACATGCTCGGATGCCTCCAACACTCCCTGAATGTCTGTCTGGCTTCTGTTTCGACTCAATTGGGCGCGCAGTCTTTCTATGGTTATATGGATAATTTCGGATTCGGTCATCTCACGGGAATCGATCTGGCTGGTGAGGCTGCCGGAAGATTGAAGGTGCCGGGAGACGGCGATTGGTATCCGGTAGACCTGGGTACCAATGCGTTCGGCCAGGGAATTGCAGCCACACCGATCCAAATGTTGATGGCGGTTTCCTCAATCGCTAACAACGGCCAGACCGTCATGCCGCACGTTCTTCATGCATTGTTGCGTGAAGGCCGTCAATACAAGGTGCCAGCTCAATACGCTGGCTCACCAATTTCGAGCCAGACCGCGCAGGGGCTGACCGAAATGCTTAATATCTCGTTGCTCAACGAATCATCCATGGCCCTCCTTCCTGGATACCGGATTGCCGGAAAAACCGGCACAGCACAAATCCCGACCGACACCGGATTTTATGATGATTTTGCTACGAACGCTTCTTTTATAGGCTGGGGACCGGTTGACGAACCTCGCTTTATGATCTACGTATGGCTGGAACACCCGACAGCCTCGATCTGGGGTTCTGAAACAGCAGCACCGGTTTTCTCAAGCATGGCTGAAAAAACCGTTATCTTGTTGGATATTCCGCCTGATAGTGTCAGGCAGGAAATCGTAGCGCGTTGAAAATGCTTACTCTTGCAGATATTCTCGAGGCACTTACTGACCGCCGACCCGAAGGTGCAGGCACGGTAATAACCGATTCAGTTATTGATTCACGCCACGTGATACCAGGATCATTATTTGTAGCGATTCCCGGTGAACGGGTGGATGGTCATGATTTTGTTAGCGATGCATTTCAAAACGGTGCATCGGTTGCAATGATCCAAAAAGATCAGCTTGCGAATTTTCGCACATTGGATATTCGCAAATCCGCCTTCATTTCTGCTGGAGATTTATCCACTCCTATTTGTTTGCGTGTGGAAAACACAGTCCTGGCTCTGCAGCAAGTCGCCCGATTTTGGCGCCGCAAACTTAACCTTCGGGTCATCGGTATAACAGGAAGTGTTGGCAAATCCACAACCAAAGAACTGGTTGCTGAGATATTAAGTGTCCGTTATCGAACGATTAAAAATCTTGGGAACTTGAACAACGAAATCGGTTTACCCCTTACCCTTCTACGGATCGGCAACGGTTACGAACGTGTGGTGCTGGAGATGGGTTTTTATGTGCCTGGTGAAATCGAATTGTTATGTGAGATCTCCCTCCCCCACATCGGCGTCATCACCAATATAGGAATGGTTCACGCAGAGCGCGCTGGATCAATGGAAGCGATTGCGCGGGGAAAAGCGGAGCTAATTCAGTCTTTGCCGCCGGAAGGTACGGCCATATTAAATTTCGATGATCCCTTTGTGCGCAAGATGAAAGAAAATTCCCGGGCACAGGTATTGTTTTACGGGCTGAGCAGTGAGGCCGATTTGTGGGCGGATCAGATTGAGAGCCTGGGCTTGGATGGAATTCGATTCCAACTTCATTACGAGAAGGAGACCCTTCATATTCATGCGCCGTTGATCGGGAGGCATTCAGTGCATACGGTCATACGGTCAATTGCAGTCGGGTTGGTAGATGGTTTGACCTGGCAGGAGATCATTCAAGGTATTAAGCAGGGTCACACCCAATTTCGTCTGGCTGCAGTTCGCAGCAGGAATGGTTCCCTCATCCTTGACGACACCTACAATGCGTCACCCGAATCCATGCTGGCAGCCTTGAATTTGTTGGATGAGCTGGAAGGACGGAAGATTGCCGTCCTGGGCGATATGTTGGAACTCGGTCCATACGAAGACCAGGGCCATGAATTGGTTGGCGTGCGGGCAGCACAGGTATCCAGGCTGTTGCTTACATTCGGTCCCCGGGGGCACCTGATCGCTAAGGCAGCTGCTAAGGCAGGCATGCAAGGTTCCCAAATTATGGAATATGAGGAACCAGAACCTCTCATCCGGTGGCTGCAGGATAACTTGACTCAAACAGATACAGTGTTGATCAAGGGGTCACACGGATTGCAAATGGATCGCATTACAGCCGCATTGGAGATTGAATCATGAGCCAGATGGCTTTGTCGCTCAGTCTGGCTGGACTCTCATTCATGATGACCGTGATTTGGGGTGGTCCTCTCCTGCGCATCCTTCGATTTTTTAAGATCGGAAAGATCATACGTGTTGATGAGCCCGACCATCATCGCGTCAAAATGGGCACACCAACCATGGGCGGTGTGATGTTCATCCTTCCCGTTCTTCTGCTTACGGGTCTATTAAATGCAGTCGCTCTGATCGGACTCACGATTAGCGGCGTGGGTCGTTCAATCCTCCTTCCGATGGTGGTTATGATCGGTTTTGCGATACTCGGTGCATTGGACGACTGGGAAGGGATCCGGGGTAAGCGCAAAGGTGAGGGGATGCCAGCCCGCACAAAATTCATGATCCAGGTCATCCTCGCATTGAGCGCAGCAGGAATATTAAAATATGTGCTGGATGTACCAGATGTTTTCTTCCCGGGTTTGAGTTTCGAAGTTGAGCTTGGTTGGTGGTACGTCCCCATCGCAGCATTTATTATAATTAGTGAATCAAACGCGATTAATTTTACGGACGGCCTGGATGGCTTGGCAGGTTTGATCTCGGCGACAGCCATTGCAGCATTCGGGGGAATTGCTCTGATACAGGATCAGGTCTATCTTGCCAGGTTTTGCTTCACACTGGTTGGCGCCATCTTTGGTTTTTTGTGGTTCAATGTCCACCCGGCTGAACTGATCATGGGGGATATGGGTGCCCTTTCTCTGGGAGCCACTTTTGCAGTAGTCGCATTAATGACTGGTCAGTGGCCTTTGTTACTCGTGATCGGCATCATACCCTTGAGTGAGGCATTGAGCGTGGTCATACAGGTAGCCTACTTTAAATTAACGAATGGCAGGCGCTTTTTTAAGATGGCACCCATCCACTTGCATTTCGAACTCCTGGGTTGGAGTGAAACTCAGGTCGTGCAGCGTTTTTGGTTAATTGGATTGATGGCTGCCATGATCGGGATTGGCTTGTCGCTGGTATAAACATGAATTTTATTCGTGAGGAATGGCCGATGGTCTTGGACGAGGCTGGCATGATAGATGATTGGAGAGGCACACGCATTCTGATACTAGGCGCCGGTCGCCAGGGTGTGGCGCTTGCCCGCTGGTTGGCGCGCCATAATGCCCGTGTGACGGTCAATGATCTACGTAAGATGGAAGAAATGGTCTCTGAGCGCAGTGCTCTGATGGACTTTGAGTTGGAATGGGTGGCTGGGGGTCATCCCATAAACCTGCTAGATACGACTGATTTACTTTGCCTTTCTGGCGGTGTTCCAATTGACATTCCAATTGTCAAGGCAGCCCGCGAGCGCGGTATTCCGCTATCAAATGATACGCAGATATTTTTACAAGCCGTGCCATGCCGTACGATAGGGATTACAGGATCAGCAGGAAAAACGACCACAACTACCCTGGTTGGAAAGATGGCAACCCTTGCCTTTGAATCCTCACAGAACATCGCATCCATGGATGGTCATCCGAAAGTTTATATCGGTGGCAATATCGGCGATCCGCTGATTAATTATCTTGACGAAATGCAACCAGACGACCTTGCGATTCTTGAAATCTCAAGCTTTCAACTCGATCAGATGACTGTTTCTCCAAATATAGCCGTACTTCTAAACCTTACTCCGAATCATCTTGATCGTCACGGGGACATGGCTGCGTATACAGCTGCCAAGGCGCGCATCCTTGAGTTTCAGCAGGAAAAAGACGTTGCTGTTATCGGAAGGGATAATCCGGCGGCTTGGTCTTTAAGTTCAAATGTAAAAGGTCGGTTGTTCACCTTCAGCATTCATGAATTAGAACCGGGGTTGGACGGAGCATACCAGCTGGATGGTTTATTAAGTTTACGGGTTGGCGAAACCTACCTGCCTTTGCTTTTGAAGGAAAAAATTAAACTGCGCGGGGATCACAATCTCAGCAATATTCTCGCGGCTTTCACCATTGGGTACGCAGCTGGTTTTCCGCTGGATTCAATGCTCGAAGCAGTGGAATCATTTCAGGGTGTGCCACACCGATTGGAATTGGTTCAAGAAATCAACGGTGTGCGTTGGTATAACGATTCGATCGCTACTGCACCAGAACGGTCGATCGCCGCGATCAAATCTTTTACCGAACCCATTGTGCTCCTGCTTGGCGGAAGAGATAAAAACCTTCCCTGGAATGAACTCGCAGAGCTGATTCACAACCGTGTGGATCATGTCGTCATTTTCGGCGAAGCTGCTCCCAAGATCGAATCCGTGTTGGGAAAGTCCATCCCCGGTAAAAGACCCTACACATTGGATAGAGTTGCAGATCTTCACCAGGCTGTATTCAAAGCAGCAGAATTGGCTCAACCCGGCGATGTAGTGCTTTTTTCACCCGGCGGAACCAGCTATGACGCATTCAAGGACTTCGAACAAAGAGGTCACAAATTCAACGAATGGGTTCGGGAGTTGACATGAATTCCTCACCGTTTAATTCACCATCAGCTCCGGTGCGCACATACGATATTCCGCTCCTGCTGGGTATGACTGCCTTGCTGGTATTCGGCATGGTCATGTTGTTCTCTGCCTCGTGGGATTTTTCGTTATCCGCTTACAAAGATCCAATGTACATGTTCAAGCATCAGCTCACCTGGCTGGGCTTGGGTTCGCTCGCAGCGTTTGTCTTATCCCGCCTGGATTATCACCATTGGCGCAAACTCGCAGTGCCGGCACTGGCCATCACGATCCTTCTGCTGGTTTATGTTCTTGTGATGGGAGAAACGCACCTGGGCGTCCAGCGTGATCTCTGCCGGCAGGGATCCTGTCAGCCTTCCGAGCTTGCCAAGCTTGTCGCTATTTTATATCTGTGTGTCTGGCTTTACTCGAAGCGAGAAGCGCTCCATGATATTTCCTTCGGCCTGATCCCACTGGGAATTATCCTGGGGATGATATGCGGATTGATTTATCTGCAGCCGGATATTAGTGCTGCTGCAACAGTTCTGATTTTAGGCGGTGTGCTCTTTTTCCTTGCCGGTGGCGACTTGAAGCAGATCGGTGTACTGCTGGTTATTGCCGTGCTCGTCGGTTGGGTTGTGATTCAGTTGAGTGCAACAGGACGCCAAAGGGTTGATGACTTCATGGCTGGTATCAAAGATCCGCTTCAAGCCTCATATCATGTCCGCCGCTCATTTGAGGCTATTGTAAATGGAGGCTGGCTGGGTGTAGGCATTGGCCAGTCAAAAACAAAACTGACCGGTTTACCAGTCCCTCCCACGGACAGTATTTTTGCCGTTATTGCAGAGGAACTCGGATTGTTGGGTTCAATTTTGTTAATGGTTTTCTATACAGTCATCGTCTGGCGTGGATTTGTTATTGCCAGGCGCTCACCGGATTTATTGGGCACTTTTCTAGCTACTGGTCTTGTTATGTGGATCGGGATGGAGGCATTGATCAATATCGCTGTCATGGTTGGATTGCTTCCGTTTGCAGGAAATGCATTGCCTTTTGTCAGCTATGGCGGTTCGAGCATGGTGGTCGGTTTGGGAGCGGTTGGGATCTTATTCAATATTTCCCGGCAGCAAGGTCCTGCGTCACAAACTGACGCCGAATGGAGGTCGAATAGTGCGGCTGATAATTTGCGCTGGTGGAACAGGCGGAGGCGTATACCCAGCCCTCGCCGTTCAAAACGCCCTCGCATCCAGGCTTCCGGAAGTTAAGACCCTTTGGGTTGGTGGTATCGGCGGCATGGAAGCTGAACTCATTGAACGTACCGGCATTCCTTTCTCAGCGATCCCGGCTGCGGGTTTGCATGGTGTTGGTGTTCGCGCCTTGCCTGGCAACCTTATGAAAATGATACAAGGAATTTTCGCCTCGGGAAAAATACTTCGGAATTTCCGTCCGAATGTTCTTTTCTTTACCGGCGGTTTCGTGGCGGTTCCCATGGCTATCGCCGGTCATGCCCTGCCAAAACTCCTCTGCGTACCTGACATCGAACCCGGATTGGCAATGAAATTCCTGTCCCTGTTTTCGGATCGGATCACACTGCCAGTTGAAGAAGCAAAAAAATATTATCCGGCGCAAAACAAACTCGTGGTTACCGGTTACCCGATCCGGAAGGAATTGTCCAAATGGCAGCGGCCTGAGTCCATCAAGTTCTTCAAATTGTCGCCAAACCTACCTGTATTGCTCGTATCGGGAGGCAGCAAGGGTGCTCGTTCAATCAACCGTGCGGTCTTAAATCATCTCACCACCCTTCTGGAAAAAACTCAGATCATTCACCTTTCCGGGAGCCTGGATTGGAATCTGGTTGAACAGGTCGTTGCTACCCTCCCTGCAAACCTGGCAGCTCGATATCGCCCCTATCCTTTCCTGCATGAAATGGGTGCTGCATTCGCGGCCGCTGATCTGATTTTGTCGCGTGCCGGTGCATCCATTTTAGGTGAATACCCGTATTTCGGATTGCCTGCCGTATTGGTCCCTTACCCGCATGCCTGGCGTTATCAAAGGATCAACGCGGAACACCTCGCTGCCCACGGTGCCGCGATCATCCTTCCAGAAGATCAACTGGACGAGAAATTACCCGTGCTGATTCCGGAATTACTCCAGGCGACCGAAAGACTCAATCAAATGGGAGCTTCCATGCGTTCATTATCCCGAGCTGATGCCGCTGAAAAGATTGCCGGTCAAATCATGGAATTGGCTGGAGCTAGGAGTTGATATGATGGTCAGCATTTTCTTCTCTTTCTGGCTTCTGGTTTTCCTGTTTGCTGTTATTGGCGCAATGCGCGGCTGGGCGAAGGAAATCCTGGTGACATTCAGTATTCTCCTGGCACTCTTTTTAGTTTCACTATTGGAAAACTACGTACCATTCTTCAAATCCATGCTCCAAACGCCGAATCCAGATCCGGTGATAGCAGCCTCTAACGCCAAATATTTATTCTGGGTGCGAGCGATCCTCGTAGCAGTCCTGGCTTTTTTCGGTTACCAGACGCCTTCCCTCCAGCGCTTTGTTGCTGCAGAGAAATTCAATCGCGAACGGTTGCAGGACGGATTGCTTGGTTTCGTACTGGGTACAGTCAACGGATTCCTGATCGTCGGCACGATGTTGTTCTATCTCCACCAGGCGAACTACCCATTCCCCACCCTGATTAGCCCCCCTGCTGACGAGCCGACCCGGCTCGCCCTTGAAAGATTGATCACATACCTGGCTCCTCGCTGGCTCGGGATCCCGAGTATCTATTTCGCTGTGGCAGTCGCATTTATCTTCGTTTTGATCGTTTTCATCTAGGAGCTTTGTAATGCGTTCATCATTTAATGAGATCCGTTGAGAAATTGAGATGGTAATTGCTGGTTCTGAGAAATCGACTTCTAGAAAAACCCGGGTTCATTTTATTGGAATCGGTGGATCGGGTCTGTCCGCTATCGCCCGCCTGCTGATGGAAAGCGGATATGTCGTTACTGGATCAGATAAAACCTTGTCACCCTTCGCTGTGGACCTTCAGCAGGCTGGTGTAACCGTGTATGTAGGTCACCATCCACGGAACATCGCTGGTTCTGATTGGGTTGTGCGTTCTTCAGCCATTCCAGATGACAACCCGGAAGTTGAAGCCGCTCGGCAAACGGGTATTCCAGTCTACAAACGAGCAGATTTCCTCGGTCGGATCATGGAAGATAAATACGGGATCGCGGTTGCCGGGACACACGGAAAGACAACCACCACGGCTATGATCGCCTGGATGCTTTCGGTACTTGGTCGGGATCCATCCTTCATAATCGGCGGTGTATCGAACAACTTCGGCGTGAATGCGCATGCTGGACAGGGAGATGTATTCGTGATTGAAGCAGACGAGTATGACCGGATGTTCCTCGGTCTGAAACCACGCATTGAGGTCATTACGAATATTGAACATGACCATCCGGATATTTTTCCGACTTTTAGAGAGATGAAGAGCGCATTTCAAGCTTTTGTAGATCTCCTACCCCCGGATGGCACCCTGATCGCCTGCTCGGATGATGAAAGCGCATTTTCTTTACTATCTCGTGCCCGTCAGAATGGCAGGAGCGTCGTAGCGTACAGCACTCACGGAGAATTGACCATCAACAGCCCGCAATGGATGCAATCCCGATCTGTGAAATTAAATTCGCACGGCGGATACGACTTTACCGCGGTTACGAACTTAAATACACTTGAACCCATCGATGTCAGTCTCCAGGTTCCTGGTGAACATAATGTGAGCAATGCCCTGGCTGCCCTCGCGGTGATTGTTGTCCTTGGTTTGCCACTTTATAAAGCGTCCTCAGCTCTTGCGGAGTTTACAGGTACAGGACGCCGCTTTGAGCTGCATGGTGAAACCAAAGGCGTGATCATCATTGATGACTACGCACACCATCCAACGGAGATCCGCGCCACCCTATCCGCCGCACGAACCCGCTACCCGGATCAGATCATCAAAGCCGTATGGCAGCCTCATACGTATTCACGGACACAGACTTTACTATTCGATTTTGTCAAGTCATTCAGCGATGCGGACGAAGTTATTGTTACAGATATCTATGCAGCCCGCG
Source organism: Chloroflexi bacterium RBG_16_51_16 (assembly GCA_001796785.1). Lineage (GTDB taxonomy): Bacteria > Chloroflexota > Anaerolineae > Anaerolineales > Villigracilaceae > RBG-16-51-16. Next base: position 8,827 of record MGNL01000156.1, on the reverse strand, counting down.
AACCCAAACAAGAGTTTACTTCTGCTGAAATTGTCAGTGCCATGCCGCATAAATCGGCACATTATACGGGTTCCATTGAAGAAACGATTGAATATTTATTAAAGGATCTGCGAAGTGGAGATGTTCTATTGGTGCTGTCGGCTGGTGATGCCGATCGGATATCCACAGAAATCATGAAGGCATTGTGAGGTTAACGATGACGATCAATCATGAGCCCATCGAGCAACTTTCCCATCGCATACGGTCTGCTGAGGTACCGGTGATCAATGATGGAGAATCAGATCCGAAGAAAAACATGGATGAACCTGCTGGTAGAACCCGCGTTCAAAAAAAACGTACCAAGCGGGAGATCATAATCCGACTCATCGAGTACCTAGTAAATACTCCCTGAAAGGTTGAATAGGACTTAGAACGATCAGCCATCCATATGGTAACCATGACTGCAACTCGGCTTCCTGTCGATATTCTGCGCAATAGGTTTGGAGCTGCTTTACGTGAACAAGTCAAGCTCGCTCCGTATACGTCCGCGCGTATCGGTGGAATGGCTGATGCCGTATTGACGATTCAGACTGTAGAAGAGCTATCCAATGCACTGCAGTTTTTCTGGGAGCATCATCTCAATTATTACATCCTTGGAGGCGGATCAAATATTTTGGTCAGCGACAAAGGTTTTCGAGGGATCGTCCTATTAAACCGCGCCCGATCGGTTCAATTTTCCAGTGATCGCGAACCGAGGGTTTTGGCAGAATCAGGCGTCGTTTTCAGCAATCTGGCAAATCGCTGTGCTGCGAAGGGATTGGCGGGAATTGAATGGGCTACTGCAGTACCTGGAACGATCGGTGGTGCTGTTTATGGAAATGCCGGCGCCTTCGATGGAGATATCTCCGGAAGCTTAATCCGTGCGGAGATATTGACCCAGTCCGGGTTGGAAACCTGGCCGGTGAAAAAATTTGATTATGGTTATCGAACCAGCATCCTTAAACGCGGTGAGATCAAGGCTGTTGTTTTATCGGCTGAATTGGCTTTAGCCCTATCGGATCGTACGACGGTATCCAAGAAACTCGAGCAGTTCGGCAGGGAACGGAAAGCAAGTCAGCCACCCGGCGCCAGCATGGGATCCATGTTCAAGAATCCTCCCGGTGACTTCGCCGGACGGCTCATTGAATCCGCAGGATTAAAAGGCACACGAGTTGGAAATGCACAGATCAGCAACCGGCATGCCAACTTCTTTGTCAATCATGGGCAAACCTCGGCCAGCGATGTTCGGGCTTTGATCGATCTGGCAGTTCGAACCGTGAGAGAGAAATGTGGCGTCACCCTGGAATTGGAAATCGAGTTGGTCGGTGAGTGGTAGTCCAAGAATATGAACCAAGTTTCAGCGTCTCGTAAACTGCGCATCGCAGTCCTGTTTGGTGGACGATCAGGCGAGCACGAGGTTTCGCTTATGTCAGCCCGATCCGTATTATCTGTCCTGGATGCCCAGAGATTCGATGTTCTTCAGATCGGGATCACCCGCGAAGGAAACTGGGTGACCGGTGAAGATGTGCTGCACGAATTGGAAGTGAACCATTCAGAAGGATTACAAAGGGTTTGCTTCTCACCTGAACCTGGATCATCACAGTTATATCTCTATCATTCAATCCAAAAGAAAGTGGAGCTGGATGCTTTACCAGATGTGGATGTCTATTTTCCAGTTCTGCATGGCACCTTTGGTGAGGATGGGACTCTCCAGGGTCTTCTTGAGCTCGCCGATGTTGCCTATGTCGGAGCTGGGGTCACAGGTTCTGCCGTCGGCATGGACAAGGCTGTATTCAAAGATGTTATGCGCGCCCAGGGAATACCAGTGATCGAATCGGTCGTCGCGCTCAGGAGCGAGATCGAGAGGGATATCGAGGCTGTCATCGGTAAAGCTGAGCGGCTGGGCAGCTATCCTTTTTTCACCAAGCCGGCGAACCTCGGATCCTCCGTTGGCATAACCAAATGCCAAACGCGGTCTGATTTGGGTGAGGGTATCCTGGAGGCTGTCCGTTACGATAGGCGAATTTTGATCGAAAAGGCGGTGGACCAGGTGAGGGAGATCGAGGTCAGCGTGCTTGGAAATGATGATCCCCAGGCTTCGGTTCCAGGTGAGGTGCTGCCCAGCCGTGATTTTTATTCCTACGAATCCAAATATATCGACGGTACATCGGGTCTGGTCATTCCGGCAAAATTGCCATCCAACCTTACGGAGAAAATCCGTTCCTACGCGGTACAGGCATTCAAAGCCATAGATTGCGCAGGGATGGCTCGGGTGGATTTTTTTGTTGAAAAAGATTCCGATACCCTCTATTTAAACGAGCTGAATAGCATACCCGGGTTCACTCAGATCAGCATGTATCCCAAACTCTGGGAAGCAAGCGGAATTCCTTATCCAGAGTTGGTCGAGAAGCTGATCGACCTTGCCCTCGAGCGGAAGCGCGAACGAAACCGCACGGAACATGGTTTCCGGAGGAACGCATGAGACCCAAAGGTCCGATCAGCCGAGCCCAGGCTGTACGTGAACGCCGTGCCCAAAAGCACGGTCAGCGGCTAGTTCGCGCCAGCAAACAAGCTAACCAACCTCTGCCATCGATAACCAGCCGGAAGCCTCCCTATGGCATGTCTGACACCCAACAAAAGGTTGCCAGGCCATTCAATCTATCATTAATACTCCCCAATATCCTGCCGATCGAAAATCCACAAATAGTTGGAAGATCTGCAGTTCAAAATCTCACTCGCTCACGAATTAAGATAGACAGACTCGGTTTGATATGGCGACTGATTTCTTTGGTTGTGTGTCTCGGTGCAGGAGCCTCTATTTATTTTGCCCTGAACTCGGTCACCTTCCGAGCCGATCAAGCCTTAATAACTGGTAATCAGCGGATCTCAACGGAGGAGATTAATTCCGTGCTGGGTATTGCTGGACAACCAATTTTCATATTGGATCCTCAGCAGATCGCCTTCACGCTCCGTCAAAATTATCATGAAATCGCCTCCGCGAACGTCCGGGTGTATTTTCCAAATAACGTATGGGTGGGAATGCTTGAGCGCACACCCATCATTCACTGGCAGCAGGACGAGCAATATACCTGGATCGATGCGTCTGGAGTCGCATTCAAACCTCGTGGTCCGCTGCCTGCGCTAATTCCGGTGATCGCAACAGGCTCGCCTCAAACGGGTATTAAATTATCCAGTGATCCACAAGACCCAAATCCGTTTATCTCCAGCGAGCTCGTGGAAGCTATCCAGTACCTTTCTCCTCACCTGCCTATCGGTTCAGCCCTGCTGTTTGATTCACAGAAAGGTCTCGGCTGGAACGATGAAAGAGGTTGGGAAGTTACATTTGGAAATTCATCAAAGAACATCAACTTGAAGCTACAGATTTATTACACGTTGGTTGATTCACTGGTCGCACGCGGGATCCACCCGGTGTATATCAGCATGCAATATCCGGATGCACCTTATTACCGGGTTGCAGATACTGATGAAGATTTTTCGACAGGATTGGAAACAGAGTAGCAGATCATGGATGAAATTGTTGCCGGGATCGATGTAGGCACGACCAAAGTATGCACCCTGGTCGGTCGCGTGGAGGATAGCGGCGCCATGCGCATCCTGGGTGTGGGCATCGTGCCTTCGGATGGTATCCGCAAAGGCATGATCGTGGATCTAAGCGCAGCCTCGCAGGCTATCGTGCGTTCGGTGGAACAGGCTCAAAATACGTCCGGGCTCGAGATCACCACAGCACTGGTCAGCCTGGCAGGTGCACACGTGTCTTCGGTCAACAGCCGGGGTGCGGCGGGTATCCCGTCCGGGTTGATCGAGGCTGTTGACGTAGCCCGCGCCCTGGATCAAGCCCGCGCAGTTGCCATCCCACATGACCGCGAGATCGTTCACATCGTCCAGCGCGGATTCAATGTGGACGGGCAGGAAGGTATACGGACACCGATCGGCATGCACGGTTACAAGCTCGAAGTGGAGACCCATATCATCACCGCAGCGGCCGCGACCGTACAGAATTTACGCCAGTGTGTTGCAGCTGCCAATGTGCAGGTCCAGCAATTCGTTCTCAATCCACTGGCTTCCGCGGAGGTGGTCCTGACAGACCAGGAAAGACAGATGGGCGCCGCGGTGTGTGACATCGGTGGCGGGACATCAGATTTGGCGATCTATGTAGACGGCGATGTCTGGCACACAATGGTGTTGGCTGTTGGGGGCAACCAGGTGACCCAGGATGTCGCCCACGGACTGCGCCTGCCGGTGCAGCAAGCTGAAGAAGTAAAGAAACAACAGGGCCATGCCGTGCGTTCCGAAATAGGTTCGGAGGAGTTTTTCAATATCCGTCCCTTCGGCGAAGATCATCCGGTCCAGATCAACCGCCAGGACCTGGCTTACATCATCGAAGCCCGCATATCGGAGACCTTCAGTCTGATCTTGCAGGAGATCAAACGATCCGGCTACGATGGCCTGTTGCCAGCTGGAATGATCCTCACCGGCGGGACTGCAGCCCTGCCGGGCATACGCAGGATCGCACACGAAGTCCTCGGAATGCCCGTGCGGATCGCCCAACCGGAGAACCTAACCGGGTTGGTCGATAAATTAAATTCACCGGCTTTTTCCACCAGTGTAGGGCTTTTACGCTGGGCTTTGACCATGAACGAACACGATCTTAGTTTAAGTGTGAGAGGCAGACGCCGCCGACGCACGAGAGGAGAGATAAAGATGGATTTCGAAGTAATAAAAAACTGGTTAAAGAGGCTACTACCTTAGGTAAGGAATATATATGGTAAATACCCCTGTTTTTGCCCTTTTAATAATTCGTCTCAACGTTTAATATAGGCAATGCAGCTTGCCAGGAGGAACCTATGGACTCGACGAAAAAGCATTACCAGCAAGTTGAAACCTTCGCACGCATCAAGGTCATCGGTGTAGGCGGCGCCGGCCAGAACGCTGTTAACCGGATGATCGAGGAAGGCATCCAGGGTGTTGAATTCATCGCGGCCAACACCGACGCACAGGCATTGACCCTGTCCAAGGCACCTTTGAGGGTCAGGCTTGGAGACAAGCTAACCCGCGGTCTTGGAGCTGGCGGCGATCCAGAGATCGGCCGTAAAGCAGCCGAGGAAACCGCTGACGAACTCTATAACGTGCTCAAGGGCGCGGATATGGTTTTCATTACTGCAGGTATGGGTGGCGGAACCGGAACCGGCGCTGCGCCAGTCGTTGCCCAGGTATCCAAGGAGTGCGGTGCGCTGACCATCGGTGTTGTCACCCGTCCGTTTACCTTTGAAGGTGGCAAACGCGCCAACTCGGCTGAAGCGGGTGTGACTCGAATGAAGGAACACGCCCACACCCTGATTTCGATTCCGAACGACCGATTGCTGCAATTATCGGATAAACGATCCAGTCTGCAGGATGCTTTCCGCCTGGCTGACGATGTCCTACACCAGGGAATCCAGGGTATTTCCGAGCTCATTACGATCCCCGGCTTGATCAACCTGGATTTCGCGGATGTGCGCACGATCATGTCCGAGGGCGGAGCCGCGTTGATGGCGGTCGGTACAGGCTCCGGCGAAGATCGGGCGAAGGCAGCAGCTGAGGCTGCGATCTCAAGCCAATTGCTGGATATCACGATCGATGGCGCACGAGGCGTGCTTTTCAACGTAACCGGCGGCACCAACCTGACCCTGTTCGAGGTGAACACGGCGGCTGCCATTATCCGTGAAACTGCACACCCGGATGTCAACTTGATCTTCGGAGCGGTGATCGATCCAAGCATGGGCGACGAGATCCGCATCACGGTCATCGCAACCGGCTTCGAGCGGAGCGGTGTGCCGCGACGCGCCCTCGAACGGCTGCCACGGCAGGAGAACCGCAGCATGGCTGCACTGGCTGCCTTCCCCCGCCCCACCGAGTCGGTGTCCGTGGGTGCCGAGCTCAGACCCAGTATCGAAGCGAGATCAGGATCGGTCCAAACCAACCTCCCCGCAGATGACCTGGATATTCCATCGTTCCTCCGGAATAGAAGGTAGTAAGCAGTTGGATAGTTAGATAGTTTACTAGTTAGGTCGATGAAAAGAGGCTGCTAGAGATCGCGGTCTCTTTTTTTAATGGTTAGAAATATTCGATTGTTAAGGCTCTGATGCAAGTCAAAGATCGAACGTCGAATTTGAATGTATTGTACAAACACCAAATTCACGGTGTCCCGAGGGCGGTTCGAATCCAATTCGAATAAACTCTGCGAGGCTAAATCGAGGTTGTTTCCCACGAGTAGGCTCGAAATCATGCCGAACCATTGCAAAAAAGATTAGGTTGAATTTGAGGAACAACAGAGAGGAACAACCTCCCCGGCATTGGTTAGGATGATCGGTTGGAGTGAAGACCAAATGGCGAACGCTTTAGTCGAAATGAGAACGTGC